>CASFKR010000100.1 GCA_949295265.1 uncultured Verrucomicrobiota bacterium | reverse complement strand
AGCCTTCCCCGCCTCGATTGCAGCACCCGAACCCCGACCCGTCCAGGATTGCAAAAGTAAACGCATCGAATCAGGTGCGTTTACTTCGGCAATCAAGGATCAAAAAAAAATGATAGAAACTGCATGTTCCCATCATTTTTTGTCTCTGACAGATTTTGGTCACACCCTTGCGGAAACGTTTTCTCCGCAATTTTGGCCCTGGGCCCTATGGCTTCATCCCTCTATGTTGCGATTCAAGAGAGAACGGCGACGGGTATTTTGCAGAAAGAGCGGAGAAAAATTGCTATACTGGCAGGCATGAACGAAAGCCGTATACTGCCCATTGGCGTCCAGTCTTTTGATGATCTCCGCAGAGAGGGGTACCTCTATGTGGACAAGACTGCTTTGGTCTACAAACTGGTTGCGGAAGGTCGGCAATATTTTTTGTCGCGCCCGCGCCGCTTCGGCAAGAGTCTGCTGACCACAACCTTTCAAGCTTACTTCGAAGGCAAGAATGACCTGTTCAAGGGTCTTGCCATCGAGAAACTGGAGACGGAATGGAAAGCATATCCGGTACTCTATCTGGATTTTACGGGTTTTAACTTCAATCGCCCGGGAACGTTCGAGGTGGCGATGGATGAGCATCTCGAGACGTGGGAGAAGTCGTTTGGAATCGAAAAGGAAAGCGATTTACCTGAGTCTCGCTTCCGGAAGATCATCCGGTCGGCTCTGGAGAAGACCGGTAAACAGGTTGTCCTGCTTGTGGATGAGTACGACAAGCCGCTTCTGGAGACCGAAGGTGAGGAACGCGAACGGATTCGGTCCACGCTCAAGGGGTTCTACGGCAACCTGAAAAGCATGGGGCATTGTTTCCGTTTTGCGTGGCTTACCGGCATCACGAAATTCGCGAAGGTATCCATCTTCAGCGACCTCAACCAGCTCAAGAATCTCTCGATGAAGCGCGAGTACGCCACGCTCTGCGGCATCACACAGGCGGAGATGGAGGCGACGTTCGGGCCGGAAGTCGATGCGATGGCCGCTTTTCAAAATCTTTCTCGTGAGGCTTGTCTGGAAAAACTGCGGCAGCAGTACGACGAATATCGCTTTTGCGAGGACGAGGATATCCCCGGGGTTTACAATCCCTTCAGCCTCATCAATGCCTTCGATGACAAGAAGTTCAAAAACTACTGGTTTGAATCCGGAACGCCTTCTCTTTTGTTAAAAGCGCTCCAAAACAATCTCGACCAACTGCGGAATCTTCCAGCACAGGATAAACTCATCGTAAACAGTGAAGTCCTTACCAGTGCTTACGAGGATAATGACAATCCGTTGACGCTCCTCTTTCAATCCGGCTACCTCACGATAAAGGCTTATGACGCCAAGTACGATGAATACACGCTGGATTATCCGAATGATGAGGTGCGGTACGGATTCCTGAAGGTCTTGATTCCCTACGTCACCCAGCTTGCCGATAAAGACCAGACATCGCTTGTCATCAATGGGATGTCCCGCGATTTGGAAACCGGCAACACAAAGTCCTTTATGGAGAAGTTGCAGGGCCTGCTCGCCGATCTTCCGTATCACGAGGGAGCGGATGCGGCCCTGAAATCCGAAAGCGTCTTCCGCAACGTGGTCGCCTGCATTTTTCTGCTGTCCGGCAAATATGTCCACACGGAGAAGCACACGTCTCAGGGGCGCATCGACAGCGTGGTCGAAACGCCCGAACACGTCTACCTCTTCGAGTTCAAGGTCGACAAGCCCGTGGAAGAGGCGCTCGAGCAGATTGAGCGCAACGGGTACGCCGGCGATACGCGCACGGTTCACAAAATCGGCGCCGTCTTTTCCACCAAAACCCGCACCCTTGCCGACTGGCGCGAAGTGCCGGGGTGACGCCCGTCCGGGAGCGGACAATCGGAATCTTCGGGCGGGGGAATCCCCGCTGGCACTGCCGGACGCTTCGCGCCCGGTCATTCCGATTGATATCGGCGGCTTTGCACCAGCGTCGGAGGGTTCCGGAAGGTGCGGAAGGGGGCGTCTGTTTTTCGTGTCGAAAACACGCTGAAACGGGTGTCTCCCGGCGTGCGGACGCATTTGACAAACCGCCCCTCCAAACCTATGATAAACCCTGAATGTTTGCACGAAACATTTCCCTTTTCTTCCAGCGGTATCCGCAGAAAGCAAACCTGTCATGAGCACGAAAATCCGGATTGAAACCTCCAAGGGCGTAATGACCGCCGAACTCTACGAGGACAAAGCCCCCGAGACGGTCAAAAACTTCCTCGCCTACGTCGATGATCACCATTACGACGGCACCATTTTCCACCGCGTCATCCGCGGTTTCATGATTCAAGGCGGCGGATTTACCGTGGATATGCGCCAAAAAGATACGCGCGACCCCATCCGCAACGAGGCGAAGAACGGTCTCGCCAACGACCGCGGCACGCTCGCCATGGCGCGGACGCAGATTGTGGATTCGGCGACTTGCCAGTTCTTCATCAATCACGCCGACAACGATTTCCTCAACTACAAGTCCTCCACGGTCCAGGGCTACGGCTATTGCGTCTTCGGGAAACTCACCGACGGCTTTGACGTGCTCGACGCCATTGCCACCGTCCCGACCGGGCGCATGGGGTATTTCGCGGATGTTCCCACGGACCCGGTGCTCATTCTTTCCATCACCCGCGCCTAGGCACCACCATGTGTGAGGCGTCCGAAACGGCGGCCGCTCAGGCGCCGCTGCCCCCGCAGGGCTCTGAACCCGTCAACAAACGGCCTGATTGGGATACGTATTTCATGGACATTGCCCACGTCGTCAAGACGCGGAGCAACTGCTGCCGCCGCAATGTGGCGGCGCTGATCGTCAAGGATTACCGCATCATCTCCACCGGCTACAACGGCACACCCCGCGGCGTCCGCAATTGCTGCGACGGCGGGTGCGAGCGCTGCCATTCGAATGTGCCCAGCGGAAGCGGACTCGGCGAGTGCATCTGCTCGCATGCGGAGGAAAATTCCATCACGCAGGCCGCCTATCACGGCATCAGCACGAAGGGCGCGACCATCTACGTGACGCTTTCCCCGTGCCTGATGTGCTCCAAGATGATCATCAATGCGGGCATCCGCGAGGTGGTGTACGACGAGGAGTATTCCGTGACGGAGCAGACGCGCGCCATCCTCGCCGAGGCGGGCGTCACGCTGCGCCGTCTCGCAGGGTATCGCCGCCCCATGCTCACCCGCGCCCCCGCCTCGCCCGACGCCGCGCCGTAGCCACTCCCGCTTTTCATCCGCTTCTTTCCCGACATTCCTTTCCATCCGATTCATTTGCTTTTCCCATGAACAGCGACACCATCAAAAAAGGTTTTGAGCGCGCGCCGCACCGCAGTCTTCTGTATGCGGACGGTCTGAAGAAGGAAGATTTCGACAAGCCGTTTATCGGCGTCTGCAATTCCTACGTCGAAATCATTCCCGGCCACAACCACCTCAACAAAGTGGGCGAGCTCATCGAGCAGGCCATCCGCGAGGCGGGCGGCATCCCGTTCCAGTTCAACACCATCGGTGTGTGCGACGGCATCGCCATGGCCCACACCGGCATGAAGTATTCGCTCCCGAGCCGCGAACTGATTGCCGACTGCGTGGAGACCGAGGTGGCGGCGCACAAGTTCGACGCCCTGATCTGCATCCCGAGCTGCGACAAGATCGTCCCGGGCATGATTCTCGGCGCCATCCGCGCCAACGTCCCGGCGATTTTCTGCTCGGGCGGTCCCATGATGGCCGGCAAAGATCCCGCAACGGGCAAGGTGCTCGATTACAACTCCACCTACGAGGCGGTTTCCGCCTACAAGGTCGGCAAACTGGATGAAGCCGGGCTCGAGCGCATCGAACAGAATGCCTGCCCGGGCTGCGGCTCCTGCTCCGGCATGTTCACCGCCAATTCGATGAACTGCCTCTGCGAAGCCATCGGTCTGGCCCTGCCCGGCAACGGCTCCATCCCCGCCATCGCGCCGGAACGCATCGACCTCTGGAAGGCCGCCGCCCGCCGCATTGTCGAAATGGCCAAGGCGCAGGGCCCGCGGCCCCGCGACATCGTCACGATGGAGAGCATCGACAACGCTTTCATCCTCGACATGGCCATGGGCGGCTCCACGAATACCGTGCTCCATACGCTCGCCATCGCGCGCGAGGCCGATCTGGATTACAGCCTCGACCGCATCGACGCGCTTTCCCGCCGCACGCCCAACGTCTGCAAGGTCGCGCCCAGCTGCGCGTATCACATGGAGGACGTCAACCGCGCCGGCGGCGTTCCCGCCATCCTCAAGCGCGTGGCGGAAATCCCCGGACTCCTCCACATGGACACCCCGACCGTGAGCGGCAAGACGCTGGGGGAGATCATCGGCGAAGCCGAGGTCAAGGACGAAGCCGTCATCCGCACGCTGGACAACGCCTACTCGAGGGATGGCGGTCTGTCCGTTCTCTTCGGCAACTTGGCGCGTCAGGGCTCCGTCGTCAAGAAGGCGGGCGTCTACGCATCCATGATGAAGTTCTCCGGCAAGGCCATCTGCTTTGATTCTCAGGAGGAGGCGTGCGAGGGCATTCTCGGCGGCAAGGTCAAGCCCGGCCACGTCGTGGTCATCCGCTACGAAGGCCCCAAGGGCGGTCCCGGCATGCAGGAGATGCTGGCTCCGACGGCATACATCATCGGTGCCGGTCTCGGCGAGTCCGTGGCGCTCATAACGGACGGCCGTTTCTCCGGCGCCACGCATGGCGCCTGCATCGGACACGTCTCTCCGGAAGCTGCCGAGGGCGGCGATATCGGGCTGCTCCGCGACGGCGACATCATCGACATCGATATCGAGGCGCGCACGCTCAATCACCGGCTGAGCGATGAAGAACTGGCCAAGCGCCGTGCCGAAGCCAAGGAATGGGCTCCGCGCGGCTTTGGCGGCTGGCTCCGCCGCTACTCGCTCCTCGTCGGCAACGCCTCCATCGGCGCTTCTCTCAAGAAGTAAACATCCTGTATCAAACTTCCAGTGCAGGCGTGGCATCTCCGGATGCCGCGCCTGCGCGTTTATGCGCCTGGCGTAGCCGCGCCGGAGGCGCAGACGAGTGAGTTTTTTTTATCGGCGAGATCCAGCGTATACAAAGCGCCCCTGCGCGGCACGCGGCAACGCAGGGGCGCGACAGGCGGTTGTGGCGGGGGCTTTATTCGCCGATCCAGAGGCGAATGCAGGTCCAGATGATGCCTGCGAGCAATGCCAGATTGATGAGCGAAAGCAGAATGGTGCGGCGCCGGCGGCGCGGCGTGCCATCCGCCTCGCGCGGATAGGGCTTACGGACCGTCAGCTGGCGGCGCAGATGCCACGTGAGCCCCATCGAACGGTTGATGCTCCAGCCCGCACCTTCCAGGAGCGGTCCGATATCCTGACGGAGCAGCTTGATGACGCCCGCGAGAATGACCGGTCCGAAGACGATCAGCAGCGCCGAGAGCCCCGTCAGGCACCGCGCCCGGACCGACATGCCGGAGAGGCTCTTCGCGAAGAACGCAAAACCGGAACTCAAAGCCGCAATGGATACCGACACGCCCATGAAGAGGTTGCCCATATTCTGAGTGGGCGGGGCGGCCGGTTTCGAATCCGTCACGGATTTGCCGCTCATGACGTCGGTCACCGCGCTGTCGGCCGCCTTTTCGAGCCCGGTCTGCGCCTGCGTGGACAGGGCGTCGATTTTGCCGAGCAGCATGTTGGCGATGTTTTTGAAGGGCGCAAGCACGGCTTCCATCAGCGAAATGGGATTTTCGATGACGGAGGTCACGATGGCATCGTGCTCATGGTTCCGGACATCGAAAAAGACGCCGCGTTTGCCCGCCTGGAGTTTGCCGCGGGAGCCGACCGTCGCCGGGGCGACGATCGTGTAGGGTGCGCCGCCGGAGGGCGTGATTTTCGCGTAGACGGTGAAAATGCCGGAGGCCTTGGCGACGGCGGCATGGGCGGCGGGGTCGGGCACTTCCATGCACAGATTGAGCCAGCGTCCGTCGATGAGGAGGCGTCCGCGCTCGAAGAGGGCGGTGGCTTTGGGATTGTAGAATTCCGTGAGCGCCGTGAAGTTGTTGAGGAAGCGGATGAGGCGGCGATGGTAGAGCAGGAGGCGCTCCAGATCGGCAAAGGCGGCCACGCGTTTGGCGACGACTTCATCGGCGGTCTGCAGCGCATCGGCGCGTGCGGCAACGTCCGAAGCGGCCCAGCCGCGCAGATCGGCTTCCGGGAGCGCTTCCACAATGGCGCCCTTTTTGTCCGCCAGATAGGCGGCATAGGGAGCCAGACGCTCGCGGATGGTCTGCCACTGCGCTTCGCTGATGGCGACGGGTTCGCCGCCGAGGACGCGCTTCACGAGCCCGTCGCGGAGCGCGGCGAGGGCGGCGCGCGCCTTGGGGTTGACGTTGTCGCCGCACAGGGGGAGCGAGCCGTCTTCCAGCGGCTTCGCAACGGGGGCGGCGGCGAGGGCCGCATCCGGATCGGCGGCGGCACCGTCGGCGGCGAGGAACTTCGCCGCCTGATCCGGTGCAAAGCGGTCGAAGCCGACGAGGAAGAAGAAATGGTCGATCGCCTGAGCATTGCTGACGAATGAGGCATACAGCGAAGGCGTGTCCGCACCGAAGGGCATGGTCTCTCCGTTATCCGGCGTGCCGCGGTCTTTCCACGCGAGAAAATCGGTGATGGCCTGGCGGAAGGCTGCCAGCTGCGCAGAGGAGACGCCCTGCTTGCCGGAAAGGTCGGGCGAACCGCCCGTGGCCGCGACGGCGGCGGAAATATAGGCGGCGAGTTCCGCATCGTTTCCGGCGGCATCCGCAATCAGAATGCCGTCGCCGTTGAGCGGCTTGGCGCGCAAATCCGCCATGCAGCTGCGCACATGCGCGAGGCTGACCGACTTGCCGTCCGGGTTGCACTGCTCGTTGACGTAGGTCGCCGTCGTCAGAAGCGCCTGCCCGGCGGGTCCGTCCGTGCGGATGAAGGAGACGGGAATTTCGTCTTTGGGTTCACCGATCTTGGAGGTGTCGGCCAGGGTGTCGAGCAGCCAGCGTGTGGCGGCCAGCACCTCATCGGTCATGACACGGCCGTTTTTGTCGGTATCCAGATGTGCGAGAAAGGCGGGATCTTCGAGAAAGGCCGCCGTGGGTGCCGAGGTGGCGGCCCAGTGCGATTCATCGAGGGTGAGCAGAACCCGCAGGTCATCGGCATTGCGGATTACCAGCTGATAAGACTTTCCGTAACGGGCAAATTTCATGACAACAGGGCGGGTACAATGGGGAAGGAAAGGGATGGAGACAGGCGACGGTCATGCGGGGAGCGGTTCCGCGGCGGCGGGGTACGGCCACGGGATGGGATTGGTCCACGCCTGACGGCCCTGCTCATCGGTCAGAATGAGACGCAGCGGACCCGTCATCGCATTTTTGATGCGGAGGGCGGCTTCGGTGATGAGCGGTCCGGACGGGCTGGCAAGGACGGAGGAGACGCGTCGGTCCGAGCTGCGCAGGTAGATGGAGCGGACGGGCGAGCAGGTGACGCGCAGGAAGGTGCCGTCGATGCGCAGGGAGGTGATTTCCGGGCCGTTCGACGCATAGAAATGCGCCTGTTCGAGCGCGGTGATGACGGAGGCGTATTCGATATCCGGCGCGAAAAAGGTCACCCAGCCGCGCCCGCGGTCGCATCGCGGATGTCCGCAGGGCGCTTTGAGGTGCGTATCGTCTGCGGCGATGCAACAGAGGTGCGGCTGTGTGCGCAGCGCGGTGTCGTACAGCTGTCCGCAATCGTTGCTGCCGCCGTTGATGTGCGCCGAGGTGTTGTAGATTTCGAAGCCCCAGAGTCCGGTGAGCGCCGTAAGCAGCGATTCGGGAATCAGCGACCACGCCGGGTGGTTGAGCGTAACCAGGAAGCCGACTTCTCGCGCATCGGCGATGGTGGCATTGAGCGTGGCGGCATCGGCGAAGCGGCCGCGCACGATGCCGTTGGAGCGCGCGGCTTCGCGGTGCGCCCGGGAAGACGCCCAGCACCATTCCGGACGGAAATTGACGTGCGTAAGCAGGTCGGGCCGCCGCGCCAGGAGGTTCAGGTGGACAATCGGCAGCCCGTGCTTGTCGAGCCGCAGCACGTCGTTGAATCCCAGTTCGTAGCCCGTCAGCGCCGTGAAAACGCCCGGCTCCGTCAGTTCACTGTGGTTGTGGAGCATTTCGTGGTCCGTAAAGGCCACGACGGAGATGCCCTGCGACAGATAGAACGCCTTCAGTTCTCCGGGTGTCAGCGCACCGTCGGAGAACGTGGAATGGGTATGCAGATTCGCCTTGAAGGCGGGCAGTCCCGTTGGCAGAAGGTCAATCATGGGCAGGGGAGGGCGGATCCGGGCGCGCGTCAGGCGTTCGGCGCCTTCGGCGGATTGCGCCGCGCCGCAATGACGGGGGCGAGTCGCTCGTGCATTTCCCGGAGCAGCTGCTCGGTGGTGGCCCAGTCGATGCAGGCGTCCGTTACGGAAAGGCCCGGACGCAATTCGCGCAGGTCTTTGGGGATTTTCTGGTTGCCCCAGTCGAGGAAGCTCTCGAGCATGATGCCGCGGATGGACGTATTGCCCTGTTCGATCTGGGTCAGCACATCGCGCAGAACGGTGCCCTGTTCTTCGGGCTTTTTGTGCGAGTTGGCGTGGGAGCAGTCGATGACGATGTTCTGCGGCAGATGCGCATTCTTGAGCCGTTTTTCGCATTCGGCGACGTGGGCGGCGTCGAAATTCGGGTCGTGGCCGCCGCGCAGGACAACGTGCGCATACGGGTTGCCGGCCGTGGCGAAGACGGCGGGCAGCCCGTCGTCCGTGACGCCGAGGAAGTGATGCTGCCCGAGGGCGGAGGCAATGCCGTTGACGCACGCGTCGAACGTGCCGTCGGTGCCGTTTTTGAAGCCGACCGGCGTGGAGAGTCCGGACGCGATTTCGCGGTGCGTCTGCGCCTCGGCGGTACGGGCGCCGATGGCGGTCCAGGAAATCAGATCTCCGATGTACTGGGGCGTCAGGGTATCGAGAATTTCGGTGGCGGCGGGGAGCCCCAGCTCGGCGATGGTGATGAGGAACCGGCGTGCGAGGCGCAGCCCGTCTTCAATGCGGAAGGTGTCGTTCAGATAGGGGTCGTTGATCAGGCCCTTCCAGCCCAGCACGGTGCGCGGCTTTTCGAAATAGACGCGCATGATGACGTAGACCGTGTCGCCGATTTCATCGGACAGGGCGCGCAACCGCCGCGCGTACTCGGTGGCGGCATCCAGATTGTGAATGGAGCAGGGCCCGACGATCGCCATGATGCGCGGGTCGTCGCCATCGAGAATCTGCTCAATGACGTGGCGCCCCTTCTGAACCTGATTGGCGGCCAGGGTGGATTCCGGCAGTTGGTGACGAAGTTCCGACGGCGTAGCCAGCGGAACAATGGATTTGATGTTGACGTTGTCAAGAAGCGGATTCGGCATAAGAAACTCCAAAACACCCGGAGGGGCAATCTGTCCCCTGAGAGCGGCAATCTGCCCCCTGAGAGCGGCAATCTGCCGTCTTGCGGCGGGTTGGAAGATCGGACAGATGGAAGAACGGATAACGTCTTCCATTCTAACGAATTCCGGTTCAACCGGAAAGATGCAAATTTCCCGGCGGGTTGCGTCATAATTACGGTTACCGAAAAGTGAAAAGGGATAATTAAGGTTGCGTCAAATATGATGTTACCATTGGATTGGCATCTAAAGAGCCCTTTACGGGTAGCGAGAATTTAGGAGATAGGAAAATTAGGAAGACTGTCGG
>CASFKR010000099.1 GCA_949295265.1 uncultured Verrucomicrobiota bacterium | reverse complement strand
ATTCCAACCCCTTGTCCAACTGACAACCAGTTTTGTAGAATACCCTTACTTACGACAAGGGGGACACTCTTCGTGTCTCACTTTTGGGGAAGGGTTCAAGATAACCTGCCCCCCCCCCGATTCAATTATTTCTTTACGAACAGCGTACCACCGGGCACGACCGCTTTTTCCGGCTTTATCATTGGTAAAGAGTTTTACTTCCGTTTCCGGATTAAAGTCGTCTGTGCCTTTCATCAGCCGGACTAAATTCGGATTCTTCTCGACAAAATCGCTTTCAATACCGAATAATTTTTGCGATAAAACGGAATCATGAAGGGACGCAAATTGATGAATGGCGTCTTCCAAATTACGCGCAATATCGGCTACTTTCGGATTAAGAACAAAGACGCCATCTCCGGGACACGCCGCCTCCACGGAGGTTACAGTGCCATGCAAGGAGTGAACATAATGGAAGCCTTGTTCCGTTTTCTGGGCGTCTTTGAGGACAATGGATAGACCATCTGCAATGCTAACTCCCGGGAAAATCTCCGAAGCGTCCGGATAGAAGGTTACCATTGCAAGGTGCGGATCATTGATTTGGTTGAAACCAAACTGTTCCAGACCCTTGCCGGAGCGATGAATCCAACGCGCTCCGGGATAGATGAGGCAGGAATAGCGGCCAAGTTTGTCGCTCAACTCCTGGAAATGCTGGAAAATGCTTGAACTTCTTTTTTGCCCATTGTTGGTCTCTTTCTGAGCCACCATTTCCTGATACGGCGGATTCCCGACAACAGCGTTGAATTTCATGGCTTTTTCGGTGTTGTTTTTCCAGAAGGTCTGTCCGTTGCGGATGTCCCGGATGATTTTTTGGGGTGCTGAACGGACGGTGTTGATCAGGTGCGGGAAATAGTGGACATTGACATGGGCCGAGCGGAAGCCGATGAGCGTACGCTTGGTGATGGCCCGGGCCATCGGGGATTTGCACACCACGAAGACGTTCTCCGTCAGCGTCCGGTCCCAGAGCTTGAGCTGCTCTTCGAGCGGCAGCGAAGAGGGGGCGCGCTCCTTCAACCGGCTCCGGAAGATGCTGTACGACACATACAGCGGGTAAAGCCCGGATTTGGCATTGATTTCGAGGACCTTGGACGTCGGGGAGAAAATCTCTGCCGTGACGGGGCCCCTGTCCGCGAAATGCGGCGTTTCAAGCGCCTTGGTGTAATTTTGGGCTTCGTCGAAGAAGGCCCAGCCGCCGAGCGCCGAGCCGAGATGGAGGTTGACGACGCGCCAGGGGGTGAGCACCGTCTCTTTGTCCGGGTTGCGGAAATGGGCGAAAATGTCCGTAATGCGGGCGATGCGGTCTTCCACATCGAGTTCATCAGCGGCACGGGCCATGGCGCGGATGCGTTGCCCGGCTTCCCGGAAGACCGTTTCGTCGTAATACTTCCTGAACTCGTTGAAGATTTTCTTCGTAACGCCGTCCGGCATGAATTCCTTCCACGAGACGTCGTCGACGATGTCGGTGAAATTGTCGATGGTGATGTCCTGCGTATCATCCTGGAGTTCCGCGCCGTAGATGAGCAGCGGCATCCGGATGGAAATGCCCCGGAGGATGGAGATGGCGGCCTGGCGGTTTTTCTGCTGTACCCGGCGTTTTTGTCTTTCCGCAGCGTCTGCCGCGCTGAGGGTATCGTCGGGATGTTTGCCGGGGGTTTTGGTGTCGTCCGCCGCGTTGCCGTTCTTTTCGCCGTCCAGCTGATTGCTGTTAATGACGATTTCTTTGGTTTTGGGAAGCGCCTTCGTTTTGCCGATGCGGGCGTTCAGGTCGTTGAATTTGTTGAGGTCGATGCCTTCAAGTTTGAGCAGCAAGTCGTTGTTGTACAGCTTGGTATCTTCAAAGCCGGTACGGATTACGCGCTCGATCTGCGCCTTCCGGATATGGGCGAGCATGACGTGCGCGCTGTACTCGACCATTCTGGAGCCTTCGTACGAAATGACCGGGAGAAAGTTCAAGAACCGTTCCAGATTCTCTCTTTCGCTCTTCGAAGCGGTATCGCTGACCATGGCGGCGGCCTGTGCCGCCTCCGCAAGTACGGTGAGGGTGCGGTCCGGCGCAAAGTCAAAGACGTAGCATTCCTCCTTGCGGCGGCCATTGATGGTGGCGGGCGTCTGTACCCGGAAAATGGTTTGCAGATAGCCGGATGCCGCCGTGTTGTAGGAGCCGGAGAGCATGAGCACGGCAGTCCAGGCGGGGACGGAGACCCCCGTCGTCAGGCGGCCGCAGGAGAGGGTAATGGTCCGTGTGGCGTCGGGATCCGGGCCGATGGCGTCCTGAACCTTTTTGAGCGCGTCGCGGTTTTCCGCATCCACGTATTCGTCGCCGTCACCGGCAACGTTGACAATCTCGAAGTTGGCCTTCCTGAAGACGGGATGCTCCTGAAGCATGGTGCTGAGCGCTTTGGCTTCGCGCACACCGGGCACCATCCAGAGTGTATGCCGGAAGATGGAGCGGTACTGCTCATTGGCAAACGGGTAAAAACTGTCGTCATCCTCTTTGGTCATGAGGTCGAGAAAACCGCGGACCTCATGTTCATGCAGGAAGGAGCCGTTCTCCTGAACGCGGAAGAATTCGCGGAAGTTGAAGAACTTCCCTTCCAGCTGAAACGGTTTGAACACATCGCCCAGGTTGTAGACGCGCATGTTCAGGCGGGGCAGCCCGATGTAGGGATTGGGGTCGCCGAAGTGTTTTTCGTCCCACTTTTCCTTGGCCTCCTGCTCCATGCCGTAATCCCAGGTGTACACTTCATCCGGGCTGTATTGATCGAGCAGATTGAAGGGCGTACCGGAGAGTTCGAGGAGGCGGGGAGCGGGCTTTTTGTCCAGAAGGAGGTTGAGGACGGCTTGCCCCAGTTCGGTCTGTGTGCCTTCATGGGCTTCATCGACGATGATGAAGTTCCAGTCGGCCGAGAAAATCTCTTCGTTTTTGTCGAACGAGCCGCCGACGAGCTGCGAGCCGCGGAGGTCTTCCATGGAGGCGAAATAGACGTAATGGAGATTCGTCTCGGCGGCTTCCTCTTCGAGACTCCGGAACGTCCAGCCGATTTTCTCCTGCCGGGAGCCGTAGGCGAAGTTGTCGCGGTCGAAAAAGATTTTCCGGAAATCTTCGTACCATCCCTGATTGACGACGGGCCGGTGGGTGAGAATGAGGGTGCGCTTGAAATCCATTTCCCGGGCTACCTGAAGCGCGGAAAGCGTCTTTCCGAAGCGCATCTTGGCGTTCCAGAGCATCTTGTCGCCTTTTTGGAAGCGATTGACGGTCTGGTCGATGGCTTTTCGCTGTTCCGGACGGAATTGGATGGGAGCCGGGGGCTTGTTCCCCTCGGTAACTCCGGGAAGAAGCGACGATTCGCCGCGCTTGCAAGCTTTGATGGCGCGTTTGATGGTGTCCAGGTCGGCTTCGAACCATTCATTACCGTAAGACTCGACGTCAGGAAATTTCCGGCGTTTGTAGCCGGAGTTTTCGAGGACCTTGTGAACGTCTTTGTCGGTAAAGCCGCAGACTTTTCCATCGCGGTGACAGAGGGTCAGTTCGGCATGGAGGAGCTGGTACGGAATGGCGGCGGTGGTGGTGTACTCGCGAATCCGCAGGTGCGCAGATTTGTTCAGCGCGTCGCTGTTGGGCGGTTCGTCAAAGCTGCAGTCATCCCTGGCGGTTGCATCTCCGACTTTCAGGGCGCCCCGGTGCCGTTCGTCATCGATCTGGATGACGTAAACAAGGTTGAACTTGAAGTTGGGTTTGTATTTCATGGGGCGGAGCGGTTCGGGGAGAGAGCGTCAGTAAAGCGGAGAACGCGCGGCTTTTTGTGTGCCGGCCATTCCCGGATGCGGCAGAAGATGCCGTTATGCCGCAGGATGGAACCGGGGGCGCCTGTTTCCTGTGCTTTGCACCCGGGGCAGGGTTCGGTGGTTTCCGCAAGCGCAAAGGCCGGATCGTCCGCAAAGAGATCGTTGGCGTCGGGTTGCCGGGTGACGGGATGGCAGGAGCCGGGGAGAACGGCTTTGCGGCCGTCCATTTGCCAGACATTCCATGAAATAATACCGGCTGCAGCCCGAAGGGAAGAGAGCTTCGGGTCGCTGCCGAAGATTTCCCGGTAGTACTCGATCAAGGTGACAAAGAGCGTTTCCCGTGCCAGGAAAAGGCTGTCACCCTGCCACTCGAACGCATACGTGGAGCGAAACGCGTCGAGCGCAGCCTCGAGCCAGGTTTCCGAGGTTGTGGTGTTTTCGGAGACGACACGGAGTTTCCGGTCAATCAGTCCAATCCGGAACCACGCCCCGGAAGCGGAGCGGACGGGCAGGAACGTGCCGGAAGCAGCATCGTAGCGGGAGGCGACGTACGGGGCTTCTCCGCACGTGATTTCCAGGCGCGTGTCCCGAATATACTGCTGCCAGGTTTTTCCCGGCGGAAAGGCGATCTTTTCCGCCGTCGGTTCCCAGCCCGGAGAACCGTCCGGATGGGTGACGGGGACGTTGAAGACGTTTTTGCGTCCGAACCAGGCCTCATCCAAAAAATTGTTCTGCGTATTGCAGATCCAGGCGGGGGTGAAGACTTCCGCCATGCCGTGAACGCGGGCGGTCTGACAGTCCGGGCGCTTGAGAAACCGGGGCATGATGACATGCCCGTTCGCTCCGGTGATGAGGCCGGGGCGTATCTGGTCATGCCATTGATAGCCTTCGCCGCGCGCCTGATAATCGCCGGTGGCCCAGAAGATATTGCGCGGGGCGGTGTCCGTGCCTTCCGCGTGGTCTTGCAGGAGTAAATCCAGAAGGTCCGGACTGAGCCGGAGAATTTCATCTTCCAGAACATCCGCATCGAGTGCGAAAAGCCGCTTGCAGGCTTTCGCCCGTTTATGGGGGGAAGCCTTGCAGGGGGGGCGGAACCGGTGGTGCCGGTTCGGGTGCAGGGAATGTCGATGCGGCCGCCATGGGTCAGCGGGCTGGCTTGGTGAGGGCGTCGATGAGGGGGAGACCGCAGAAGGCGGCGCGGCCTTTGCCGCGGTTGATGTTGAGCGTGTCCAGGAGGGCGGCCGGGAAATGGGCGTCGATGCCGATGATTCCTTTGCAACCGGCTTCGGCGGCAATGCGCAGGAAGCGCTCCGTCGGGTAATGGCGGTTCGTCGACAGCCCGAGAATATTGACCTCGGCCGGGTAGTTGTGCCGGGCCATCCACTCGCAGAGGCGCAGATAGTGGCGGCGGAAGATTTTTTCGTCCCCGACGAAATTGAACAGATCGGGATGCGCCAGGTACAGGTAGCGCCCCGTTTCCAGCGCTTCCAGACAGAGGTCGACATAGCGCGCGAGCGCGGCTTCGTCCGTGGTCGGCTCGCCCACATAGTGCGTCTCGCTTTCCGCATAGAGAAAATGCTGCGCGAGAATCCGGTAGTCGAGCGGTTGCGCGGCAAAGAGCTCCTCCTCGGCGGCATCGAGGACGGGACTGTACTCGCACTCGAGGCCGATGCAGATGCGGATCTGACCGGCGTATTTTTCGCGCAACCGGGCCAGGGAGGCGCAGTAGCCCGGCAGCTGGTCGGGCGTCATCCGGATGCCGGAGACATAGCCGTCCGGATACGGCCACGGGCAGTGGTCGGAGAAGCCGAGCGTTTCAAAACCGGCGGCAATGGCGGCCTGAACAAACTCCTCATCGGAGCCGCGGGCATGCCGGCAACGAAAAGTATGGGTATGGTAGTTGTTCATGACGGGGCACACAGATGCGGCCGGGCGGAGCGGGCGGAATGATGCGGCGTTCAGCGGGGCGGTACGCGCGCAGTCCTGCCGACGGCAGGACTGACTCCGGTGGAGTCGGGCGGGATTCGGGATATAAAATGCCCGCTCCGCAGGGGTCCTGCGGAGCGGGAGAGGGGGTCAGCAATGGGCGGCGACGAAGTCTTCGACGGCCTTGACGCTGTTGGGAAGGGTCGTCTTGCGGGTCAGTGCGCCCTGAAGCGCATCGATGCCCGCTTCGTGGACGGCGGCTTCGGAACCGGCGGCGCCGATGACGGCATCGGGGAACTTCGCGGGCGAGGCCGTGCAGAGGCAGATGAGCGGCGTATTCGCGGGATTGGGCTTGCGCAGGGCGACGGAGACGCCGACCGCGGAGTGGGGATCGAGCGTGTAGCCGTATTCGGTCCAGAAGGCGCGGATGGTTTCGTTGGTCTGGTTCGTATCGGCGCGACCCGCGACGAGCCACGGGTCGAGCCGCTCCTCCCCGGTGCGCGGGCTCACGTGGATGGAGCCGGTCTGCGCGAACGCCTCCATCCAGGCGCGGACCTGCGCGGCGTCGTTGCCCGCATGCAGATAGAGCCAGCGCTCGAAGTTGGAGGCAATCTGGATGTCCATCGACGGAGAAAGCGTGGGCACGACGGTGCCGCGCGCATAGTCGCCGGTCGAGAAGAAGCGGCTCAGGATGTCATTTTCGTTGGTGGCGAGAATGAGCTTGTCGGTGGGCAGCCCCATCCTGGCGGCTGCATACCCGGCGAAGATATCGCCGAAATTGCCGGTCGGCACCGAGAAGGAGACCTTCTGCGAGCCGGTGGCGTCCATGACGCGGAAAGCGGCGTAGAAGTAGTAGACGATCTGCGCGAGAATCCGGGCCCAGTTGATAGAATTGACGGCGCCCAGATGGCGGGCGTCTTTGAAGGGTAGATTGCGGAAGAGCGCCTTGACGATGGACTGCGCGTCGTCGAAGGTGCCTTCAAGCGCGATGTTGAAGACGTTGTCGTCGAGCACGCTCGTCATCTGCAGTTCCTGCACGGGCGAGACGCGTCCCGCGGGGTGCAGTACGAAGATGCGGATATTGCTGCGTCCGCGCACGCCGTGAATGGCGGCCGAACCGGTATCGCCGGAGGTGGCGACCACAATGTTCATCTCGGTGTTGCGCCGGCCCAGGACATACTCGAAGAGGTTGCCGAGGAACTGGAGCGCCACATCCTTGAATGCATAGGTGGGACCGTGGAAAAGCTCGAGCAGATAGACAGGACCGACGGACCGCACGGGAACGATCTGGGGCCCCTGTCCGAGGACGGCGCCGCCGGCCGGAACGGGACGGAACCGTTCGTAGGATTTGCGGATGATGTTGCGCAGATCGTCGGCGGGGATGTCCCCGATGTAGCGGCTCATAATCTCGAAGGCGAGCTGCTCGTAGGGGAGGGCGCGCCAGGCGTCGAGCCGGTCACGGACATCCGGGAAGTGCTCCGGAAGCAGGAGCCCGCCATCGCGGGCGAGGCCCATCAGAACGGCTTCCTGAAAGGGAACGGGGTCAATCTGACCGCGGGTACTGACGTATTTCATGGGGGAGAAAAATGGAGCGGCGCAGGGGGTGCGTCAAATAGGGTGGAAAGGAGCGGAACTCAGGTCAGGCGGCGGTACAGACCGAGCCCGATTGCGAGGAAAACGAGATTGGGAAGCCAGGCGGCCAGGAAGGGATACAGGACGCCATGCTGGCCGAAGAATTCGAGAACGAGGGTGAAGCCGTAGAAGCTGAAAAAGGTGATGAGCACGAGCGCGACGCCTTTGAAGACGGACTGACGGCTCGTGGTGATGCCCGCCGGAATGGCGAAGAGCGTGATGACGATGCAGGTCCAGGGTGCAGCCAGCGAATACCAGAAATCGAACCATTTTTCCGGGGTGCCGCCGGTGGTGCGCAGGATGCGCAGCATATCGCGGGCCCCCAGATACATCCAGTCGCGCACGCCGATGAGCATGTCGTGCGGCGTCTCCGTGAGTTCCGGAAACGGAAAGACGGAGGGCAGAGGCGGAGAGGAAACGGCGGATTCCGGCAGTTCGGAGCCGTCGACGTCGAAATAGATGAACCTGGGGTTGTGGAGCCACCACAGCCCGTCCGCATAGGTGGCCTTGTCCGCGCGCACGCCCCAGTCGTCGATGCCGTCGGTGTCGTGCGTGATTTCCACCGGAGCATCCACGTTGGCGAAGCCCCTGTCGGACGAAATATCGACGGAATGGAAGCGCCATTGGCGCCCCGCCCCCGTATTGATGTAGAGGTGATTCTCGACGCGCTCGTAGCCCGTCGCCTTGAACTGGGACGCCTTCATTTTCTCGGACCAGGCGGCCAGATTGGGCGTCAGAAATTCGGCACTGGCGAAATCCAGTCCGCACATGATGATGGCAACGAGGAAGAACGGAAGCGTCAGGCGGTGAAAACTGATGCCGCTGGCGCGCATGGCCGTCAGCTCGTTGTGGTGCGAAAGCTGCCACATCGTATAGAGCGTGGCCAGCATGCACGAGGCGGGCAGAAACCAGTGCGAATACATGCACACGACGCCCGTGTAGTAATGCAGAATCTGCGTCCAGTGCAAATCCGCCTCAATAAACCGCGAAAGCTGTCCGAAGAGGTCAAAGAGAATGAAAATCCCGTTGAACGAAAGGAGGCAGACGAACAACGGACCAATGAACTGGCGGAGCAGATAGCGGATGATGATACTCAAGGTATGAACCCATCAAAGAGCCGGAGGCGGCAAGGGGAGGGCAACGGGGCGGCACGGTACATGCGGCGCCGGGACGGACCTTCGTCCGGAGCGTACGGCGGTACGGCTCCCGATTCTAGCAAAACGGACGCGGGAACACACGCGCGCGGAAAAAGAGAACCCTGCCGTTTGGGACGGACCGGCGGTGCCGCGATGCTGTGTCCGGCGAACCGGGGGGATATCAAAGAAAGGCTGACGGGCGTTACCGCTCGTCAGCCTTTTTCCGGACGATTGCGAGGAGTGCGCAACGGCACCCCGGTCGCGGAAATCGTCTGCCCAGGGTGCTTGCTTAGAGACCGAGGCCGGCGAGATACTCGCGGGAAATCTTGTATTCGATGAAAGGATCGCCGGTGGCCGCCCAGGAGTCCTGTTCGACGATGAAGTCCTTGACGCCGGTCTTCTTGCAGGCCTTGATGATATTCGGCCAGTCGATGGAGCCTTCGCCGAGGGCGCGGAATTCGGGCTTCTTGCCGAGGATGCCCCAGTCCTTGAAGTGAACCTGGTCCATGCGCTTGGCGACCTTTTCGACCCAGTGAATGGGGTTGTATCCGCCGCGGGCGCACCAGCCGAGGTCGAGTTCAGCCTGGAGGGTGGAGGTGTTCTCGTAGAGCATCTCGAGCACGGTCTTACCGCCCTTGCCGGACTTGATTCCGAACTTCTCGAATTCGAAATCGTGGTTATGGTATTGGACGTGGATGCCCTTTTCGATGAACCGGTTTGCGTAGCCCTCGATTTCCTTGAAGAGCTTCTTCCAGTCGGCGAGCGTCTTCATGTCCTGCGAGTTGAGCCAGGGAATCGCCACATAGGTGATGCCGAGCTTCTTGCAGTCATCGATGACCTTCTTCTCGTTTTCGCGGAAGGAAGCCAGTGCGATATGCGCGCCGATGGGCGTGACACCCGCATTGTCGCACAGGGCCTTGAGGTCCGCCATGTCGATGTGCCCGAACCCGGACACCTGAATGTAATCGTAGCCCATTTTCTTGACGCGCTTGAGCGTCTTGAGCATATCTTCGGGTTCCTTGATGAAATCGCGGAAGCCGAACATCTGGGCGGCAACTCGATATTTTGTAGCCATAAGTAAGAACGAAGGATAGGGTTGGCTGAATGTCGTACAGCACCCTAAATATACCAGAAAACCGTTGCGCATGCAAATCCCATCTGACGAAATCCGCTGAAAAAATGCCTGACCTTGATTGCCGAAGTAAACGCACCTGATTCGATGCGTTTACTTTTGCAATCCTGGACGGGTCGGGGTTCGGGTGCTGCAATCGAGGCGGGGAAGG
>CASFKR010000098.1 GCA_949295265.1 uncultured Verrucomicrobiota bacterium | reverse complement strand
CGCAAACGCGAGGGCGCCCGCCCAGGCGGCGCGGGTCCAGATGCGCTCGGAGGCGGCGCGGGCGGCTGCGCCCGTGCGGAAATCAAACGCGTCGGCCGCCGGGGATGCGAGGGCCTCGGCCAGGTAGCCTTCGGGGGCGGGGACAATCGCGGAGGCCGCGTCCGGAAGAGCCGGGCGCAGCGCGTCTGCGAGCGCCGCCGCACGCGAGCCGGCCAGCACGAGGCATAACCCCGCCGGAAGTCCGGCGAAGCTCATGCGCAAGCGGCGCACCGCCTCCCGCTCCGCCGAGGCGGTCGGGAAAACGGCGATGGCCTCCAGCCGGTTGCCATGCCCCGAGGCGAGCAGCGTTTTGTCCGCCCCGGCAAAAAAGACGGCGCGCGGCGTCTCCGGCGGGAGCGGCTGCGCGGCGGCGGCACGGAGCCAGACGGCGGGTCCGGGCGGGATCAGATGCGCCGGGTCGCAACCCGCCGTCTGCAGGACTTCGAGCCGCTCCTGAATATCGCGAAGCCGCACCACGTGCGCCATCGCGCTGGTGCCGGCACCCGACTCCGGCAGGTCGAAGCGGACCAGGCATTCGCTCAGAGGGAAGGGCAGTTTGGCCGCCAGCAGGTGGGGAAGAATTTCGCGGAGTTTTTTTTGGGGCAGTGCGGGCAGCTCGACGGGAACGAGCAGCGCCACGCCCGGCGGCAGGGCCGCCGCAACATTGGCCGTGCCATTGCGCAGTGCCGCCCGGGTTTCCGGGGGCAACGCATCCGGCGAAAGGAGGGAATCCCCGCCGCCGGCGACCGCAAGGAGCGGTCTGGCCGGGTCGGAGCCATCGAAGCCCATGCGGGGCTTTTGTAAAGAGAATGTGCGAAGAAAGGAAGCCATGGAGTACTTGACTGGATTCTCCCATAACCGCCCTGCGCTGTCCAGCATGCCGCGGGGCGGGGCAAAGCCGCGTCGCTATCTGGGGCTACTGGGGCCACTGGGACTACTGGGGCAACTGGGGCAACTGGGAGTGCTGCGCTGGCTTCGCCGCAGTGGCTCCGCTGTATGCGATGGAGAGCGTCCTGTACGTCCTGTACGTCCTGTACGTCCTGTTCGTCGTGTTCGTCCTGTTTAAGGGAACGGGATAACCTGAGGGGCGCGGCAGTGGTGAAAGTGGGGGGAGTTTGGTAGCATTGGCGAGACAACCGACACAGCGCCAGGACTGCAGGCGTTATCAGGAGAAGTTTCCCGCTTGCAAGCCGCAGCCCCGGTGATTCCTTCCAGCTTTTTTTTCCGTCCTTTCCGCTATGCTGACCCGCCGCATTATTCCCTGCCTGGACGTCATTCGAAACCGCGTCACCAAGGGCGTCAAATTCCAGAACAACATCGATTTGGGCGATCCCGTCGAAATGGCTGCCCGCTATTACGAGGATGGTTGCGATGAACTGGTGGTGTACGACATCACGGCTTCCGCAGAGGGGCGCAAGACCGATCTGGATATGGTGGCGCGGGTCGCGCGCGCCGTGCGCATCCCGTTTGCGGTCGGCGGCGGCGTTTCTTCGGTGGCCGACATGGAAAAGATTCTGCTCGCGGGTGCCGAAAAGGTGAGCGTCAACACGCTGGCGGTGTCGAATCCGGAGGTCATTCGCGAAGGCGCGAAGGCTTTCGGCGCGCAGTGCATCGTGCTGGGGATGGACCCGGTGCGGACGGAGGACACGGCAAAGTGTCCTTCCGGCTATGAGATTACGGTGCGCGGCTTCCGGAACCGGACGGGGATGGACGCCGTGGAATGGGCGCGCCGCGCGGAAGAACTGGGCGCCGGTGAGATTGTGGTCAACTCCGTGGATGCGGATGGCACGCGTGCCGGGTTCGAGCTGACGATTACGCGGCTCATCGCGGACGCGGTCGGCGTTCCGGTGGTTGCGAGCGGCGGTGCAGGGTGCCCCGGGCACTTGCGCGATGCCTTTGTGGAGGGGCATGCGGATGCGGCGATTGTCGCCGGCATGCTCCATACGGGCGACTACACGATTGCGAGCATCAAGCGCGCGCTTGCGGAGCAGGGTGTTCCGGTGCGCCGCACGGATCTGCTCCCGTAGCCGCCAATCCGGTGAGAAGGGGCGCACGTGCGGGACGCCGGAGTCCCTGAAGATGCCCCCCGTTTTTGAGGATTTTACCGTTTCGTTTTTGTTCCTGTCATGAATCTGAATCCTGTCGAAATGGCCGACTGGCAAATTGCCGAGGCGGCAGAACCGCAACTCAAAACCGTGGAAACGCTGGCCGCCGAACTTGGCCTGCTGCCGGAAGAGGTGACCCGCTACGGGCGTTCCTACGGAAAAATCGATGCGGAAGCCGTGTTGCGCCGCCTCGGGGAGGGTCAGCCCCGCGCCAAATACATTGACGTGACGGCGATGACGCCGACGCCGCTGGGAGAAGGCAAGACGACGACCACGATGGGGCTCACGGAGGGGCTCGGCCGGCTGGGGCAGCGCGTCATCGCCACCATTCGGCAGCCTTCGGGCGGACCGACCTTCAACATCAAGGGCGGCGCGGCCGGCGGCGGGCTGGCGCAATGCCTCCCGCTGGCACCGCTTTCGCTGGGGCTGACGGGCGACATCGATGCCATCACCAATGCGAACAACCTGTGCATGACGGCGCTGACGGCGCGCATGCAGCATGAGCGCAACTACGATGACGCGCAGCTTGCGAAGCGCGGGCTCAAGCGGCTCGACATCGATCCGGCGCGCGTTCAGATGCGCTGGGCGATCGACTTCTGCGCGCAGGCGCTGCGCAACATCGTCATCGGGCGCGGCGGCAAGATGGATGGCTACGAGATGGACTCGGGCTTTTACATTTCGGTGGCCAGCGAAGTGATGGCGATTTTGGCGCTTTCGCGCGATTTGGCGGATTTGCGCGCACGCATGAGCCGCATCGTGGTGGCGTTTTCGCGCTCGGGCGAGCCGGTGACGGCAAAGGACCTCGAGGTCGACGGCGCGATGACCGCATGGATGGTGCGCGCGCTGCAGCCCACGCTGATGCAGACGCTGGAAGGGCAGCCGGTCTTCGTGCATGCGGGGCCCTTCGCGAATATCGCCATCGGGCAGAGTTCCGTCCTGGCGGACCGCCTGGCGTCGCGGCTGGCGGATTACGTCATCACCGAAAGCGGCTTTGCCAGCGACATCGGGTTCGAGAAATTCTGGAACATCAAGTGCCGCGCCACGGGGATGCGCCCGGATGCGGCGGTGGTCGTCGCCACGGTGCGCTCGCTCAAACTGCACGGGGGAGGCCCGGCGGTCAAGCCCGGCGCCAAACTGGATGCGGCGTATACGCAGGAGAACCTGCCGCTGACGGAGGCCGGGTGCGAGAATCTGCGCGCACATCTGCGCATTGTGCGGCGCGCGGGGATTCCCGCCGTGGTGTGCCTCAACGCCTTCCACACGGATACGCAGGCAGAGTGGGACGCCGTCCGCCGCGTGGCAGAGGAGGAGGGTGCTCTGTTTGCCGTGTCCCGCCACTGGGAAAAGGGCGGCGAGGGGGCCATCGACCTGGCGAAGGCCGTCATGGAAGCCGCGCAGCGCCCGAATCAGTTCGCCTTTCTCTACACCGATGACGAGCCTGCGGATGTGCGCATCGAGCGCATCGCCAAGGAGGTCTATGGCGCCGACGGCGTTTCGTACACCCCCGCCGCACGGGCGAAGCTCGACGCCATCCTCGCGGATGCGGCACTGGCGCACTGCCCGGTCTGCATGGCCAAGACGCAGTACTCGCTGTCGCACGATCCGGAGCTTCGGGGACGTCCTACGGGCTGGACGCTTCCCGTGCAGGATATCCTCGAGTACCGGGGCGCCGGCTTCATTGTTCCCGTGACGGGCGGCATCAAACTGATGCCCGGCACGGGGTCCGATCCCGCCTACCGCCGGATTGATGTCGATGTGGCCACGGGCCGCGTGACGGGTCTGTACTGATGCCCCGGGAGGAGACGTTCACCATGCAGTTCGAAGGAAAAATTCTCACCGCGGAGGCGATGCGGGCCGAGCGCGACCGAATGCATGTGGAGGGGCAGACGCTCGTTTTTACGAATGGCTGCTTCGATTTGCTGCATGCGGGGCATGTGACGTATCTGCAGTTTGCGCGCGCGCAGGGCGATGCGCTGTGCATCGGACTCAATTCCGATGCTTCGGTGCGCCGCAACAAGGGTCCGACGCGCCCTATTGTCGATGAGCAGAATCGCGCGAAGCTGCTGGCCTGTCTCCGGTTCGTCGATTACGTCGTGCTTTTCGATGAAGACGAGCCGAAGACGCTCATCGGAAAGATTCTTCCCGATGTGCTTGTGAAGGGCAAAGATTGGGCGCACTACGTCTCAGGGCGCGAGATTGTCGAGGCGAATGGCGGGCGTGTCGTTCTGGCGGACATGGTCGCAGGGCTTTCGACAACGCATATCATCGGGAAAATCCTCGCCACAACCGCCCGCTGACGGCAAACTGCCGTCTGAGAAAGGCAGTCTGCCGTCTGAGTAAGGCAATCTGCCGTCCGCCCGGCCTCAGTCCGCAGAGCCGGTCAAAACAAAACAGGCAAGGAGCAAGGCCCCCTGCCTGTTTTTTGTGCCGGATTCTGACGATGCCGGAGGCATCTCAGAAGGCGGTAAGTGGTCTTAGCCGGCCTGAATGGCGCCCGTGGGGCAAGCCGATTCGCAAGCGCCGCAATCAACGCAGGCGGATTCATCGACTTTGCACTTGTCGCCGTCTTGCTTGATGGCTTCAACGGGGCAAGCGGACATGCAGGCGCCGCAACCAACGCACTGTTCGGCATCAATCTTGTGGGGCATGGTATTTCCTTGTTTGGGTGGTGAATGAAAAAGCGGTAAAGTCCCGGAAAGGCTTCAACAGACCATTCCGGCACGGATGGCAGAATGATACATCATCACCCCGGCGGAATCAACTGACCGCCGCGCCGGATTGATGCCGGAAGGCTGAGCCGTACGGAGGGTGGCGGCGGAACGTTGCCCCGCGGGAAATCCGGAAATTTGAGCCGCACGGAAGTACGGGATTTGACAGCGCGGGAAGGGGGTGGTAGTCTGCCGCCAACCCACAGAAAGGCATCCATGAAAATCCACGAAAACATCCTCTCCACCATCGGTGGAACGCCGCTCGTGCATCTGCGGAGTTTCTCCGAAAACGGAACCCGCATCCTCGCCAAAGTGGAGCGCACCAATCCCGGCGGCTCCGTCAAGGACCGCGTCGGGCTGCGCATGATTGAGGATGCCGAAAAGTCCGGCGCGCTGCGTCCGGGCGGACTCATCGTGGAACCCACCAGCGGCAATACCGGCATCGGGCTTGCGCTTGCGGCCGCCGTCAAGCACTATCGCGTCATTCTCACGATGCCCGACACCATGAGCATCGAGCGCCGGAAACTGCTGGCCGCCTACGGGGCGGAACTGGTGCTGACCCCCGGCGAACTCGGGATGAGCGGCGCCATCGAAAAGGCAAAGGAAATCGTCGCCCAAACCCCCGGCGCCTATCTGCCGCAGCAATTTTCCAATCCGTCCAATGCCGATGCCCATGCCGATACGACGGCGGAGGAAATCTGGCGCGATACCGATGGCGCGGTGGATATCTTTGTGGCGACGGTCGGCACGGGCGGGACGCTGACCGGCACGGCGCGCCGTCTGCGCGAGCACAAGAGCGATGTGCGCGTGGTGGCGGTCGAGCCCGCTGATTCGCCGGTGCTTTCCGGCGGCAAGCCCGGTCCCCACAAGCTTCAGGGTATCGGCGCCGGTTTTGTGCCGGACATCTTGGATGTGCGGCTCATCGACGAGGTCATGACGGTGACCGCGGAAGGCGCCGGGGAGATGGCGCGCGCCGCCGCGCGGACGGAGGGGCTGCTCGTCGGCATCACCTCGGGGGCCGCGCTTTGGGCGGCGGTCGAAGTGGCGCGCCGTCCCGAAAATGCCGGGAAGAATATCGTCGTCATTTTGCCCGATACGGGGGAACGGTATCTGAGTTCCTGGCTCTTCGATGCCCCTGCGCCCATTGACAGGGCGGGGTGCAATCGACAGAATTGCGGGCATTTCATCGGGTAAAGAAGATGAGCGCAGCAAGGACGAAAGTTTGGGCGCCAATCCTGTTGGCGGCATGGCTGCTGTGCTGGGGAAGTCCGGCACAGGCGCAGCGCGTTTTTTCGCGCGGCGACATCGGGGTTGCTGTCGAGGTTGTTCCGCCGCGGATTGATGTCCGCATGCCGTGCGAGCTCATCCTCACGCCGCGCGTTCCCGCGGGCGTGACGCTCTCGTTTGCCCGTTTTTCGGAAGACCGCCTCGAAGGTTTTTCCATCGAGGGGCAATATGCCGACCCGGATGGTACGATGCACGTCCGGCTTCTGCCGAATCCCACGGCGGAGCGGTATCGCATCAAGCCTTTTTTAGCGGATGTGATGCGCGCGCGTGCGGGCGCGTCCGAGGACGGGCCGCTGCTGGTGGGTCCGCTCGTCTTCGAGGCGGACCCCCCGTCGGCGGCCCCTGCGGATGCGCTGGCGCCGGGCTTTGCGCCGCAGGCTGTCGGGCTGGGCTGGCGCGGCGTGCTGCGCATCGCGCTCTGGTGCGTGCTGGCGGCTCTGCTGCTGGCGGGGCTCTTTGTGCTGGGCTTCTTCTGGCATCGGCACCGCAAACTGCGCCGGATGACGCCGCGGGCGCGGGCGTTCTGGGAACTCGAGCAGTTGCTGCGCCGCGCCCTGCCTTCGAAAGGGCGGTTCAAGGATTTTTATGTGGAACTGACGATGGTGGTGCGCCGCTACATTGAGCGCCGCTACGCCATCCGCGCTCCGCGCCAGACGACCGAGGAGTTTCTGGAGGCGGCGCGGAACAACCGCGATTTCTCGGTGGAGACGCTCGACGGGTTGCGCGCCTTCCTCGCGGCGGCTGACCTCGTGAAATTCGCCGGTGCGGAAGCGACGCCGGAGCTCGCCGATGAAGCTGCCGGAAAGGCGCGCGCCTATCTCGAGGCGGAGCGCACCGCGGAGACGCCGGCGGCTGCCGACGGCGGTGCGCGCGCGCATCGAAAGGAGCGCCGCGCATGAATACCTTTGCCTGGCCTTGGGCTTTTCTGGCTCTCGTCCCGTGGTGCTGGGCCGCCTGGCGCCTCTTCCGGCGCGCCCGCGGCACGGCGATTCCCTTTCCGCTGACGCGCCTGCTGCCGCAGTCACGCAGCTGGCGGCAACGGCTGTCCGTGCTGCCGCCCGTCCTGTTTCTGGCGGGCCTGCTTCCGGGCATCGTGGCACTGGCGCGTCCGCGCACCGAGTACAGCCGCTTCAACGAATCCCGGGACGCCATCGCCATCGAGATGTCCATCGACGTCTCCGGCTCGATGCTCGCGCTCGATTTTGCCGGTGCCAACAATCTGCGCACGCGCCTGGATGTGGTCAAGGAGACATTCCGCGATTTCGTGGAAAAACGGCCGAATGACCTCATCGGGTTCGTTTCGTTCGGCGGCTATGCCACGACGCGCTGTCCGCTCACGCCGGATCACGATGCGCTGCTCTCCGTGCTGGATGAGACGCAGGTGCCGGGCTGGGATGGCGAACCGGTGTCCAACGAGGAGACCCTGACCGCCATCGGGGACGGGCTCGCCATGGCGTGTGCGCGGCTCGAGGCCGCGTCCAACGTCGTTTCGCGCGTGGTCATCCTGCTGACGGACGGCGTCAACAATTTCGGCCTTGTTTCACCGGAACAGGCGACGCGCATCGCCCGCGAAAAGAACATCAAGGTCTATACCATCGGCATCGGCTCGCGCGGGCGCGTCGCCTTCCTGACGAAGGACCGCTCCGGGCAGCCCCGCGTGGTCGGCGGCGCCGTGGGCGATTTCGACGAAAAGGCGCTGCAGACCATTGCGCGGGAAACGGGCGGCGTTTACTTCAACGTCCGGTCCGAGAAGCAGATGGAGGAGGCGCTGGCGGATATCGACCGGCTGGAAAAGACGAAAATCGATACCGCTGTGTATCGGCGGTACGACGAGCATTTCGAGCCTTGGCTCCTCGCATCGCTCCTGTGCCTGGTCGCAGCCCTGCTGCTGGCCGGGGTGAACCGCCGCACCCTCGTGTAAAACGCGCGCCCCGCCGCCGCCTCAGGCGTGTCCGGCAAGCGCCGTCACAAAGTGGTCGAATCCCCCGCGCGGCAGGAGCGTGCCGCCATCGCCGGAGCCGTACGTGACGCGTCCCCCGGCGAGCCGTTCCCCGACAATGCCGACGGGCGTGCAGGGAATCTCCGGAAAGGCGTGCAGAAAATCCGGCAGAAACCGGATGTCGTCGGGCGGTACGGTAAAGAGCAGTTCGAAATCTTCCCCGTCGGTGAGCGCATGCGCCAGCGCGTCCGGCATCGCTTCGCAGACCGGCGAGAGCGGAACCGCCGGGGCGATGAGGAAGAGGCGCACGCCGCTTTCCTCGGCGAGGTGCCAGAGTTCGGAGGCCAGTCCATCGGAGATGTCGATGGCGCACCGGATGCCCCGCTCGCGCAGCCACCGCCCCACGGCAATGCGCGGCTCGAAATCGAGGTGATGCCCCGATTCGTAGGAGCGCCCGAGAAGCCCCGTCACATACAGGGAGTCGCCCGGTTCGGCCGCCGAACGCAAGAGGGCTTTGCCTTCCGGGACGGCACCCGCCACGAAGACGTGCAGCGAAAGCGTGTCGGCCGCCGTGGTGTCGCCGCCCGTGATGGCGACGCCATAGCGCTCCGCCAGCGCATGGATGCCTTCGTAAATCTGCTCGGCGGTTTCCGCCGGTGTGTCGGGCGGCGCGGAAAAATCGATGAGACCCCAGCGCGGTTCCGCGCCCATGGCGGCGAAATCGCTCAGGACGCGCCCGAGGGCTTTGTGCCCGATGCGGCGCGGCTCCGTGTCCGGCAGAAAATGGCGCCCGCAAATCACGGGATCGGATTTGAGGACGAGCGCCTCGCCCGGTGCGGGCGGACGCACCAGCGCACAATCATCGCCCGCCCCGAGAAGGACATCGGGGCGGGTGGCGAGGTGCGGACGGAGCCGGGCGATGAGCCCGCGCTCCGTGAGGGATGCAAGCGTTTCCGGTTCCACGGGGTCAGAAGCCCATGGCGCGGAGGTTGGACAAATCCCGCTTGATGCAGTCCAGCGGCTCCGCGGCGTAGTGTTCGTGCTCGACGACAAACCAGTCGCAGGGACCGACCTGTGCGGCCAGCGGGAGCAGCTTTTGCCACGGCACGTCATCTTCCCCCACGTAGGGGGCGGGGTCATCCGCCTTGTGGGGCTTGATGTGGATGGAGCGGATGCGCCCGGGATTCGAGCGGATGAGCGAGATGCCGTCGGCGCCGACGGCGTAGGCCCAGCCCATGTCAATCTGGAAATGGACGAGCGTCGTGCACGCGCGCAGCATTTCGAGGATGGGGATCATGCCGCACGTGTAGTGAAATTCCATGGCATGGTTGTGGAAGCCGATTTCGAAGCCGCGCGCGTCTGCGGCGTCGGCGGTCGTATTGAGGAACGAGAAAAAGCGCTTCCAGCCATCGGCGGTGGCGACGGCGTCGCCGCCGATCCACGGCACGATGAGGCGGCGGCACCCGAGCTCCGCATAGGTGTCGAGCGTCTGGTTGAAGGCATCCGGCAGGAGCAGTTCGCGCCCGATGTGCGCGCCTTCCACCCGCAGACCGTAATCCGTGAGCATCTGCTTCCATTCCGCGGCGGGATGGTCGTGCAAACCAGCCAGTTCCACGCCGTCGTAACCCATCTCCGCAACGGCGCGGAGGGTTCCGGGAAGGTCTGTCTGGCAGTCTTTGTGGACGGAGTAGAGCTGTACGGCAATCGGTGTTTTCATGGTTGAATCGTTCTTCTTTTGGGCACGGCGAGAGGTCACCGTATTCCCTTGACCAGAGCGTAGAAAAAGGACGCCCGTCCGTCAAGACGCCCCGCGCGCCAGGCTTATCCCGGATTTTTGAGCCACACGGAGGAAGGTTGTGAAACTCAGCCTCGCGATGAGTTAAGAAAATTGAGCCACACGGAGTAGCCCCCTTCT
>CASFKR010000097.1 GCA_949295265.1 uncultured Verrucomicrobiota bacterium | reverse complement strand
CTCCGCTCCACGATGCGTGTCCCCGGCCTCCGCTACTGGCTCTCCCGCTTCCGCCGCGGCTGACCCCGCTCCCGCCGTGTGGCGCAAAACGCAGGGAACACCCGGTTCGGCGCACTTTTTCCGACGCGGTTTACGCCGGAACAGAGCGTCAAAATCGTCCGTTCCGGTGCGGAACAGCGGACTTCACGCGAGATAGTCCGGCATGGCGTCCGCGCTAGCCACAAGCGCGCAAAACGCCTATAATCAACGCATATGAATAAACGGTTCCGCTTCGGCATTCTGTCGCTTCTTGCGCTGTGCCTCTTCCCGGCCGGCTGTCAAAGTCCGGCTACGGGACGGGTGCGCGATGCGCATCTGCTGTGGAGCGCTTCGCCGGCGGAACGCGAAATTGCCGAAGTCGAGCAGCTGGGACCCTTTTACGAGAAGACGGTGACCCGGGACGGCGCCGTCCGGCGGTCGGTCCGCCCGCTTCTCTGGACCGATATCCGGGCCGCCGACGGCACGACCGCCCACACGGAAGTGCTCTGGCCGCTCTACGCACGCGAGCAGCGCGCGCAGGATACGGCCTGGCGCTTTCTGTGGTTCCACGGGGTCGACCGCCAGCCGCAGGGCAGCACCCCGCATGACCGGACGTGGCTCATTCCGTTCTGGTTCAGCGGTACCGCCAAGGACGGCCAATCCTACGCGGCGCTGTGGCCCCTGTACGGAACCATCCGCGAAATGTGGTGGGATGAAATTTCCTTCAAGCTCTTTCCGCTGTGGGTGACCTGGGATCGCGGCGATCTCCACACCTGGAGCGTGCTCTGGCCGTTCGTGATGCGCCAGACCGGTCCCGGGCGCGATGCCTGGCGCATTTTTCCGTTCTGGGGACACACGGTGGCGGAAGGGAAATTCGAGGCGCGCTACGTCCTGTGGCCGTTCTGGGTGCAGGCGCGCCATTTCGACCGCAGTCCGGGATACGACTGGATGCTGTGGCCGCTCGTCGGGCGCGTCAACCGCGCCAGCGAAAGTCAGTGGATGTTTTTGCCGCCGTTTTTCACGTTTTCGCAGGGGCGCGGCAAACTGGCGGACTACCGCCGCATCAATTGTCCCTGGCCGATTGTCGCCTGGTACGACAACGATGAGGTGCATCTGCGCCGCATCTGGCCGCTGTGGGGGCGCCATTGGACGGATGACGGGAGTGCGACATCGCAGTGGATTGCGTGGCCTTTCTGGCGGCAGCGCGAATTGCGTCTGCGGGAGCGCGAGGTTTCGGAGTGGCAGCTTTTTCCGCTGTTCTACCGGTCGACGCAGGTGCGCCCCGTGGCGAAGGATGCACCGGCCCATGCCGTGCCGGAGCTCATCGAGGATTATCTGCGGGTCTGGCCCCTGTATTCGCGGAGTGTCGATCCGGAGCACCGGTTTGTGCGCATTCCCGACTTGAGTTTTTCGAAACGCGCGGGTGCGCTCGAGCGCAATCTGCTCGGGATGTTTACGCTCTACACGCGGGGCGAAGATCAGGTGCGCGGCCGCGTCGACCACGAGGCGCTCTGGGGACTGTTCCGGCTGGGCGGCGGCGAGAAGTACAGCGCTTCGCGCGTGTGGCCGCTCTGGGATGCGCAGGAGCAGGATGACACGTGGCACTGGAACGTGCTGGGCGGTCTGCTGGGGCGCTCCGGCAAGGGCGACAAGGCGTATTGGCGCTTTCTCTGGTTTTTCGGCGGCGCTCCGGATGCGCCGGAAGCGCCCGCAGCGCCTGCAGTGCCCGAAGCGCCCGCAGCCGGGCAGCCGAGCGTCGCCGTCCGGATGTGGGTGAGCCCGCTCGCGGGCACCAACGCACCCGCCGCCAAGCCCTCCGAAAAGGAGACTGCTGAACCATGATTGTACGAGAACCTGTTTTGCGCACGCCGCCCCGTAATGTTCTGCAGGCTTGCGGTCAGCGCGTCTTCCAAATCATCGGGGAGATTGGACGCGCCTCGATGATTTGCTTCGGCGGGATTGCCCAGATGCGCTATGTGCTGCGAAAACGCTCCCGCAAGGAGGTCGTGCGCCAGCTCCATGTGTGCGCCGTCAAGAGTCTGCCCGTCGTGACCGTGGTCGCCTTTTTCATCGGGATGATTCTCGCCCTGCAGATCGGCATTGAACTGCGCCGCTATAATCAGGAGACGCTCATCGGCCCCGCCGTCATGGCTTCCATGCTCCGCGAGATGGGACCCTTCATGAGCGGCCTCGTCCTGGCCGCCAGCGTGGGAGCCGCCATGGCCGCGCAAATCGGCACCATGATGGTCAACGAGGAAATCGCCGCGCTCGAAATCATGGATATCAATCCCATCCGGTTTCTGATTATGCCGCGCCTCGCCGCCATGGCGCTGACCGTTCCGCTGCTGTCGTTTTACACCTGCTTTGTGGGCCTGCTCGGCGGCGCCGTCGTCAGCTATACCCAGCTGTCCGTCCCCTGGGCCGTCTACTGGCAGAATGCCATGGACTACGCCAGCATGAAGGCGCTCTATGTTGGGCTTCTCAAGGCGTTTCTCTTCGGTTTCACCATTGTGACGGTTTCCTGCTACGAGGGCTTCTGCACCCGCAATGGTGCCGTCGGGGTCGGTCAGGCAACCCGCCGGAGCGTGGTGACGAACTTTCTGGTCATTCTGGTCATCGGGTACTTTGTGACCCGCCTGTTTTACTGATGGGAGGCGGGGATGATTCAGTTTGAACATGTCACGAAGCTGTTCGGCACGAAAAAGGTGCTGGACGATGTGAGTTTCCGCATTGAACGGGGCGAGATTTTCTGCATCGTGGGGCCTTCGGGCACCGGCAAATCCGTCACGCTCAAACACATGATCCGTCTGCTCACGCCCACGTCCGGCCGTGTGCTGGTGGATGGCGTGGAGGTGAGCGATGCGACGGGCGACGCGCTTTCCCGTATCCGCAGCCGCTTCGGGTATCTGTTCCAGAGCGCGGCGCTGCTGGCGTGGATGAATGTCTATGACAACGTCGCGCTTCCGCTCCGCGAAAAGACGAAACTCAGCGAGGCGGAAATCCGCGAGCGCGTCATGGATGCACTCAGCAAGGTAGGCCTCGAAAAGGAGGTCGAAGCCATGCCGGCCGACCTTTCCGGCGGTATGCAGAAGCGCGCCGGGCTGGCCCGCGCCATCGTCACCCAGCCGGAAATCCTGCTCTATGATGAGCCGACGTCCGGGCTCGACCCCGTGACGTCCCGCCGCATCGACGATCTGATTCTCGACCTGAGCCGCCGCCTCGGCATCACTTCCGTCATGGTGACGCACGATCTGCACAGCGCGCTCTCCATTTCCTCGCGCATTGCCATGCTCTACCAGGGGCGCATCGTCGAGCTTTGCACGCCCCGCGAATTCATCCACGCGAAGGCCCCAATGGCACGCGAGTTCCTCGAATCTCAATATATTACACGCCGCGGCCGCTGGGAAAGCGGCTCCGGCTTTGAACCGCTTTCGTAGGTTCCGTTTCCCGCATTTCCGCGCTTTTGCGCAGACCCTTTTACCGCTGAAAACTTGTTATGAGCACATCCAACGCCAACCGCGAAATCCGGGCCGAACTGGCTGTGGGCACTGTTGTGGCCCTGCTTTTCCTCGGGCTCGCTTTTTTCACCATCGTGATTTCCGGCAAGAGTTTTTTCACCAATAATGTCTTCGAGATTGAGGCCGTCCTGCCGGATGCCATGGGCTTGCGCCGGAATGACCCCGTGATTGCCAAGGGCACCACCGTCGGCACGGTCACCGAGGTCTACTTTGCCGAGGACGGCGTCCATGTGTCCGCCAAACTCGAGGCCCCCGTTGTTTTCTACGAGGATTACACCATCCGCGTCGTCGCAACCTCCATTCTCGGCGGTCGTCAGCTTGTCCTCCACGAGGGCGATCCCGCCAAGCCCCGCGTCGAGGATGTGCATACCCTGCAAGGGGTGAAATCCAACGATCTGATGGATGATCTTTCAGGGGCCGTCTCCAGTCTGCGCGACTTTCTGGATGGTCCCGCGCTCGATGACCTTACGTCGTTTTCCGAGAATCTCAAGAATGTCGGAAACCGCATCGAAAACGGCGAGGGCACGCTCGGCAAGCTGCTTTCGTCGGACGACGAGGTTTACACAAACCTGAATGCGACCGTTGCCAACCTCAAAGCCATCACGGACCGCCTTGAAGCAGGGGAGGGCACGCTCGGCAAGCTGCTCTCTTCGGACGATGAGGTCTACACGAACCTGAATGCGACCGTTGCCAACCTCCGCTCCATGACGGACCGGCTCGAGCGCGGCGAGGGCACGCTCGGCAAGCTGCTCTCTTCGGACGACGAGGTCTACACGAACCTGAATGCGACGGTCGCCAACCTCAAAGCCATTTCCGACCGTCTCGAAGCCGGTGAAGGAACTTTGGGCAAGCTCCTTTCTTCCGATGAGGAGGTCTACAACAATCTCAATGGCGCCATCACGGATGTCCGCGAAATCATGGACGATCTGCGCGAAGCCAACACGCTTTCCACCTTCACCTCCGTGCTTCTCTCCGGTTTCTGAGCCGCGCCCGTTTCGGGAAAAGAAAGACCGCATCCAGACCGCCCGCAAGGGCATTTCGGATGCGGTTCCTTTACGTCCTCTTCAGGGACATAGCGGCAACTTTATCCGTTGTCTTCTCTTTCCATTCCCGCGCACGGTACGGGAAGGGGCGGTTTTGAGAGACTCCGGAACGGGTATTTGTGGAAAGAGTGGAGAAAAATTGCTATCCTGACGGTATGAACGAAAGCCGTAAACTGCCCATCGGGATTCAGTCCTTTGAAAAACTCCGCAGAGGGGGATACCTCTATGTGGACAAGACGGAATTGATCTACAAACTGGTCACGGAGGGAACGCAGTACTTTCTGTCGCGCCCTCGCCGCTTCGGAAAGAGCCTGCTGACCACGACTTTTCAGGCTTATTTCGAGGGTAAAGAAGAACTTTTCAAGGGGCTCGCCATCGAGAAACTGGAGACGGAGTGGAAGAAATATCCGGTTTTTTACCTCGATTTTGCAGGTGTGGGCGATTCGTACGCAGACGTGGAAGCCCGTTTCACCGTTTGGATGCGTGAACTGGACAAACAGTACAAATGCAGAACGTCCGGTTACCCGAATCTTTCGGAACGGTTCGGCGCACTCGTTAAAAGGGTTTCCAAAAAATATGGACCGATTGTTTTCCTCGTAGACGAGTATGACAAGCCGCTCCTCGGAACGAAAGGGGCGGAACGCGACCGCATCCGGTCGCTTTACAAGACGATTTTCGGCAACCTGAAAGGACTTGATCAGTATTTCCGTTTTGCCTGCTTACCGGCATCACGAAGTTCGCGAAGGTTTCCGTCTTCAGCGACCTCAACCAGCTCAACGTCCTTTCGATGGACAAGGCGTACGCTTCACTTTGCGGCATCACGCAGGAAGAACTGGAAACGGACTTTGCTCCGGAAATTGACGTTCTGGCGAATGAGCAGGGGCTGACCCGTGAAGCTTGTCTGGACAACCTCCGTAAAAAGTATGACGGCTATCGCTTCCATCCCGATGGTCAGTGCGTTTACAATCCCTTCAGTCTGCTCTATGCCTTCCAGAAAAAGGAATTCGGCAACTACTGGTTCGGCTCCGGCACGTCTTCCTCCCTGATAAAAGTTCTTCAGAATAACATCGACCAACTCCGCGAACTTCCCGCGCAGGATGAATTCATCGTAAACAGTGAGTCCCTGACCGATGCTTACGAAGACAATAACAATCCGCTGACGCTTCTGTACCAATCCGGCTACGTTACGATAAAAAGCTACGACGCCAGGTATGATGAATACACCCTCGATTACCCGAATGATGAGGTGCGTTACGGGTTTCTGAAGGCCCTGATTCCTTACGTGATCCAGTCGGCTGATAAAGGCCGGATTACGCTTGAAATCAACAGGATATCCCGCGATCTGGAGACCGGGAACACAGCATCTGTCATGAAGTGTCTGCAGGGGCACCTCGCCGCACTGCCGTATCAGGAGGGACCGGACGCGGCACTGAAGGCCGAGAGCGTCTTCCGCAACGTGGTCGCCAGCATTTTCCTGCTGACCGGTCAGCTGGTGCACACGGAGAAACACACGTCTCAGGGGCGCATCGACAGCGTTGTCGAAACGCCCGAACACGTCTACATCTTCGAGTTCAAGGTCGACAAACCTGTCGAAGAGGCGCTCGAACAGATCGAGCGAAACGGCTATGCTCAGCCCTACGCCGGCGATTCCCGCACGATTCACAAAATCGGCGCCGTCTTCTCCACCAAAACCCGCACCCTCTGCGACTGGCGCGAAGTCCTGTAGCGGGGCGGCAGCGGCAAACTGCCGCCTGTAGTGCCGGTCGGGCGGCGCCTGATGAGTCGACCGCCCGCTCCGGGGGCGGCTCAGCCCACGCAGACAGGACAGACAGGACGAAAAGGACAGGTTAGGAACGCATTATGGCGTCCCGGATGATTCCGATGACGCCAATCATTCTGAAGATTGCGTCAGCATTGCACCGCTCTCGCGCGCGGGAGCATCTGCGCAGTTATACGGTCAGCACGACTTTGCCGATGTTTTCGCTGCGCTCGAGGACGCCGTGCGCCTCCGCCGCCTGCTGAATCGGGAAGACCTTGTAAACGGTGGGCCGGATCGCGCCGGATTCGATTTTCGGCCACACATTCTTGACGAGTTCACCCAGCAGCGCCGCCTTGAAGGCAGGCGTCCGGTTTCGGAGCATACTTCCGACCAGATGGAGCCCCTTCGTCAGCAGGGGACGCAACTGCACCTGCGTCTGCGTGCCCGCCAGTGTGGAAATGACGACCCAGTAGCCGCCCCGCGCCATAAAGGGCAGACTCTTTCCGAGCGTTTCGCCGGACAGGCAGTCCATCGAGACATTGACGGGCGTTCCGTTTTTTTCCTCCTGTTCCAGGACGGCTTCCACCGCCTCGCGGCTGGAGTTGATGACGACGTCCGCCCCCAGCGACCGGATGCGCTGCGCGATTTCGTCGGAAAGCACCGATGTGATGACGCGCGCCCCGAAAGCTTTGGCCATGGGGATGGCCACGGAGGCGAGTCCCGAGGCTCCGGCGGGAATGAAAGCGGTCTGCCCGGCTTCCAGGTGTCCTTCGATGAACAGGTTCAGGTACGAGGTGGCAAAGGCTTCCGGCAGAGCGGCGGCTTCCACCATCGTCAGCCCTTTCGGGATGGGCATCAGCATATCGTAGCGCACGGCGGCGTATTCGGCATATCCGCCGCCGCCGAGGAGCGCGCAGACCGCATCGCCCGCCTTCCAGCCCGGAACCTCTGCGCCGACTTCCGCAATTTCTCCGGCAATTTCGAGCCCCATCCATTCCGGGCAGCCCGGAGGCGGCGGGTACTTGCCCTGACGCTGCAGCAAATCGGCCCGGTTCAGCGCCGCTGCGTGGATTTTCACCAGTACCTCGTCCGGACGGATTTTCGGGGTTTCAACCGGACTCCAGATCAGATTTTTGTCGGCATCTGTCAGAATGGCGTACATAAAGAGGGTTTCTTTCCAAAGGTGAATAACGGAAGCAGTTCAGGTTCAGCCGATGTCGGTGCCGAGCATGTTCACGCCGCCGACAATTTCTGAAATCACGTTGTGCACAAGCGCATCGTGTTGGTAGGTAAAGGGATTTTTCGCTTTTCCCGTGATGCAGTCGTGAAAATCCTGCATCATCGTATCGTAGCGGCAGTTCTTGGGGATATCCTTCACGCCTTCGTCGATTTTCTCGTCTTCGTAGGGGTTTTTCGCAATCTGCGTGTCCGCATACGTCATAACGCACGTGTTTTCGAGCGGCTCGATGTTGACGCTGCCGCGGGTTCCCGAAACCACGAAGCAGCGGTGCCCCCATCCGTTGACCTCCACGGAGGAAACGAAGATGCGGACGAGCGCTTTTTCGTATTCCAGCACCGCCAGATTGTTGTCCGCCAGATCGATGCCTTCGAATTGGCTCCGTTTCAGAAAGGAATGCACCCGGAGCGGTTTGCCCAGCAGGTAGACCGCCAAATCCACCAGATGGCTCCCGAGGATGTACATGACCCCGCCGTTGAAATTCGTCAGCCATTTGCGGTACGGCGCGGAGTGGTACGTGCTCATTTCCGCGCGGATGGAGAGAATCTCCCCCAAATCGCCGTTGCGGATGTGTTCCAGGCATTTCACGACCGCCGGATTGTAGCGGTACATGTAGCCCATCTGAACAACGAGTCCTTTGCGCTCCGCCGTATCCAGCAGTGCCTGAAATTCTCCGGGTGTTCCGCTGGCCGGTTTGTCCATGTGGATGTGCTTGCCCCGTTCGATGCATTGCCGGGCGGCCTTCGTCAGGTTCCAGACATCCGTTTCGACCAGGACGGCATCGCACCGGTCGAGCAATTCGTCCACCGTCAGGCGGGGCAGTCCTTCATACCCGCGGGCTCCGCCGCGCTTGTCAAGCCAGGCTGGATTTTCCTCGGCATAGCCGACGACTTCGAACAGGTCGGGGAATTTGCGCACGGCGAGCATTTTCGCTTCGCCGTGGTTGTGCCCGATGCCGATCTGACCGATCCGGATTCTGCTCATGCCTGCGCTTCCTGCATTTTCGCCAGATAGGCATCCATCCGGAGGTTGACGGGCGCATCCGCGCAGCGGGTCCAGTCGAAGTTGCGCGAGTGCTCGAATTCCATGCGGAGTCCGTCCCGGAGCGTCATCAGGTCTTCCTGCTTCATGCCCGTGTGCGCGAGCACTTTGCGGTTGTCCGTAATCCGGTCGAACATCCGTGCGTACATGAGCTGGTAGCGGCCGCCCATCCCTCCCACCGAGTGAATCTGCAGGTAGTCGTCAATGCTCACCGTGACGTACCGGAAGGGGCAGATTTCGTTGTAGATGGCCGCAATTTCCCGCCAGGAATGGTGCTCGGCCGTGGCGGTATTGTAGCTTTCGCCGGGAGCTTTCGGGTTGAAGAGGAGCAGGGCGAGCATCTTGCCGACGTCACCGCCCCAAGAGAGCGTCGCCTGGCGGTCCATCGCCGCCTCCGGAAGGACAATGGTTTTGCCCGCCAGCATCCGGTACAGAATCGTATTCGCCTCCAGCGTGACCAGCTGGAAGCGCCCCGTGGAATAGGTGGTGGCGGGCCGGACAATCGTCCAGTTCCGGAGTCCGGATTCACGCAGAATGTTTTCTTCCCGCGCCTTGTACAGAGAATAGTCGTCGGTTGCCAGATACTCCTGATCCTCTGAGACGTCCAGCAGCCGCGGCGAGTCTTCCGTGATGGGCAGATTGTCCGCAAACACGCGGCACGAAGAAAGGAAAATGTAGTGTCCGGTGTGGTCCAGCAGTTGCCGGTACCTGGCGCGGAACTCCTCCGTACCGTACGTCATGAAGTCCACAATCCCGTCATAGTTGTTCGTCAGGATGCTGTCCATGAAACCCGCTTCCTTGGTGTTGCCGCGGATGTAGCGCAGCCGGGGATTGTCCGACGTCATTTCGTCCAGCGAAACCACATCAACGGAATGCCCCAATTCGAGCAGGGCAGGTACGACATAACGTCCCATCGCGCCGGTGCCGCCCAAGACCAGAACCTTACTCATACTGTTTTTGCGTTCGGGTTTATTTTCGATGCCGCAACCGGAAACACCCCCGGCCGGGGCTGCCCGTTGCCGCTTTTATCCTGCTATCGTACCGAATCGCGCCCAAAAACAAAACACCTTTTTCTTCCAGGCTTATCCCGGTTTTTCCGGGACAATTGATCCAGATTTCTTGAAAGATGGCTCCTGTAGACTCTTTTCAAGATTAGATACTCGTGAATAGTCCGCCAATACTATTTCACCCGAAAGTCCAATAAAATAACTTTGCCGTCGCTCCCATGGTTGCGCTGACTTCGTTCAGGCGGATCTGCCGCCGAGAAAAAGTCCTTATTTGACACCTTGGTCGGAACGTTAGTCCGAAGTTCCAGCGGAATTGCGACAGTCCGGCTAGTGGATTCCCCGCTATTCATGCGGGTTTTATACGTTTTCTTCTGTCGAAACTCCGCTCCGTTTGC
>CASFKR010000096.1 GCA_949295265.1 uncultured Verrucomicrobiota bacterium | reverse complement strand
GGCAAGCTCAACTCTTGCGGCAGACGCCGTTTGAATCCCAAACGACAGCAACCATGCCGCAAGAATAGATGCAGTTCGTTTCATTTTCCATAAAACCGGCCGTAAACAACCAGCAGACAGAAAGACTCCGTCCCTTTCAATTCAGCCTATGAAAATCTCTTGCCTATTGCAAGGCAAATCCGGGGAGCGCAGTTGTTCATAGTTATGGACACCAAGCCAAAAAATGGAAAAACCCCATTGGTCAAATTCAAGGACACCGAACGGGGACTTTCTTTCTATCATGAAAGGGTATGAAAACTATGGCCAACCAGACATTCTCGGATATCCTTCCCGACAAAAGGAACCAGTACGCCCGCCTGAACGGCGCAAACGCCAAGGACAATGACATCGTGACGGCGTTCGTGAACGGACAGCCGCGCGGCTACGGCTATGTGGAGGCGGATACCGGTGTTGCCAATTGCCGATTCTCCTTCCGGTTGGAGGACGGAGAGGCGGAGAGCGGGAATGGACGTCCTGTTCTACATCTACGACATGAACGACCCGGACGGGCCGTGCGAATACATGGCGGTTGAAGGGGCTTTCGTGCAGGAAGACGGCTTCCTGGGTACGGAAGAAGAACCGTTCCTGCTGTCCTTCCCGTACGAAGACTTCGGGACGACGCTGCTCTACATCCGCTGAGTCTCCTTTCGGTGCCACGCCCCTGCCACGCTGCCGGCAACCGCGCACGAGCAGGGCGGGGTGGGGTCTGCTTTGTGCGGAGACGTTCTACCGCCGCAGGCGGCCTGCCGGATATGTCGTTTCCGGACAGGATTTTATTCACATTTAAATGCGGAAAATGCGGATTTTGCGCGTTGAAATCTGCGTCCGGAAAATCTAGAATGGAATCACGCTGACGATGGGCGGAAACCGCCGGAATCGCGGGTGCGGCTCCGGCTGCCGGGATGCGTTCATCCCGACGGAAAACATTCGCCATCGCAGAAGTTTGTTCCAGACCATCCACTCATGAAGACTCTCAAGATTGGCGTCGTCGGCTGCGGCGGCATTCAACAGTGGGCCCATGCGCCTTATTACAAGAAGGATCCCCGTGCTCAGATTACGGCTTGTTGCGACATTCTTCCGGACCGCGTGAAGAAAGTGCGTGATGAAAACTATCCCGGCGCGGAGATCTACACGGATTATCGGGAAATGCTCGCAAAGGCGGGCATCGATGCCGTGGATATCTGCACGCCCAACTATCTGCACTCGGAGATTGCGATTGCCGCATTCGAGGCCGGCAAGCACGTCTTCTGCGAAAAGCCCGATGCCATCGACGCCGACAAGGCGGCGGCGATGCGCGATGCGGCGGCCAAAGCCGGCAAGGTGCTGATGGTCATGCGCAACAACCGCTTCACCGATGCGGCGCGCTATCTGCGCCAGTTCGTGGCCGACGGCAAGGCGGGCGACATTTACTGCGGCCGTTGCGGCTGGCAGCGTCGGCGCGGCATTCCCGGGCGCGGCGGCTGGTTCACCACCAAGGCGCAGTCCGGCGGCGGTCCGCTCATCGATCTGGGTGTCCACATGATCGATCTGGCGGTCTGGCTCATGGGCAATCCCACACCCGTGGCCGTGTCCGGGCAGACCTACAACAAGTTTGCGTCCGACAACGCGCAGTCCGATTCCATCAACAGCAACTACGGCGATTCCGTCGCCGACGGCACGTTTGACGTCGAGGATCTCGCGATGGGCTTCATCCGGTTCGACAACGGCGCCGTGCTTCAGATTGAATTCAGCTGGGCTTCGAATATCGCCGTCGAGAACCGTTTCGTGGAGTTGCGCGGCACAAAGGCCGGGTTCACGGTTCGCGACAGCCAGATGGAAATCTACACGGAGGACCACGGTTCGCTGCTCAACATTGTACCGCCCGCCAACCAGAAGGATGACGGTCATGGCCGCAACCTCAAGAACTTCCTCGACGTCGTTCTCGATGGTGCGGAGCCCTGCTTCCTGCCGCAGCAGGGTGTCGACATGATCAAGATCCTGCAGGCCTTCTACGAGTCGGCCGCGCTCTGCAGGGAAGTCCAGCTCTGACGCAGCCTTTCCTTTTTCTTCTCTCAGGGAGGCCGGTTCACGCGAACCGGTCTCTTTTTTTCTTCCACGCCGCCAGTCCGCGAATCCAGCGCAACGGGGATATTCCAGATGATTTACGCTGCTTCCGGCAGCGTCATTTCTGCGACCGCATTGCCATCATAGCCATTCCAACAAGGGGGCGACGATGACCGGTACCCGGGTTCCAACGGCGTGGAGAATCTCCCCGTCTTCCGTCGCGAGTCCCGCCGCACGTTTGCAGGCGTGACGGATTTTGGGGAGATACGTCCTTTCAAAGACGGCCTTTTTGATGTTTTTGGAGTGGTGGGCGAGAGTCGACAGAAGAGCGCTGGACTCGGTGTTGTTTCTGGATGTGCGGTTGTTCTGGAGAAGCTTGCGCTTCAGTTGCGGAGTCAATCTGCATTCAAGGAGCAGAAGCAGCCAGAGGTCGAAGCATGGGTTTGAAAGGCAGAAATCGAATCCCCGTTCGCGGCAGATGTCGCGAATTTCCTCCAGCGTCTTGAGGTCATGGCATTTACCGTCACGGTCGATGACAATGGCAAAACGGTCCTTCCTGTCATTTCCGCTTCCGCCAATCTGTTGCAGATAACGATAGTAGTCGACGTCAATGCCAAGCCTTGCAACAGCGGTTCTGAACGTCTCCCGCTCCGCGTCGGAGAGCGAATCCCAATTCTCGAAAACTTTCCTGATGCGGTTTTTCGTCAGTCGCAGTTCCTTGGAGGTTGTCTTGCGGTCGAAAAAAGGTTTTCCGGATCTTATGGCACGGCACTCTTCCAGAAGATCAAGGACATGGCGGGGGTCGGAATCGGTATCTCGGCTGTGACGCAGAACGTGGATTACAAAAGGAGCGTCACGCTTGAGGGAAGCGTTGAGATGATGGAAGTAATCAGGCTCCGTTTCCGTTCCTTCCGTTGAAACGAAAAGAACGGCTTTGGCTTCCGCAGTCTTTTGTTCGGGGCGTTCAAATGGTGCCGCTGAGAGCCTGAAAGGATTTTGCGTTCCCATGTCAGCGCTCCCTGTGTGCCGTTCTCTTCATTTTTCCGAAGATCGGCAGTGCTCCGTAGCGGCCGAGAAGATAGTCCTTGTGAATGTCTTTATCGAAGCGGGCTTTGAACTTCGTGAGAGGGTAAATCGTCGATGCATGATCGTCTCCGCGCTCGACAAACCAGATTTCGTCCTGACGGAGGAGATCGAGGTCGAGGACAGAGGCGTCATGTGTCGTCGCAATCAGCTGCGAACGGTGTCCGTCCGCCCGTTCAAAGAACGTGCGGATGAATTCTGTCGTGGCTTTCGTATGCAGGCTGCGGTCGAGCTCGTCGATGACTGCGACCGTGTCATTGGGGAACATCCCCTGGAGCGGCAGCAGGTCGTAGAGCCGGCGCGTGCCGTCGGATTCGTCCGCGCGATCGAACGGTTCGTCCTTGCACCCATGGTCGGCGACCACCTTTTCCATCATCAGCTGACCATCGCGGTAGTGGACGAGGTATGCGTTGTCATGGGTCGTCATCTGTGCGACGGAAGAGCGGTTTCTCGTCAGATCGGAGATGATTCTGGCCTTGAGAAGACGGCGGCGGTCTGCAGGGAGATCGGCCAAGACTTTTTCCGCGTCGATCTTCTGGGTGGACAGCTTTTCTATACCGGTGTCGAAGTGTTTGAGAAGCGTGCCGAACGAGAGCCGCGCCGACTCGTCGATGACGTAGCGAATCATCCCCCCGAAGGCCGTGTCCGGGCAGATGACAATCAGTCTGCGGAACCAGAAGTAGACGTTCGCGAAATGCTGGAAGAAGTCTCCAGACGTCCGCCGGACCCCTTTTTCGGCAATCTCCACCAGAAACGTCCGTTTTCGCTGCGGCATGTTGCAGGCATCGGTCTTGTATACCTCAAAACGGAGTTTATCCTCCTCGGCAAGCTCGAAGTCGGTGTCGATGGCGGGCTTCTTTCCCGACCAGTCGGCCGAGAAAACGGCTTTCGTGCCGTTGGAATCGTCCAGCAGGGACAGCCACTCGGAGACGATGCTGGCGTTCGAGTAGGATATGGCAAGTCCGTATTCGTAGAATTTGTCATTGGCGCAGATGGTGAACTGAAACACGCCGACATCTTCCGGCTTGCCAGGTGCAAGACGAAAATGCTTGCGGTCGCAACTGACGCCGTCCAGTCCTTCCTCGACAATCTGCCTGGCGAAGCCAATGGCCTTGACAAAATTTGTTTTTCCTCCCGCATTCGCGCCAAACACAAAGGCGCTTCGCAGAACATCCCGTTTCCCGATTTCAGCAACATGGGACGGGTGTCGGCGGACGGAGGACGCCACCATGCTGAAAATGGCGGGTTTCCAGAAGGAACCGAAGTTTCTGAATTGGAAGTTGATGAGCATAATCGCACCTTGGTCAGTGAAGGGAGGCTCATGATAGAAAAGGGTCTGCGGTCTGGTCAACATAAAATGTGAAAATTTCACATCTAGTGAAAATCTCTCATATAACCGTTTCCAGACTTCAATCATGCGGGGAGGCGATTGCCCCTTTATTCCGGTTTGAACGGGTGCATTTTCGCCCCTGACGGGTGCATTCTCCCGTTTGACCGGGACCGCAGTACGCAAACGGAATCGCGACAAACCAGGTGCGATTCCTTTGGCAATCCAGGCGTGTGAAAATTCACGGCAAGCCAGGTTTATTCTTGAATTGAAGGCGTGTTTTTCTATAATGGAAAGAGCATTCCTTTCCGCATCTACGAGGCTCGTTTTTCCATGGCATTCAACATCGTCCGCACCATCGACAATCAGGTGACCATTCGCAGGATTCTGGTCAGCGTTTTTGATAAAACGGGGCTCGCCCCCTTCGCACAAGGTCTGGCGGAAGCCTGTCCGGAAGCGGTATTTTACAGCACCGGCGGCACCTACAAGGCGCTGGCGGAGGCGTTGGGCGGACAGGCGGCCTCGCGGCTGGTTTCCGTGAGCGATTACACGGGGCAGCCGGAAATGCAGGGCGGACTCGTCAAGACGCTCGATTTCAAGATTTATCTGGGGCTTCTCAGCGAGAAGTACAACGAAGCGCATCAGGCGGATCTGGCCCGCACGAATGCTTCGGCCATCGATATGGTGGTGTGCAACCTCTATCCGTTCGAAAAGGTGACGTCCGTTGAAGGCGTCTCTCCGGAGGAAGCGCGCTCGAACATCGACATCGGGGGGCCGTGCATGATCCGCGCCTCCGCGAAGAATTACATCCGCACGGCATCGGTGACGGATGCGGCGGATTATCCGGCGCTGCTCGAAGAACTGCGCGCCAGCGGCGGCAGTCTTTCGCTCGCCACGCGCTTCCGCCTCATGCAGAAAGCCTTTGCGCACACGGCGGCTTACGACGCGGCGATTGCGCGCTTTTACGCCGGTGTTTCGCCGGAGCGCGCCGCCGGGGTCTACACATTCGCCGAATCGTAAGGCCGCCGGACCCGCCGCGCCCCGCACCGCACCGGTGTGCGCGGCGCGGCACCCCCGTGCGCAACACCTCCCGTCCGCTTCCTTTTCCGTTTCTTCTGATTTTTCATGGTTGACCTGCATACGCATTCCCGGTTTTCCGATGGGACCCTCACGCCGGAAGCCCTGGCGGCAGCCTGTGCGGAGCTGCGGCTTTCCGCAGCCGTCCTGACGGATCACGACACGGCAGACGGGTATGCGCGGTTCGAAGCGGCGGCGGCATCGCACGGTATCCGAACGCTGACCGGGATGGAGATTTCCGCCGATGTGCCGGGGCACACGGTGCATTTGCTCGCCTACGGCTTCGACCCCGCCAACGGTCCGCTCCGGGAAGCGCTCGACAAGGTGCGCAAGGGCCGGGAAACACGGCAAGCCGAAATCCTCTCCAAACTCGCGATGAACGGCTGCCGCATCACGCCCGAAGACGTGCGCCGCGAAGGCGGCGATACGGGCGTGCCGGGGCGTCCCCACATTGCCGCGGCGCTCGTGCGCAAGGGCTTTGCGCGGGACCGGCAAGATGCCTTCCGGCGGTTTTTGGCACGCGGCGCCCTTGCCTATGCGGAGCGTTTCCGCCTTTCGCTGGAGGCGTATATCCGGCTCGTGCGCGGCGCCGGCGGCGTCGTCGTGCTGGCGCATCCTTTTCAGACGCTTTTCACCAACGAAGAACTGCGCGGGTTCGTGAAAGACCTTACCGGGTATGGTCTCACGGGCATCGAAGTGTACTACCCGGGGCACGACGCGCCGCGGCGCGATTTTCTGCATCAGCTGTCGCGCGAAAATCATCTCATCGAAACGGGAGGCTCCGATTTCCACGGCGACAACAAGCCGGGGCTTTCCGTTGGGACGGGCTACAACGGCACGCTCCATGTGCCGGACGCCTGTTTTGAAAATCTGGCGGTAGCCTGTGCGGCGGCCCGGAACGCAACAGAAGGAACCTGAACAATGCTGTTACGGAAAGAGACCCTGCGTCGGCAACGGGATGCCGCCTTTCACTGGCTGAATGCCACGCAATTTCTGGGTGGGTTCAACGACACCCTGTTCCGGATGCTGGTGCTCATCGCCCTGCTGGGCATGCGCCCTGCGTCGGCGGATGCGACGCTCGCGCTGACAACGTGCGTCTTTGCGCTGCCTTTTCTGTGCGTGGCGCCGCTGGCTGGATTCCTGGTGGACCGCTACCGGAAGAATGTGCTTTCGGTTGTGCTCAAGTATGCGGAGCTTGTCGTCATGGCGCTGGCGCTGCCCGCGCTGGCGTTCCACCTGCCGTGGGCGCTGTGGATTCTGCTCTTTCTGATGGCGCTGCAGAGCGCGCTGTTCTGGCCGACGAAAGTGGCGATGGTGCCGGAACTGGTCCCCGACGAGCAGCTCGGCGAAGCCAATGCATCGCTGCTCTTCTGGTCCTCGCTGGCCTTCCTGGGCGGCAGTGCCGTGGCACCGGCGCTGGCGCGGGTCGCGCGCATGGGGACGGAGAACTTCAGCATTGCGCTGGCGCAGCTGCTCTGCGTGGCGATTGCGCTGGCGGGGGTGCTGACCTCGCGCCGCGTCTGGCGCGTCCATGCCGCCAATCCGCAGCTGCGCCCCGATTTCTTCCTGGCGCGGCAGTGGGTGAAGACGCTACGCTGGCTCGGGGAAGACCGCATGCTTTCGCTGGCGATGTTCGCCTCAGGTCTTTTTACGCTGCTTACGACGTTTGTTTCGCTGAACATCATCTCCTACGGCGCGCGGACGCACGGGCTCGGCCCGGAGGCGGCGGTCTTTCTGGCGTTTTACTTTTCGTTCGGCATTTCGGCGGGTGCGCTGGCGGCGGGGCACCTTTCGAAGCGGAGTCCAGAGTTCGGGCTGATGCCTCTGGGGGCGATGCTCTTTTCGGTGGCGACGCTGGTGCTGGGGCTTGCGCCGGCGCGGGTTCCGCTGTTGGCGATGTGCCCGGTGATGATGCTCATCGGCGCGGGGGCGGGCCTGTTCGAGGTGCCGCTCATGACGTATCTGCAGCTGCGCCTCCCGCCGGAGCGCCGCGGGGAGGGACTCGCGTTCCAATGCTTCTGCCAGTGGGCGGGCACCCTCATTGCCGGGTTGATGCTGTACGTGTGGCACCTCACGGGCATCAGCCCTTCGGCGCGGTTTGTGATGGTTGCCGTGCTCGGCATTCTGCTGAGCATCGGCGTTTTCCGGGTGCTGCAGGACTTCTTTGTGCGCCTGGCGGTGACGCTCGCCGTCAAATGCCTCTACCGGGTGCGGACCATCGGGATTGAGCATGTGCCGCTGACGGGTCCGGCGATGCTCATCGCCAACCATGCCAGCTACACGGATGCGCTGCTGCTGTGCGCGACGTCGCACCGCCGCATCCGCTTCATGATGTCGCCGGAAATCATCCGGAAACTGCGCTTCCTGCGTCCGCTTCTGCGGCAGTACCGGGTGATTCCCGTGAGCGAAAACAGCTCGCCGCGCGAAACCGTCGCCGCGCTGCGCGAAGCCCGCAAGGCGCTGCAGGAGGGGTATCTGGTGTGCGTGTTCCCGGAGGGCGGCATCACGCGCACGGGAACCATCCGGGCCTTCAAGCGCGGCTTTGAGGCGATTGTGCGCGGCACGGACATCCCGATTATTCCCGTATACATGGGCGGCTCCTGGGGCACGATGTATTCGTACTACTCGGGGCAGCTGCTCAACACGTGGTACCGCGCGCTTTTCCTGCGGCGCTACCGGGTGACCATCTGTTTCGGAAAGCCGATGCCCACCGATACGCCCGCATTCCGCGTGCGCCGGGCCGTGATGGAGCTTTCCTGCGACTATTTCAATGCGCGCAAGGACGAGCACCGCTCCGTCGGCGCGGCTGTTGTATCGGTCTGCCGCCGCAATTTCCGCCGCCATTTCTGCGATGACACCTCGGGCCTCTCCTTCACCTGGGGCAAACTCCTCATCGGTTCGCTGGCACTCGCGCGCGCCCTGAGTGCACGTACGCGCACGCAGTCGCACATCGGCATCCTGCTGCCGTCCTGCTGCGCGAATGTCCTGTGCAACCTGGCGGTGGCGCTCCTCGGCAAGAGTTCCGTCAACCTCAACTTCACCATCGGCAAACCCGCCTTTGCCTCCGCCATCCGGCAATGCGATCTGCGCACCATCCTGACGAGCAAAAAGTTCGTGGAGCGCTTCCCGGATCTGCCGGTGCCGCCCGGCGCCTACGTCTTTCTGGAGGACATCCTCAAGTCCATCGGCAAGGGCGCGAAACTCTCGGCGGCGCTGGCGGCCATCTTCCTCCCGTACCGGTGGATGCTGCATTCGACGCCGACGGGGCCCGACTCCATTTCGACGATTATTTTCTCCTCCGGCTCCACGGGTGAGCCCAAGGGCGTCATGCTCAGCCAGCACAACATCCTCTCGGAGGTGGAAAGTCTGCGCATGCTGCTGGCGACCACGCGCAAAGACCACATGTGCGCGGCCCTTCCGTTCTTCCATTCCTTCGGGCTGATGGGCTGCCTCTGGTATCCGCTGCTGACGAATGTGCGCGTCACCTACCACACGAGCCCGCTCGAGGCGCAGGTCATCATCGACATCGTCCGCAACAACCATTCCACGATGATGTGGGGCACGCCGACGTTCCTCTCGCTCTATCTGCGGCGCGCCGCCAAGGAGGATTTTGCGAGCCTGAAGATTGTGCTGGCGGGCGGCGAAAAGCTCAAGGCCGGACTGATTGAGGCGTATCAGGAAAAGTTCGGGATCCGTCCGCTCGAGGCATACGGTGCGACGGAACTCTCCCCGGGCATTGCGGTGAGTGCGCCTCCGGGCACGGGCGGCGGCGTGGTGCAGGCCGGCTACAAGGACGGCCGCGCAGGGCTCCCGTGCGCCGGCATTGCCATGAAGATTATCGACCCGGATACGGGCAGCGAGCTCGGTCCCAATCAGCCGGGTCTGCTCTATCTGCGCGGTCCCAATGTGATGCTCGGCTACTTCGGGCGCAAAGACCTCACGGACGAGGTGCTGCGCGACGGCTGGTATTGCACGGGCGACATCGCGTTCATCGACGACGACGGCTTTATCGGGCTGACGGACCGGCTTTCGCGCTTCTCGAAGATCGGCGGCGAGATGGTGCCGCACGTCGGCGTGGAAGAGGCACTCATGCGGGCGGCTTCGCTTCCGGAGAACAGCATTGCCGTCACGGGCATTCCGGATGAGCGCAAGGGCGAAAAGCTCGTGGTGCTCTACACGCCGGAAAGCGGCGGCGCGGAGCATCTGCGCGCCGCGCTCTCTTCCGCCGATCTTCCGAATCTGTGGATTCCTGCGGCGGCGGACTTCCATGAAGTGCCGCAAATCCCCGTGCTCGGCACCGGCAAACTCGACCTGGCGGGCATCAAACGGCTCGCGCTGGAACTCGATGGCACCCGAAAAGCAACCTGACGGAACGGGCCCCGTCCCGGAAGCGCTCTACATCGGGCTGGATGCGGGCGGAACCCATACGCGGGCTCTGCTCGGCACCGTCGGCGGAGGGATTCTCGCTTCGGCGGAAACCGAAGGCGCCAACCCCAATCTCTGTGGCAGGGACGTGGCATTGGCGCGGCTTGGGACGGTGCTGGACCGGCTGGCGGCAACGGCGGCGGCGCGCGGCGCGCGCCTTGCGGGCGTCTTTGCCTGCGTGGCGGGCGCGGGCACGGGCGGG
>CASFKR010000095.1 GCA_949295265.1 uncultured Verrucomicrobiota bacterium | reverse complement strand
CGCGGCAACCGGAGCCGCAGGCTTGACGGCAGGAGCCGTCGTCGTAGCGGCCGGGGCGGCGGGCTTGGCGGCGGGAGCCGTCATCGCGGCGGGCGCGGAAACCGTCTTCGGCGCGGCGGCAGCCGGAGCGCCATCCCTCGTCAGGTAGAGCTTCTGCCCGACGAAGATGCGGTTCGGATTGGAAATCCTGTTGATGGTCATGAGCGTCTTCTCGGAGACGCCCGTGCGGACGGCGATGCCCGAAAGCGTATCGCCCGAAGCGACGATGTAGACCTTGCCGGGAACGGAGACGGCGGGCGTGCGGCCGGAAAGCGGCTTGCGACCGGCGGCAATCTTCACCGTCTGCCCCACGCGGAGGCTGTTCGGATTCGTGATGTTGTTGAGCTCCACGAATTCCTTGAGCGTCATGCCGTTTTCGTTGGCAATGCGCCCGGCCACGTCACCGCTTTTCACCGTGTACATACGGTAATTCATCTCGCGCGAAGGCTGCGCGGGGACGGCGGACGTCACCGTCGGGGTGACGGGGCGCGGCGGCGGCATCGTCCGTGTCACGGGCGTGGCAGAGACGGGGCGGACCGTCGCGGAGGTCGCCGTCGGGGTGACGGGGCGCGGCTGCACCGAAACCGGCCGGATGGAAGATGCGGTGCCGGAGGGCTGCGAAGCCGTTGTCACTTTCGCAGGGACCGGCTGCGCCGTTTCGGTCGTTTTCGGCGTGGAGAAAATCGTCCGGCGGGAGGAAGAGACGCCGGGCTGATAGGTGCGGCAACCTTGCAGGAACACGGCACCCATGAGCGTCATGAGCAGCGAACCGGTGAAAAAGGCTTTCGATTTCATCGCAAAGAAGGAAGGAATACGAAAATAAACAGGGGGACAGAAAAAAGGTCAGGAAAGGGATTCGGGGGCGGGGGCGGCTGCCGTGCGCAGCGCTTCGGCAGACTGCCGGGCAAGCGCCTGGAAAGCATCGCCGCGCTCTTCGTAGCCGGTAAACTGGTCGAAACTGGCTGTTCCCGGTGCGAGAAGGACGGAACCGTTGTGCGCAAAACCGCGACGGAGGTCTTCCTCCGCCGTGGCCATCGCCTCCGCAAGCGTCTCACAACGGGCTGTCGGCAGTGCCGGAGCCCAGGAAGACGCCATCGCGGCAGACGCTTCGCCATAAGTATAGACTTTTCGCACACCCGTTTCCAGCAAAACCCGACCCGATAGGGAAAGCGGCTCTTTGAGGCGTCCGCCCGCGAGCAGCAGCACCGGCTTGGGTGCCATGCGGACGCTCGCCAGGAGTGCGTCCAGATTGGTCGCCTTGGAGTTGTCAATCCACGAAACGGCGCCCCAGCGGGCCGCCGTCTGCATGCGGTGCGCGAGCGGTTTAAACTGCGCAAAAGCCGCTTCCACCTGCGCCGTGGAAAGTCCCATCGCCGTGAGGAGCGCACAGGCGGCGGCTCCGGCGGGGCCCGTCACAGCGTTATCGAAATAGCTGCCTGCGATCCGGAAGGCGCGGCCGTCCGGTCCGGTGACGGTGCCGGCATCGTAGCGCCAGTCGGCATCGGCGCCGCACCCGAACGTCTGAAAGGTCCGACCCGGAAAGTTTTTGCGTGCGCAGGCCGCGAGCCCGCAGGGATCGTCTGCGGCGGCGGGTACGAGCGCAAGCGCGCCGGGCGCCAGATGACGGAAGAGCGCGAGTTTGGCATCGCGGTAGACTTCCATCGTACCATGGCGGTTGAGGTGGTCGCACGAGAGGTTGAGCAGCACGGCATGGTCCGGCCGGAAATGCGCGTCCGCCGTCTCCAGCTGAAAACTGCTGCATTCCACGACGGCGCAGGGAGGCGGCGCCGCTTCCGCCGCCACCGCGCAAAAGGCGCGGCCGTAATTCCCGCAGGGTTCCGCCCGCAGACCGGCCGCCGTCAGCGCGTCGGCGAGGAGTTTCACCAACGAGCTTTTGCCCTTGCTCCCCGTCACCGCCACGACGCGACCGCCGTAAAAGGCGCCGCCCAGCGAGAGCTCTCCGCAAAGCGTGAACCCGAGCGCACGGGCTTCCGCAACGCCCGGGTGCGTCAGCGCGAGGCCCGGGCTCACATAGCAGAGGCGGCCCCGACCGGGCGTTGCCGCCGCAAAGGCGCGCACCGTTTCGGCAAGCGGCGCCGTGTGGAGGATGGCGCCCGCCGGGAGTGCGGTCTTCGACGCAGCCTCCGAAGCGACCCACAGCGGCGCGAAGCCGCGCGCGGCGAGCAGCTGCGCCGCTGCCACGCCACTGACACCGGCGCCCAGCACCAGTGCCGGCCCCGGCGCAAAAGCATCCGCGCTCCCCTGCCCTGCCCCATCGTCCGCATGCATCGTCAGATCTCCAGCAACGGCGAAGGATACACGGGGGCCATCACTTCCGGGTGACTCGCCAGCTGCCCTGCCGCCTGCTGCAATTCATACAGGGCCAGGTCTATCGTGTTGCATTCGTGGCTCAGATGAATCGGCACCACGTAGCGGAGCTGCTCGCTTGCGACGTCGGCAAGCAGTTCCGCAGCCTGCTGATTCGAGAGGTGCCCGCTGCGCCCTCGGATGCGCTGCTTCAGGTACGGCGGCCGGCTCGACATCTCGAGCATCGTCGGATCGTGATTCGACTCCAGCACGAGCCCGTTGCAGCCGCGCAGATTGACGCGCACCATCATCGGGGCTTCCCCGAGATCGGAAACGAAACCCAGTTTGCTCTTGCCGTCTTCAAAGGTGTAACCCACCGCATCGGCGGCATCATGCGGCACGGGAAACGGGTGTACCGTGAGCCCCTCGCCAATGGTGAAGGAATTGCCCGCATCGACAACGACGCACTGCCGGTCGGGCAATCCGTCGCCCAGCACGGACTGCAAGGCGTCGAAGGTGCCTTCCGTCGCATAGACCGGGATGGAATGCCGCTTGAGAATGACGGGGAGCGCCTTGACGTGGTCGATATGGTTGTGGGTCAGACAAATCGCATCAATGGCGTCGAACGTGACATCGAAATGATGGAGACAATCGGCAATCCGGCTGCGGGAAATGCCGCAGTCGACCAAGATGCGGGTGCCATTTGCCTCGATGTAGGTACAGTTGCCTTCCGAACTGCTGAAAAGAACGGAAAACTTCATGGCACAACCGGAGCCGTCGTCGGAAGCAGACTGCGGAACGGGATGACGCCCTGACGCGTCTCCAAGTGGATGACATCCGCTTCTTTTCCGCCGGGAATCTCACTCCGGAGACGGCGCTCGGAAAGCTTCACCTTGCCGTCGATGGCGATGCGGTCGCCGGCGGGATCGGCAGCGGGCGCTTCTACAGGCGCGGGGTCAGCCGCAACCTCGGGCCCGGCGGGTGCCGGTACAGCTTCGGCAGTGGCTGCGGCTGCGGCCGCCTCCGCGGCGGCGCGGCGCTCAGCCGCGCGTGCCTTGCGTTCTTCTTCCTCCTTCTGGAGGCGCGCCATCTGCTCCGCCTTGGAAACGGGCGAAATCACGCCGCGCAGCGGAGCCGGGCGGGGAGCGGGCTCCACAACGGGGGCGACGGGGGCAACGGGCGCAGGGGCGGCGGAACCCGGCTGCGTCACAATGGTGCGCAGAATCTCGAGCAGATCATTGCGGGAAAGCGGCTTGTCGGCAGAATCGGCCGGCGCCGGTGCGGGTGCGGGCGCAACAACCGGCGCGGCGGGTTCGGGGACGGCCGTCGCGACCGGCGCCGCCGCCTGTGGCAGGGGCGTGGCAACCGGGACGGCCTGCGCCGGCACTTCGCTGCGGCCGCGCATCAGGTTGAGCAACATCTCCTGCTGCCGGTCGTTGTTGCGTAGCATGACCCCGAAAACGGCCACAAACAGAACCGCAAAAAGAATCACCACCGCAACCAGTACGCCGACAAACGAAAGCACAATCGCCCACACGCGCTTGCGCGCCCGCGCCCGCTCCTGCTCCAGAAAATCTTGGAAGGCTTTCAGAACGGGAAAGGACTCCTCCTGCCCCTGGGCGAGCGCAAACAGCTGCTCCGGATTCGTGGCGGAATGTTGGGAAAAGGACTCGCGGCCGGAGCCGCCGGAAAAGGGATTGTTCTCAGGCATGATGTGAAATCGTCAACCGGGACTGTGAAAGGTGTGAAAAGGCTGAAAGGAATCGTGCCGCACCGTCACCGCAGATTGCTCACCCACGGGGGCAAAATGCGCTGTTTGACGGGAGGCGTGGGCTTGGCAGCGGGCGTTTTGGGCGTGGGCACAGCCGCAGCGGGTGCGGCAGAGCCGTCTGCTCTGGCGCCGTCGGCAGCGGCGGAGGCGCGCGCCTCGGCTTCTTCAAAGAGCGAGCCCGCGCCGTGCTCCAGTTCGGAAATGCGGCGGCGCAGCATGGCTTCGACGACCTGCCACTGTTCGCGCGCCTCGCCAAACTGGCGCTCGGCTTCGAGCACCTCTTCCTCGCGGCGGCGCAGCTGCGTGCCGAGCGAATCGTAGTCGGCGGTCCGCTGCTCCACGCGGCGAAGCTGTTCGCGCAAGGCATTTTCGCGCTGCTGGAGGGAGCGGACGCGCCCCTCGAGCACCTTTTCGGTCTGCGCGGCGCGCCCCAGATCGGCCTTGTGCTGTTCGCGCTGTGATTCGAGCTCCTGCCGCAGCTGGGCAATGACCTTCTCGTTGCGCTCGGCAACCATTTCGCTGCGCGATTTTTCGCCGGGATCGCGCTTGAGCGCACGCTCCAGCAGGGAGATTTTCTCGCTGAGCAGATTCTGTTGCTCGACGCTGGCGGCATGCACGGCGTCGGCGCGCCTTTTCTCCTGCTCCGCCATGTCGCGCAGCGTAAGAAGCGCCTCGTCTGCAAATTGCTTGATAACGGCGATATCGCCCTCGAGCGGACGCGTTGCCATGGCGAGTGCGGCCTCGGCGGTCGCCAGCTTGTCGGCCAGTTCGCAGCGCTCGCGCGTGAGGTCGGTGACCCGCTCCTGCAGCACGAGCACCTGACGGGCGTCGCCATGCAAATCGGAGGCGAGCACCGGTTCTTTGGCGGCATCCTCGAGTTCCTTGATGCGTGCCTCGAGGCGGCCCGACTGCACGGAATTCTGCGAATCGCGGTTGTTGGAAAATTCGAGCAGTTCGGCATATTCGCGCCGGGCGCCTTCCAGTTCCTTGCGAAGGGAGGCGACGAGTTCATCATTCGCCGCAAGGTCACCCGCGTGGAACTTCATCTCGTGGCTGAGCGTCTCCACCTGCGCGGCAAGCGCGTCGCGCTCCCTGGTGAGCGCCTCCACCTGCGTCTGCAGCGCGGCAGAGGCCGCAGCGGCTTCGGCCGTTTCCGGCGCAGCGGCGGCTTCCGCCGCCTGTGGCAGGGGCGTGGCAGCCGCCTGTGCGAGCGCCGCATCGCGCTCGGCACGGAGCGTGTCGAGCTGCGCCGTTGAATCGGCAACCGCCTGTTGCGCCTCGGCAAGCGCCGTGCGCGCCGCGTCGAGCGCATCGCGCAAATCCGCGGCGGCCGCCGCTTGCGTGCGCGCCTCGGCGAGCGCCTTTTCCTGCAGCGAATTCAGGGTGCGCGCCTCATCAAGCCCGGTGCGGAGCGCATCGAGCTCTTCGGGGGAAATCAAAGGCTCGGCCGCCGGGGCGGACGCCGCTGCCGTTGCGGCGGCTTCGCGGGCGGCTTGCGCCTCCGCGAGTTCCGCTTGCGCCTTTTCCAGCGCTTCCTGTCCGGCGGCAATCGTTGCCGCATCGAGCGCGGTCTTCGCGCGCGCCGCTTCCAGGTCGATGCGCAACTGCACCGCCTCCGCCTGGGCACGCTCGCAATCCGCGCGGAGCGTGGCGGTCTCTCCGAGTTTCGCCTCGGTCTGCGTTAAAAGGGTCTGGAGCTGCTGCCGCTCGTCTTCGAGCGCACGGACCTGCTCCGCCTGCTCCTGCTGCGCCTCTTCGCGAGCGCGCGTGGCCAGCGACTCCGCGGCGGCCCGCGCCGCGAGTGCCTTCGCGACATCGGCGCGCAGCGCGTCCGCCTGATGCTGCGCCGATTCCACTTCGCCGTTCAGCCGCTCAATTTCGCGGTCCTTCTCCGCGAGCGCATCGCGGACGCGCTCGCGTTCCGATTCGAGCCGGTCGTTGATCGCCGTCTCGAGGTCCTCCGGCGTCATCCCGCCGGGTTCCCCTGCGGGAACCGGCTCCGCCAGCAGCTCCTGCACGGTGACAATGCGCGCCGCAGCCGGGATTTTCCCGGTGCGCGACAACTCGGCGACCGCATCGGCATGGAGCGGACCGATCACGCGGCCATCCGGGAGGATGACGAGCGTGTCCATCTCCAGCATTGTCCATTCGCGCGCCGAACGCCACGTCTTGCGGTCATTCGACAAACCATCATCCGGGAAAATACGCCCTTCCCGCGCCCACGCCAGCAGGCCCGCCTGACTGGCTGGACCAAATTCCTGGCCGTTGACGGCGGAACGAACCCACCATTTCACGGAAGATGCGGCTTTGCCCGAATCCGGCATGAATGAACTCCCCTTCCCTAGTTAGCCTTGAAAATGCGGATGAACCCCTCGCGGGAGGCCTTGCGCTTGGGCGCAGACGCAGATGCGGATGCGGTGTTTTTGTTCAGGCGCGCCATCATGCTCAGTTCCTTCTGGAGCTGATTTTCGATGGCGGCCATCTTGCGGCGCTTCGAGCCCTCGGGCGCCGCAAGCGGCGCTTCCGCCGCCGGGTCATCCTCCTTCGCGACAACGGTCGGAATCAGGGCGCCTTCGGCATCGGTGGCGTACACGGGCTCTGCGTCTGCTGCCGTGGCGGCGGGTTGCGCGCTGTCTTCGACGGAGGCGGCCACCGGAGCGCGGCGGGCCGCCTCGCGCGCAAGGTCTTGCACAGTCTTCGTCAGCCAGCCATACGCGCTGGTGGCGGCAGTGAGGTCGGCGCGGGTCTGACGCAGCGACGCCTCGAGCGATTCGCGCGCCTGCTGCGTTTCCTGGAGCACCTGCTCGATGGCGGCGGATTCCTCGGCGGCCTGTTCGAGGGCGCGGCGCGTGTCCGCCGCCTCGGTCCGCGCGGCGTCGCGCTCCGATGTGCAGGTGGCAAGCTGCGCTTCGAGCCCGGAAAGGGCCTGGCGCAGTTTTTCCGCCTCGGCAAGGGCTTCGTCCAGCTTGCGCGAGGCTTCCGCCTGTTCGGTGCGGGCATCCGTCTCATGCTGCTGGAGCCGGTTGCGCGCCTCGGTGAGGTCGCGCTCGAGCGACTCCGCGCGCTGCTGCAACGTTTCCCGCTGCTCCGTCAGTTCCTTGCAAGCCGCTTCGAGTTTCGAAATCTGCCTGGAGGAGGCGGTCTGGGTCGCCTCGGCATCCACGAGCCGCGCCTGCAGTTCAAGCGACTGCTCTGCGGCGCCTTTGTCGGAATCGGCTTGTGCGGTCAGTGCCGCCAGTTCGGCATCTTTCTTGAGATTGCTCGCCTTGAGCGCGGCAATTTCGGATGCCAGCCGCGAACGTTCCGCTTCGAATTCGAGATCGCGTGCCTTGACATCGGCTTCGGCGCGCGCGCGTTTGCGCTCGCTTTCGCGGAGAGAAGCCTCCGCCTGCGCCACCCGCGCCGTCAGCGAAATCCCCATTTCCCCGCGGACCGCAGGCAAATCGGCAATGGCGCTGGCGCGTAAATAAAGGAGTCCGTTCGTCGGGATGTTGCCGACGCGCCCGGGTTCATCGAGATTTTCGTGCGCGAAGGGTCCCAGCACATTGAGCCCCTCTTCCGCAGTCAAAACCAGACAGTCGAGCCCCGTCTCGGGCACGAGAACGGCGGGCCGCCACGCCTTGCCGTCTGCCGAAATGGGCGTATCCGCAGTAAGCGTGCCGTTGGTGGCAAGCGAATGCAACTCTTCAGCGGAAAACGGTCCTTCCGTCTTTCCGTTGCTGTTTTTAATGAACCAAGATGCCTTGTTGCTCATGAAAATATGATGCTGCGGTCCCCCTGTAACAACGAAATCATGATACCAGAAAACCCCTGTCCGAACAAGACAAGCCCGCTGGCGCTTTCTCCCCCATTTTTGAGCGCAGGGAGGAAGGTTGTGAAACTCAGCCTCGCGAAGAATTTAGAAAATTGAGCCACGCGGAGGGGCGAAGCCCCGTTTTAGCCTCCACGAACGTTCGACCAAGGTGTCAAATAAGGACTTTTCCCGGCGGCAGAACCGCCTGAACGTAGTCAGCGCAACGATTGGAGCAACGGTAAAGTTTTTTTGATTGAACTTTCGGGTGAAAAAAAAAGCGAACTTTTCAGGGGTATCCAGGCTTGAAAAGTGGCGCCAGAAAGCATCTTTCAAGATTCCGGAATCATGGATCCCGAAAAAACGGGATAAGCCCCCCCGCCCGTTGCCTTGCTGGCAGAGGAAAATGAAAATAGAGTATAGTTGGGAACGACAAGGAGACCACCCATGGAAACACAACGGTTCGGCACTTTTTTGAACGGAGAAATCTGGCCTGATCAGCAGGGCGTCCACATCAATGCGCACGGGGGCGGCATTCTGTTTCATCAGGGCCGCTACTACTGGTACGGTGAGCATAAAGTCGCCGGGACGGCAGGCAACGCGGCGCTTGTGGGCGTCCATGTGTACAGTTCGCCGGATCTGATGGCCTGGAAAGATGAGGGCATTGCACTGTCCGTTTCGGAGGACCCGACCTCGGACATCTGCAAAGGCTGCGTGCTGGAGCGTCCGAAGGTGCTGTTTAATTCCCGAACCGGGAAATTTGTCCTGTGGTTCCATCTGGAGCTGCGGGGACGCGGCTACGAAGCCGCGCGGTGCGGTGTGGCCGTTTCCGATTCCCCGGTGGGCCCCTTCCGCTTCCTCGGCAGTCTGCGCCCCAACGCCGGGGCGCTGCCGCGGGCCACCCATTTCAGCGCCAATCCGGACATTGAGTTCGACGGACATGAGCAGGATTACTTTCTGAAGCGGGATCTGCCCGGCGGACAAATGGCGCGCGACATGAGTCTCTTTCAGGATGAGGACGGCACGGCGTATCTGATTTTCGCCTCGGAAGAAAACCGCACGCTCCACCTCTCGCGTCTGTCGGATGACTACCTCGCGCACACCGGGGATTATGTGCGCATTTTTCCCGGGCGCAGCAATGAAGCGCCCGCACTCTGCGCGGTTCAGGGGCACTATTGGATGATCACCTCCGGATGCACCGGATGGGCACCCAATCCGGCCCGCGCCGCAACCGCGCCTTCGCTCACCGGTCCCTGGACGGAACTGCCCAATCCGTGCCGCGGAACCAATCCGGCGAATGGACTGGGACCGGAAAAGACCTTCGGCGGTCAGAGCACCTTCATTCTGCGCGTGGAAACGCCGCATCCGCATTATGTGGCGCTCTTCGACCTGTGGCGTCCCGACAATGCCATTGACGGACGCTATATCTGGCTCCCCATCGACTTCACCTCCGAGTCCCACCCAATTGTCCGCTGGACCGACCGCCAGGCCATCTGATCCCCTCCCCCTTTCCTGTCGAATCATCCGCTTGTCGCGGGAATCAGACGAAGTAGGTGCCGAAGGGACGGGCGGAATCGGGGACGCAATAGTCGACCTGCCAGGAACCGTCCTGCTGCTCGAAAAGGGCTGCACCCTGCAGATAGCCGACCCAGCGGTCGGCGCGAAAAACCTCTACGCCCGCACCCTGCAGGAAAAGCGCCAGGAAAAGATCGTGCGTCGAAAAGAGTCCATACCGCGCGGAGAACGGAAAACGGTTCAGCCAGTCGAGAATCCGCCGATAAATTTCCTCCTGCGGGTAATAGCCTTCCCCGTATCCCTGAACGCATATGCGGTCATTGAAGGCGCGGCCGCCCTCGCGCACATGATACGCATGCGCCAATGCGGCATCCGTCATCCAGATGCCGGGAATCCCGAGCTCCGGCACATCGATGACCGCCGGATCGGCGATGCCCATGCTTTCCGCCATGAAGGCGACCGTCTGCCGCGTCCGGGTCTTCGGAGAGGCGCCCAGAAACCAGTCGGCCGCCGTCGGGGTGCGTCCCGGCGTTGCCGCCCGCAGGAGGGCGCCGGCGTCGCGCGCCATCTGCCGGCCGGCATCCGTCAGGGAGAGCGCGTCGCCAAACGTGGAATCATCCGGCGAGAGATGCGGACGCTCTCCATGCCGCACCATCAAAACCGAGCGGCAGGGATTTTCGGCGGCACGCTGACAAAAAGTCGCGTAATCAATCATCTTCCGTTCGAGGGTTCCGTCTCCGAAGATCCGGCCTCTTCCGTTTCGGACTGGAGAGCCGAATCAGGAACGGCAAAACCGGAGGCCGCCAGCGATGCGGCTTCCTCGGAGGTCAGTTCGATTTCTTCATCCACATCGTAGCCTTGACGGATCGCCTCAAGCAGATGGGCGCGACGCTCCT
>CASFKR010000094.1 GCA_949295265.1 uncultured Verrucomicrobiota bacterium | reverse complement strand
AGCTGCTTGACCGTGGAGAGCAGACCCTCGAGCGACGTGTAGTCGGACGGCGCCATGAGCGGCTGCGCGGGCAGCGGTTTGGGGGCGGCGTCGGCGCGGCGTTTGCGCTCCTCTTCGTCAGCCGGGATGGGCGGACGGGCGGCGGGCGGGGTGGCGCGCCACTTGAAGTAGGAGAGGGCGGGCTCCGGGAAGAGGCAGTAGGAGATGATGTCCTCTTCGGCGCGAATGAGCTCGGGCGGAACGGCGTCCGTGGCGTGCGGCAGCATCGGCTGGAGCAGGTCGGCGGGACGGCAGGTGATGACCTTCTCCTTGCCGAGAATCTTCTTGGCGACGGCCTTGTCGATCGGGGCGGGGGAGCGGCCGTAGAGACCCTTGACGTAGTTGCGCGTCTCCTGCGAAACCATTTCGTAGCGCTTGCCGGCGAGGACGTTGAGCACGGCCTGGACGCCCACGATCTGGGAGGTCGGCGTCACGAGCGGCGGGTAGCCCATGTCGGCGCGGACGCGCGGCACTTCGTCCATCACCTCGGGGAGGCGGTCGAGGGCGCCCTGCTGATCGAGCTGCGAGCGGAGGTTCGAAATCATGCCGCCGGGAATCTTATGGACGAGGATTTCCGGGTCGATGATTTCCTTCATGCCGATGGCCGGCGCGCGGAGCGGGCGCAGACCCTTGAAGAAGCGGTTGATTTCGCGGATCTTGTCGAGGTCGATTTTCGGCGCGACATCGGTGTCGGCGAACATGGAGACGATGGTCTCGACGGGCGGCTGCGCGGAGAAGCCCGCCATGGCGGAGACGGAGCAGTCGATGGCGCCGGCGCCGGCGAGAACGGAGGCCAGATACGCGGAAGTGGCCATGCCGGAGGTGGCATGGGAGTGAATCTGAATCGGGACGGAAATCTGCTTGGAGAGGGCGGAGACGAGGCGGCGCGCGTCGAGCGGCGCGAGGATGCCGGCCATGTCCTTGATGCAGATGGAGTCGACGCCCATCTGCTCCTGCTCCTTGGCAATCTTGATGTAGGCGTCAATGGTGTGCACCGGGGAGACGGTGTAGCAGATGGTGCCCTGCGCGTGGCAGCCGTACTTCTTGATGCACTTGACGGACTTTTCGATGTTGCGGTTGTCGTTCAGGGCATCGAACGTGCGGAAGATATCCATGCCGTTGTTGGCCGCCAGCGCGATGAAGCGCTCCAGCAGGTCGTCGGCATAATTGCGGTAGCCCAGCACGTTCTGGCCGCGGATGAGCATCTGCAGCGGCGTGTTCTTGCAGTGCGCCTTGATGTTGCGGAGGCGCTCCCAGGGATTCTCGCGGAGGAAGCGGAGGCAGACGTCGAAGGTGGCACCGCCCCAGCATTCGATGGAGTAGTAGCCGGCCTGATCGATGGTGTCGATGATCTCGAGGATGTCCGAGGTGCGGATGCGGGTGGCCCAGAGCGACTGCGGCGCGTCGCGGAGCGTGGTGTCCGTGATGCGGAGCGACGGGCGGTTTGAGAGCAGGATGGAATCGTCGACGACCGAGGGGCGCGCGGCGGGGGTTTTCGCGGGAGCGGCTTGAGTCTTCTTCTTCATGGCAGTGCGTGGAAAGAAAGGGATGAAAGGGAATCGACGGGGAACGGATCAGTCAATGGGGACGGCGTGCCGTTTATCGAAATGACCCATGGCCGCGAACTTGCGGTACCGGTTCTCGACGAGGCGGTCGCCGTTGGTGACGGCGGAGAGCTTCTTGAGATTTTCCAGGATGGCGGAGCGGACATTGGCGATGGTCTTTTCGGCATCGGTGTGGGCGCCGCCGGTCGGTTCGGGGATAATCCCGTCGATGACCTTGAGTCTGGCGAGGTCGTGCGACGTGATGTGGAGGGCCTTGGCCGCATCGGGGGCCTTGGCGCCGTCGCGCCACAGGATGGAGGCGCAGCCTTCGGGGGAGATGACGGAGTAGGTGGCGAATTCGAGCATGAGCACGCGGTCGCCCACGGCGATGCCGATGGCGCCGCCCGAGCCGCCTTCGCCCGTCACGATGGCGAGAATCGGCGTGCGCAGACCCGCCATTTCGAGCAGGTTGCGCCCGATGGCTTCAGCCTGGCCGCGCGCCTCGGCGTCGAGGCCCGGGTAGGCGCCGGCGGTGTCCACGAGCGTCACCACGGGGATGCCCCACTTTTCGGCAACGTGCATGAGGCGAATGGCCTTGCGGTAGCCTTCGGGGTTGGCCATGCCGAAGCGGCACGCCATGCGCTCTTCGGTGGTGGCGCCCTTCTGGTGGCCGATGAGCATGAAGCGCGTGTTTCCGATGCGGGCGAGCCCGCCCAGAATGGCCGGATCGTCGCCGAAGACGCGGTCGCCATGCAGTTCGATGAACTCATCGCACATCTTTTCCGCATATTGGCGGCACGTCGGGCGCCCCGGATGGCGCGCAATCTGAACGATATCCCACGCCGTGAGATTGGCGTAGAGCTTGGCCGTCTCCGCTTCGAGGCGGCGCTGGAGTTCCGTGAGCTCCGCATCGGCGGCGGCGTCGCCCTTCGCATGCTTGCTCTGGAGCGCGGCAATCTGGTCGCGGAGGGGCTGCAACGGTTTTTCGAATTCAAAATCCATGGGTGTGCCTCCGTCTTACTTCATGCGGTAGGAAAGCAGCGTTGCGAGGAACTTCTTGAGGTCCTTGCGCTGCACGATGGCGTCGACGAAGCCGTGATCCCGCAGGTATTCGGCCGTCTGGAAATCGTCGGGGAGTTTCTGCTTGATGGTCGTCTCGATGACGCGGCGCCCGGCAAAGCCGATGAGCGTGCCCGGCTCGGCGATATTCACGTCGCCCAGGAGCGCATACGAGGCGGAGACGCCGCCCGTCGTCGGGTCCGTCAAAATCGAGATGTACGGCAACCCCGCGCGCTCCAGCTTCGAGAGCGCGGCGCAGGTCTTCGCCATCTGCATCAGCGAGAGGATGCCCTCATGCATGCGCGCGCCGCCCGAGGCCGAAACCATGATGAAGGCGCGGTTGAACGAAATGGCGTGCTCAATGGCTTTCGTGATTTTTTCGCCCGCACCCGTGGAGAGCGAGCCGCCGAGGAAACGGAAGTCCATCACGGCCAGCACGACGCGCGTACCTTCGATGTTGCCGGAGCCGATGATGACCGATTCGCTCTGACCGAGCTTCTTGACGGTCGCCGCAGCCTTCGGGGCATACGGACCTTTGGCGTCCGAAAACTTCAGCGGGTCGGAGGGAACAATTTCCGTTCCGAACTCCCGGAAGGTGTCCGGGTCAATCAGCATCTCAACGCGCTGACGGCAGGTAAGACGGTCGTGATGCCCGCACTTGGGGCAGACCATCTGGTTGCTGATCCATTCGTCTTTGAAGACGTGCGCCTGGCACTTGGGGCAGACATGCCAGATGTCCGCCAGCGGTTCTTGCGGCGCAGCTTCTTTTTTCGTAAACCATCCCATGACGGGGCATTCTCCAGAGGGTTCGCTCATGCCGGTCGCGGAAGCCGCAGCCCGGATGAGGTCGGTTTGGGTGGACGCGGAAACCTCTCGAAACAAGAGGTTGGGTGTCAGAAAACCGAATTATAGGAAAACGGGGGATGCCGGGCAAGCGAAAACGGCGAATCGAACAAAATAAGCGTAAATTAAATTTGAATTTTCGCGCGGAAATGATGAAAAAAGCGCATCCCGCGGCGGCGCAGTTTCCCGCTGTTTCGCTAGGCGGGACAAGGGGATTCGCGAAAAATCGCGCGCGAAAAACGGGGCGCGTCGCGGCGGGCGGTTGCGAAACCCCGTCCGGATGCGATTGGACCTTTTTCGGTGTCAGTGCTCCGGAGAATCTTCCGCCCGGTTCTCCGGCGCCGGCGCGGCGGCAGGGCGGAAAGGCAAACGCCCGGGCCAGCGGGGCGGCTCGGGCGTTCGGGAGGGAGCAGGGAAGGGAGGAATCTCAGCGGATTTCCCGTTCGACGCGCTTGAGGTCGGCATCGACCATCATCGTGATGAGTTCTTCGAGCGTCGTCTTCGCCTTCCAGCCCAGCACCTTTTCCGCCTTTGCGGGGTTGCCGAGCAGGAGCTCGACTTCCGCCGGGCGGTAGAACTTCGGGTCGATTTCGACGTAATCCTCGTAGTTGAGGCCGACGTGCGCGAAGGCGATGCGGCACATGTCGCGCACCGTCGTGGTGCGGCCGGTCGCGACGACGTAGGTGTCCGGCTTGTCCTGCTGGAGCATCAGCCACATGGCTTCGACGTAGTCACCGGAGAAGCCCCAGTCGCGCTTGGCGTCGATGTTGCCGAGGAAGAGCTTTTCCTGGACGCCGAATTTGATGCGCGCCACGGCATCGGTCACTTTGCGCGTCACGAATTCGATGCCGCGGAGCGGGGATTCGTGATTGAAGAGGATGCCCGAGCAGCCGAAGATGTTGAAGGATTCGCGGTAGTTGACCGTCATCCAGTGCGCGAAGAGCTTCGAGACGCCGTACGGAGAACGCGGGTAGAACGGCGTGGTTTCAGACTGAATCGGCTCCTGCACGAGACCGAACATCTCGGAGGTGGACGCCTGATAGAACTTCGCGGAGGGGCAGACCTGGCGGATGGCCTCGAGGACGTTGAGCGCGCCCAGACCCGTCGCATCGGCGGTGAGCAGCGGCTGCTTCCACGAGGTGGCCACGAAGGATTGCGCACCCAGGTTGTAGACTTCATCCGGCTTGCATTGCAGCAGGGCGCGGATGATGGAGGAAATGTCCGTCAGATCGCCATCCAGCAGATGAACCTGGTCCAGAACACCAAGGTATTCCAGACGCCACGTGGTGGGGGTGGAACGGCGTGCGATAATGCCGTAGACTTCGTAGCCCTTTTCGAGAAGGAACTTGGCCAGATAAGCGCCGTCCTGACCGGTGATGCCGGTGATGAGTGCGGTTTTAGACATGTTGTTGAATGGTTGATAGGCGTCTGAGAAACCGCACGTCAGCGTGGTTCCTTTGGCGGTTTTTCCGGGACGGAAGTCTCCCACAGATGGCGTAAATAGTCAAGACCGGAAGCGAGTTTTTCGGGCTCCAGACCGGGTGCGGGCTCGAGCACGAGCGGGGTTTCGCTCTGCACATACGGGGCGAAGGGGCGGAAATCGACGAGGCCGCCGGGCGGCATGTGGTGGTCGTAGAAGCCGGGCGTGACGTCGTGTACGTGGAAGCCGCCGATGTGCCCGGCCAGCCGCTTGAGAATGCCGGCGTGGTGGATGAGGCCCATCTCGTGGCGGATCTGCCCGTGCCCGAGATCGTGCCATGCCGCGAGGGGGGCACCGTCGAATTCGTTGAGCAGGGCGAGCATTTCCGGCTCGTTGGGGCAGCCGTCGCCCGTGGGGAGATTCTCGAGGCAGAGCGTCACGCCGAGATGCTCATACTCGGGCAGCAGGCGGTCCAGCGAGGCGCGGAGCGCGTCGAGGCGCGGCGGCGCGAGGCGGTCGCGGCGCGCCAGGAGCTTGCGGAGCGCCTGTTCGTAGGCCGGTGTGCGGCGTTTTCCCGCACGCAGCAGGGATTCGATTTTGACGGCTTCCGAATGGACCGGGATGCGCCCGGCATGCAGCACGACGCGTTTGGCTTCGAAGGAGGCGGCGAGGCGGCCCACTTCCAGCACGGCTTCCTCGGCGCGCGCGATGGCCGCCGGAAGCGGTCCCAGCGGATAGCGGAACGAGCGCGGCGGCAGGCACAGCGAGTAGGGTTCCGGCGTCGCATGCGTCATGCCCGGGATGGAGCATGCGGAAAAGGCGTGCACGGAGGAGACGCGCACGGAGCCTTCGCGGAAGCGCGCGCGGATGCCGTCCGCCTGCCGGGCCGTGAGCGCGTATCCCAGCTCGACGGTGGTCAGCCCGAAGCCGGCGATTTCGTCGAGCAGGGCTTCGCCGGTTTCGTGGCGGCGCGAATTCCAGTTGGTGGAGATGGAGAGCATGGGAGGAAGGCGGCTGACGGGCTCAGGATGCGGAAAGGGCGGCGAGAGAGGCCCGCCAGGCTGCAATGTCCGCCGCCATGTCGGGGCACGCAAAGAGCGCCGAACCGGCCACGAAGGCATCGGCACCGGCGGCGGCGGCGAGCAGAAGCGTTTCGCGGTTGATGCCGCCGTCAATCATGATGGAGAGGTCCGGATACCGCGACCGGAGCGTCCGGATGCCTTCGAGCGGCACGGGCATGAATTTTTGTCCGCCGAAACCGGGGTAAACGGACATGTAGAGCACCTCATCCGCGAGTCCTTCTTCGAGGAAGGGCATCGCGGCTTCCGGCGCCGTGCGCGGGTTGAGCACGAGCCCGGCGCGCATGCCGTGGGCGCGGATGGACTGGAGCGTTGCGCGGATTTCGCAGCAGGCTTCCACGTGGATCTGGAGGGTGTCGGCGCCCGCCTTTGCGAAGGCTTCTACATAGCGGTCGGGTTCGCAGAGCATCAGATGTACGTTGCGGTGGAAGTCGGGTGCCACCTTTTTCGCGAGAGCGACCACGGCGGGACCAAAGGAGAGATTGGGCACGAAATGGGCGTCCATGATGTCGAGATGGAGCGCATCCGCGCCCGCGTCCCGGGCGCGGCAAATCTCATCGGCCAGATGCCCGAAGTCAGCGGCCAACAGGGAAGGAAGAATCCGATAGGGAGGCATGGCGGCAAGTCAGTAAACCCGTATATTCCGGCGGGGAAACCGGTTTGCCCTGATTCTGGCACGCGCTCTTATTTTTTGCAAATGCGAAGTGCGCGGGCGAGCCGGGAACAGGACGTACAGGACGAACAGGACGTACAGGACGAACAGGATGGCTCGCTACCGCATGTAGCACGACCCTCCCAGTGGCCTCAGTAGCCCCAGATAACGGCGAAGCCCGCGCAGCGGGAGGGGGCGGCGAGCGGTGCGGTGAAGGGGTGGGGGCAGAAAAGAAAAAAAAACCGTCCGGAGAACCGGGCGGTTTTTTTGAAGGGGAAAGCGGAAGCGCTTTACTTCTTCGGGGGGACGACGGCGTCCTTGGCAGCCTTGCAAAGTTTGAACTTGGCAACCTTCTTGGCCGGGAACTTCATCGTCTCGTTGGTGCGGGGATTGCGACCAACGCGAGCTTTGCGCGAGGCAATGTAGAGTTTGCCGAGACCGGGAACGGTGAAGCCGTCCTTGTCCTTCTTAGCACCCTCGTAAGCAATCTGGAGAAGGCTCTCGAGAGCCGTCTTGGCCTGGACCTTCGTGATTTCCGCCTTCTCGGCGATGGCGGCGATGATTTGGGCCTTGGTCTTGATAACTTGTTTAGCCATGGTAACTACCTTTGGTTAGGAATGCCGATTCGAAACCCATCCGATGAATTCCGCTCGGTACAGGCATTTCTACAACAATCTACCGCCAATTGCAATACCTAAAAGCCGGTTTTCCCCGGAAAAATCACACTTTTCTGAGATTTTTCTCCAAAAACCCCAAATTTTATGCGGGGGCGGCGGCAAACTGCCGCCTGTGGTGCCAGTCGGGGCGGCGGTGCCGGTCGGCTTCTCAGGCGGTGGATCACCGCCCGACCGGCGCTCGTACACCGGCGCATGAGTCGGCCGCCCACTCCGAGGGCGGGCGGTGCCGCCTGAGGTGGGGCTGCTGGGGCTACCGGGGTAGCTGGGGCTACTGAGGCCACTGGGGCTACTGGGGCCACTTGCGCTGCTGGGAGTGCCGTGTGCGCTGGCGAGCCGTCCTGTACGTCCTGTACGTCGTGTACGTCCTGTTTCGGCTCGCTCGCGAGGCCGCCGTGTGCGCTGGCAGCGGGCCGGAAAAGAAGACGGGCGGGGACGTCGCGCGTCCCCGCCCGGTCCAGCTGAGCGCAGTCAGCAGAGAGGCGGTAATCAGGATTCCGCTGGCGCGTCGGATGCCGTAGCCGGATTATCTGCCGGGTGCGGCGGCGCAGCCGTCAGGTGTCGAGCTCGGCGGAGAGCGCGTTTTCCTCGATGAAGCGGCGGCGGGGGCCGACTTCATCCCCCATCAGAATCGAGAAGAACCGGTCCGCTTCGTTGAACGAGTCGATGGTGACGCGCAGGAGTTTGCGCCTGGCGGGGTCCATCGTCGTTTCGTAGAGCTGGTCGTAGTCCATTTCACCGAGACCCTTGTAACGCTGCACAGTGAGACCCTTGCGACCGCGTTCGCGGATGATGCTCAGGAAATCGAAGAGCGTGTGAACCGGGATGGTTTTTCCCTTTTCGTCGACGAGCTCGCCGAGCGGGGAGCCGTCGCGGTTGCCCCAGAAGGTGCCGCGTTCAAAGCCGTAGACATCGCGCAGCACGTCCATCTGGCGGCGGAGCGTGTCCGCCTGGAGAATTTCGGTGCACGTGTAGTTGGTATGCGCCGCGTCATCGAGTTCTTCGATGGGGCAACCGAGCGTTTCGGCGGTTTCCTTCTTGAGCGCGAGCGCTTCGTCCGTGCGGTGGACGTAGTGATCGACGGGGTTGCCGTCGGTGTCCGTCGTCACGCGGAAATGGGGAAACTCTCCGGTTTCGGGATTGCGGCTGCCGAAAAGGCGGCCGAGGTCGACGTTCTGCTTCTTGAGGCGGTTGCAGATTCCCTCCGTGGCCGTCAGGACTTCGAGGATGCCCGGCATCTGCTCGTTGGAGAGGGTGTGCGTGCCGTCGGTGTTGCGGAAGCAGAATCCTTGGCGCCGATGGTGACGAGGCGGCGCGTGAGCTGGGCGTCGCTTTCGATGTACTGCTGCTCCTTGCCGCGCCGGATCTGGTAGAGTGGCGGTTGCGCCAGGTAGACGTGCCCCTGCTCGATGAGCGGGCGCATCTGGTTCCAGAAGAACGTCAGCAGCAGCGTGCGGATGTGGGCGCCGTCCACATCGGCATCGGTCATGATGATGATTTTGTCGTACTTGATTTTCGTGATATCGAAGCGCTTCTCCTTTTTCTGTCTGCTGTTTTTGGCGGCGGCCTTTGCTGCCTTCTTCCCGTTTTCGGCCGCTGATTCCGTTTCGGTTGGTTCCGCCGCGTCCATGGTTTCTTCTGCTGCGGCAGCTGCAGCGGGATCTTCGGGATTGCCGAAGTCGGCGCCGATGGCGGAGATCAGCGACTTGATCTCGTTGTTGTTGAGCATCTGGTCTTTTGAGGCGCGTTGCACGTTGAGCACCTTGCCGCGGAGCGGCAGGATGGCCTGCGAACGGCGGTCGCGGCCCTGCTTGGCGGAGCCGCCTGCGGAGTCGCCCTCGACGAGGAAGAGCTCGCGCTGGCGCGGATCGCGGTTCGAGCAGTCGGCCAGCTTCCCGAGGAAGTGCGTGGAACTGTTCTTCGTGTCCGAGAGGATGTCCGCGATCTTTATCCGCAGCGTATGCTCTCGCGACGCCTTTTCGGCAATCCGTTTCGCGACGTCGGGATGCTCTTCGAAGTAGGTGGAAAGTTTGTCGTTGACGACCCTATGAACCAGGAACTGGGCGTATTTGTTACCGAGCTTGGTCTTCGTCTGCCCTTCGAACTGGGGATTGGGGAGTTTGACGGAGACGACCGCCACGAGCCCCGCGCGGATGTCGTCGGAGGAGAAGTTTTTCTCTTTGTCCTTGAGAATCTTCGTGTTGTGGGCGACTTTGTTGACGACCGAGGTGAGCGCCGCATAAAAGCCGCTCAGGTGGGTGCCGCCTTCAATCGTGTTGATGTTGTTGGCGAACGTGTTGATGAAGGAATCCCTCCGGCCGTTCAGATAGAGCAGCGCAATGTCGGCATCGAGAAATTCCTTGTCGGTGTCCCCGTTTTTGAGGGTGCCCGTCATGTGGATGACTTCGGGCGTGAGGAGCGTCGGTTCCGGTTTATTCGCGTTGGCTTTGAGGAACTTTTCGTTGAGGTAGCCGCGGATGCCGTTTTCGTGGCGGTAGACCTCGTGCTTGCCGGAGGATTCCTCGGAGAAGGTGATTTCGATGCCCGGATTCAGGAACGAAAGCTCTTCGAAGCGCTTGCTGAGGCGGTCCCATTCAAACGAATAGGCGTTGCCGTCGTCATCGTGGAAAATCTCCGGATCGGGATGGAAGGTGACGGTGGTACCGTGTTCGTCCGGCGGACAGGCGCCCACGACTTCCACGCTGTTGGAGGTGAGTTTGCCCCGGGAGAAGCGGATGCGGTGGATTTTGCCGTCGCGGCGCACTTCGGCTTCGAAGTAGTCGGACAGCGCATTGACGCACTTGGTGCCGACGCCGTGCAGACCGCCGGAAACCTTGTAGGCGCCCGCATTGAACTTGCCGCCCGCATGCAGGTTGGTGAGCACCACTTCGAGCGTGTTCTTGCCGTGGAGCGGACCCGGCGTGCCGTCTTCCTTGCGCTGCGAATAGGTGTCGCAGGGGATGCCGCGTCCGTCGTCTTTCACCCGGCAGTGCCCGTCGCGGGTGAGCGTCACTTCAATGTGCTTGCAGAAGCCCG
>CASFKR010000093.1 GCA_949295265.1 uncultured Verrucomicrobiota bacterium | reverse complement strand
GCATTCCGGCACTTCCTAGGCGGAAAACCGGCGCGACCGCCGCCGCTGGTCGGCAACCAGTGGATGCTGCCGCTTCTCCCGGCCTCCTCCTAACGCCCTCCGCCCCGCTACTCGGAGCCGGATCCGCACGGCTGCGCCGCGCGGATCAGGCTCCAACTGCTCTTTTTAGGGTAAAGCGGAGCCAGTGCATCGCGAGCCGAAAACACGACGAACAGGACGAACACGACGAACAGGACAGACAGGACGGCTCGCAAGCGCGCAGCGGAGCCAGCGTAGCGTAGCCAGCGCAGACACGACGAACAGGACGAACGGGACGGAGTCAGCGTAGCAGCAAAGCGGTAATCCCAGTAGCCCCAGTGGCCTCAGTGGCCCCACTCCCAGCGACCCCGGAGAGTATCGATGCCATCGCAGGGAGGCGAGTGAGTGGGGAATTTGCGGTGCGAATTGGCGGGATTCGGGCTGGGAAGGGGATGGAGGAATCATGGATTTGCCGCTCGGAGAGCGGAAAAGCGCGGAATCGTTCTGCAGGCGGCGGAAAATTGGCTTTTTTGCGGGCGAAATGATACTGTAGTCGGTGAAGCGGGAAAATCGCAGATGCCGGTATCTTCTGTCTTCGATTTTTCTGCTCCGGAATCCCGCAGGAAAAGCGGAATCCAATCAACCATTCAACCTCAATCATCCTATGAAACAATCCCTTTTATCGTGGGGCGGAAAGTGGGCTTTCGCAGGACTTTGCGCGGGCGTTCTTTCGGTTTCTGCCGTGGGTCAGGAAATCGCCATTCTCGATGGTGAATCCGGGCATAATTTCGAATATGAGGACCCGATTAAGACGCTGGGCTGGAATGCCAAGCATTTCGCCTGCTCAGAGGAGGGACTTACCCGCTTCGCCAATTCAAGCAGTCAGTATGATATGGCGATGGTTGTGCCGCTGTTTAACTTCAAGATGAAAGGGGAACGAGGTTCCGAAATTCTTCCCAAAGAAGACTCGTCCTATTTTGCAAAGATTCGGAAATATGTGAAGGATGGCGGCGCGCTGGTGATTACGGACGGCAATTACAGCAATGTCCGCAACTGGCTTGCCCGGCTCGACCCGGTGTTCAAGACGGATTCCCCGTCAGAGTGCACCTCCAGTCCGTGGCAGGTTTTCGATTACATTCGCAATGTGGACCCCGTACACCCAATCCGCTCTTTCCCGAATGTCATCCGGGAAGGCGATACATGGTCGCATTTCCCGAAATTGCGAAATGACAGCAAATGGAAGGCTCTCGCCAATTGCAGTGAAGGCTATCCCACCTGCCTGTATCAGGAATACGGAAAGGGTTTCGTTTTCCTTACACTGACGCGCAACACGTACTATCAGCCGCTGGAAAATTATTACGCGTACTGCGTCCTGCACCGCGCCAATGTGAAGGTCGTGAAATCCGACTTCACAGAACTCAAGCCCGGCCCCGGCCATTTGCGTCTGGAACTGGAGCAGGATGCCCCCCGCGGCACCGGCATTTCGTATGAAATCATGGATGCCAAGGGAAAGAGCCAAGTCTTTACAACCAAATTCGTCGGTAAAGTCTGCAATCTGGAGTATGTGGTGGATCGCCGCGGGCCCGTGGAAGCTACGCTGACGCTCGAGTTGCCGACGGGCAGTGTGCGCATTTTCCGCCGGCAGGTGGAGTTGCCGGAAGCGTTTACGGTGCATCCCAATTCCTACAAGGGAATCCTCTCGACCAAACGGCGGACCGATACGGTGGATTTTCTGTGTGAATTTGCGCCGTGTGAAGAAGACCTGACGAACGCCCGGGTCGATTTTGTTTTCCGCGATGGACCCGGCAACAAGATTCTGGAGCACAGCTTCAATTTGCCGTCCAATGACGTGCCTTCGCGGATCTGGGTTCCCGTGGCCTTGCCGAAAAGTTTGGCGGCGAGCACGTACACCCTCGAAGGAACGCTGTTGAAGCGCGGTCCGGAGAAGAAAGACCGGTTTACGTTCCATTCAAAAACCACGTTTGAAATTGTGGAGCCCAACCGGGCGCAGACCGTCTTGGACGAAGATGGAACATTCCTCATCAATGGCGTACCGTTCTTCCCGCTGGGCATTTACCATACGGATAATGCCTTCACCGAGGTTGCCAATCTTGGTTTTAACGCCTGCCAGTTCTGGAAATGGCAGCTCGGCGGTGATGGATTTGGCGATTTTCTGGGGCTGAACAAAGCACGCGCCAACAAACTTAAATGCCTGTTCGAGAGCAATCACGGCGGCGAAGCGGTCTGGCGCCAGAATGTGGAATTCATGAAGGATAATCCCGGCGTCTTTATGTGGTATGCCGCGGATGAACCCAATGAAGGTGCAGAGCCCGGATTGAAGGAATTTTACAACTTCATGCTGGGGTTGGACCGCACGCGCCCGCTTTACATTTGCTCGTGCCGTCCGGACCTGTTCCCGATTCACAAGAAGTACTGCGATGTGCTGGCGTTCAACCCGACGGGTCGCAAGGCGCAGTCGCCCATGGAGTATCTGGGGGTGATTACCAACTGGATTGACCGGGCGAAGGCCGCCACGGAGAATCACCAGACGCTGATGCTCGTGAACTGGATTCTGACGGAGGATCAGCCGCTGGAGCACATGCGCGCCCGTGCCTATATTGGCATTGTGCATGATGTCCGCGGTCTGATGTGGTACTGCTGGAGCCAGACGGGCGGCGGTCCGGTTGGCATCGGTTTGAAGTCTCAGCCGAAAAATCAGGCGAATCTCAAAAAGGTTCTGGCGGAAATCAATACGTTCATGCCCGGGCTTGTGAGCCCCGGTCGCCGTCCCTTTGAAGAGGGCCCGGTTCACGGGCTGGTGTGTCCGAACAACAAGCACATGAACCGCTTCCTCATTTTGCAGAACGTTTCCGACCAGAAGGTCACAACCGATTTTGTGGTGCCGGAAATGGCAAAAGCCAAAGAGGTGCGCGATGCCTTTACGGACAAACCCGTGGATATGCAGGAAGGTTGCGTGAAGCTGACTCTGGAGCCACTGGGACGCGCCGTCCTCAAGTGGTAGGGACGTCCTGCCATTGGAGGTATAACTGACCGCCGGAACGGGTGCCGCCGGGTGCTTTGCGCTCGCGGCACCTGCGGGGGTTGCCCGCTTTGGCGACCTTTTGCCACGGAAGTAAGCGGTTCCGGATTTCGTTGATTTTCTGCATTTTACGCCGTGAGAGCGCAAAATGCGCGTTTCCTCTTTTTACGCGGGGCGGGGAATGGCCTTTTCCGGCCAAAGATGGTACAGTAAGCGCAGAAAAGGAAGGAAATCATTTTCTTCAGAAAAGAAATCCGATTTCGCGATTGATTTGGGGTCATGTGATCCTGAAATTATATTGACAGGTTCGGGGTTTTCCCGGATAAATGATTAGAAATACCCAAAGATGAAGATTCCGTTTCGAAAAACGCTGCTGGCCGCTGTGGGCTTTTTTGCCGTGAGCGGTCTGACGCTTGCTCAAAATGTCGCCATTTTGGAAGGCTCGAGTCTCCATAACAACGAATTTGACAAGGCATTGGAGACGCTGGGATGGGATACGACCCGCATTGCCTGCACCGATGAGGCAATGGCGCAGCTGGTCAATTCCATCGACAATTTTGACATGTTGATTACGGTCCCGCTGTTCAACTTCCGGTTGAATGAAAAGCGCGGTTCCGAACTGCTCTCCCAGGATCCGAAAACACCGATTTACGCGCGCGTCCGCAAGTATCTGCAGGATGGCGGCGTATTGGTTCTGACGGATTCCAACTACAAGAACGTGCGCAACTGGATCGGGCGTATTGATCCCTCGCTCAAAACGCCGGAGCCGGTGGGGTGCACCTCGAACCCTTGGCAGGTGTTCGACTACACGCGCAATGTGGAGCCGTATCACCCCATTCGCTCCTTCCCGAACTACATCACGGAAGGTGACACATGGTCGCACTTCCCGAAGATGCCCAAAGACAGCAAGTGGAAGGTGCTGACCAACTGCAGCGAAGGGTATCCCACCTGCATCTATCAGGAAATCGGCAAGGGCTTTGTCGTGCTTACGCTGACGCGCCAGCCCCACTTTGAGCCGCTGGAGAACTACTACGCTTTCTGCGCGCTGCACCGCGCGAACGTGAGCGTGGCCAGTGCGAAATTTTCCGACCTCAAGCCGGGTCCGGGGTCGCTGACGCTGGAACTCGAGAATGATGCGCCGAAGGGCTCCGGGCTCACCTACGAGCTGCGCACGGAAGACGGCAAGACGCAGTCCTTCACCACGAACTTCGTGGGCAAGGTCTGCCAGCTCGACTATACGGTGACGCTCCGCGGGCCGATGGTGGCCTCGCTTTCGCTGAATCTGCCGACGGGCAGCGTGAAACTCTTCTCTCGCAACGCGAATCTGCCGCCTCTCTTCAAGGTTTCTCCCAATGCCTATCGCGGGATTCTCTCGACGAAGCGCCGCGTGGAAGACGTCGATTTCCTGTGTGAATTTGCGCCTGCCACGGAGGACCTTGCCGGCGCCGAGGTGAAGCTCGAATTCATCGATGGTTGCCAGAACAAGGTGCTGGAGCACACCTTTACGTTGCCGACCAATGCGGTGCCCGAGCGTCACTGGGAAGTGGTGAAACTCCCCAAGACGCTGGGTCCGTCGCAGTACACCATCAAGGGTACGATGAAGAAGGGCCGCATCAATGCGCGCTCTGAAACCACCTTCGAAATTGTGTCTCCGAAGCCGTATCAGACCATCATCGATGAGGATGGTACCTTCCTCATTAATGGCCAGCCCTTCTTCCCGCTGGGCATTTACCACGTGGCCAGCGACTATGACCAGGTTGCGGACATCGGGTTCAATACGTTGCAGTTCTGGAAGTGGCAGCTCGGCACGGACCAGTTCGGCGAGCACCGGGGTCTGCTCAAGGCGCGCGCGAACAAAATGTACTCCGTCTTTGAGAGCAATCACGGCGGTGACCGGGTTCGTGAGGATTACATCGGCCAGCTCCGCGAAAATCCCGGCATCATCATGTGGTACTCCGCGGATGAACCCCACGAGGGTGCGGATGCCAAGCTCGAGCATGATTACAACCACTATCATGAGCTGGACCCCAACCGGCCCACGTTCATCTGCTCGTGCCGTCCCGACCTCTTCCCGATTCACCGCAAGTACACCGATGTGCTCGGGTTCAACCCCGGCGGCAAGGCCAAGACCTATGCCGGGCATCTCGCGGTCGTGACCAACTGGCTGCAGCGTGCCAAGGCGGCGACGGAGGGTCAGCAGGCGCTGGTGCTCGTCCCCGGCGTGCTGAGCAAGAGCACGATGGAGAAGCGTCGCAGCGTGGCTTATCTGGCCATTACGCACGATATCCGCGGCATCCTGTGGTACTGCTGGAAGCAGACTGGTGGCGGCCCCATCGGCAAGGGTCTTGTGGAGAACCCGGAGGATCAGGCGCAGATGAAGGAACTCCTGGCGGAGATTAAGACCTTCGTGCCTGCGTTGCTCTCCACGGGTCGCCGGACCTTCGAAGAAGGCTATATCCACGGCATTGCGCTGCCAAACAATCCGCGCATGAAGCGGTACGTCATCATGCAGAATATTACCGATCAGAATGTGACGACCGATTTCGTGATTCCGGAGCTGGTCAAGGTCAAGGAAGTCCGCAACGGGCTTACCGATGAACCCTTCGAAATCAAGGAGGGTCGCCTCATCACGACGATTGCGCCGTTCGACCGCCTCGTCCTGAAGTGGTAGTGGGGGGGGGGGCGAAGCCCCCATTTCTGCCGGTCGGCTTCTCAGGCGGTGGATCTCCGCCGACCGGCCTAAGCCAACCGCTGATGAGTCGGCCGCCCACTCCGAGGGTGCCCCCCCCGCTGGTGGTGTCGGCGGCTGATGAATCGCCCGGTCCTTCTGCGGCCGGGCGATTCATTCGTTTTTACAGTCCCGTTTGCAGCCATCGAACGTCCGGCGCGGCACATTAAGAAAACCGGGTAAAGGTGATGCGATTTCCGGTTTCCTTTGTGACAAGTTTGTTGTAGCATAGAGGCGTCAACCGTATGCTGCCGACCCGTCCGGAATTTTGGCAGCTCATTACCTCATTTTTGGGAACCCGCTATGGATTTTTCCTGTCTGCAGACGCTCCACTTTCTTTTTACACCCACAGGATTTGTGCCGGATTCGGCGGCTCAGGGAACCGATGCGGGAGCTGATCTGACCGCCTGGACGGAGCAGGGAGGATTGCCGGCACTGTATGCCTTCGGTCTGCGCGGGGACCCGAAAGGGCTGACGCCGTCCGGGGCGTTCCTCTATCGGGTGGCTCAGGCATTTTTCCGGAAGCTGACAGACCTGCCGGAACTGGAGCTTGTCCGCCAGAAGGCGCAAGTTCCGCTGGAGCCGGATGCGGCAGAAGCCCTGCTCCAGGCGGTTCCCTTTGTGCCGGGGGCCGAACATGTGACGGGCGACTGGCTGGCTGCGATTTTCCGGGGGCTTCAGCAGGTCTTTGCCCGGGAGATCAGCGCGTACAAAGGCACCGTAAGTCTGTACCTGACCGAGCAGAACCAGAATCTCCACATCCCGGAACGGGTGTTCTTCCACCTCGTCGAAAACCGGGAAGACAAAGAGAATTATCCGTTTGCCTTTCTGGCGACTTACGCCACCAAAACCAAAAACGGAACGGTCGCCCATGTGCCCTTGCGTCATGCTCTGACGGAGTACCGGAATGACCGGAAAAAGTTGCTGGCCCTGCTGTCCTGTCTGAACCGGGCGGCGGAGGTTTCTCCGCTGATTGCCCGCTTTATGGAAACGGGGGAGCTGTTTCACCCGTTGCGGCTGACAGCCGATGAAGCCTACGAATTTTTACGGCACGTCGAGCGCATCGAAGCGGTCGGCATCCTCTGCCGCATTCCCAACTGGTGGAAACGCCGCGCCTCTTCGGTGTCCGTCTCCGTAAAACTCGGTGAAGAAGCGCCGTCCATGGTGGGCTTTGATTCGATTCTCTCCATGCGGCCCTCGCTGACGGTGGACGGGATTCCGCTGACGAAAAAGGAGGTTCAGGCCCTGTTGCGGCAGACCGAAGGGTTGGCCATGCTCAAAGGGCGCTGGGTGGAGGTGGACCACAATCGGCTTCAGGCGTTGCTCAAGCAGATGGACCGGTACAAGGGCTCGCTGAGCCTGATGGAAGCGTTGCGCTTCCAATTGGGCGAAGACGTAATCTCGGATGAGCCCGTCGATGTTGGCCCGCTGATTACAAACGGCCAGTGGCTTGCCGGTCTGCTGCGCACCCTTCGGCAGCCCCGGCATCTGAAGCGCCCCGCCATTCCGGACTCCCTTCACGCGCAATTGCGGCCGTATCAGGAAGACGGCTATGCCTGGCTGCTCCAGATGGACCAGCTGGGCTTCGGAGCCTGTCTGGCGGACGATATGGGCCTCGGAAAAACCGTGCAGGTTCTGGCGTATCTGGAACAGCTGCGCACCACCCGGCCCAAAGCCCGGGTTCTGCTCGTCGTGCCCGCGTCTCTGCTCAGCAACTGGCAGAAAGAACGGAAAAAATTCGCGCCGGATATGGACTGCATGGTTCTCCACGGGCAGCCGACAAAGACGCTGGCCGCTGAACTGGGACAGCGCGGTCCCTTTCTGACCGTCACCACCTACGGCATGGTCGCAAGGCTTCCCGGATTGCGGGACATCGCCTGGGACAGCATCATCCTGGACGAAGCACAGGCCATCAAAAATCCCGGCACCGGGCAGACCCGTCACATCAAAGAACTGACCGGGCGTATGCGCATCGCGATGACCGGCACCCCCATCGAAAACGACCTGACGAACCTCTGGTCGCTCTTTGATTTCCTCAACAAGGGGCTGCTGGGCACGTCCGGCAGTTTCAAAAACTTCACCAAAGACCTCAAAGACCATCCGGAGCAGTATACCCGGTTGCGCACCATGGTCTCGCCGTTTCTGCTCCGGCGGCTGAAAACGGACAAATCCCTTCTGCCCGATCTGCCGGAAAAACTGGAAACGGTGGATTATGCGGAGCTGAGCAAAAAGCAAACGGTTCTCTATCGGAAAGCCGTGGACGATCTGGCGAGGACCTTGCAAAATACCGAAGGCATGGAGCGCCGGGGTCTGGTTCTCTCCGCCATTACCCGGCTCAAGCAGATTTGTAACCATCCGGACCAGTATCTGGGGCAAAAAGGGTTCAATCCGGAGGAAAGCGGCAAATTCGCGCTGCTCCGGGAGTTGTGCGAAACCATTTATGAAAAGCGCGAACGGGTGCTGGTTTTCACCCAATACCGGGAGATTACGGCACAGCTTGCCGCCTTTTTGCGTCAGATTTTCCATGCCGACGGGTATGTGCTCCATGGCGGCACGCCCGTGGGTCAGCGCGGCAAGCTGGTGGACGCCTTTCAGGGCGAGCTGTATGTGCCGTTCCTGGTGCTGTCCGTCCGCGCCGGCGGCACGGGGCTGAATCTCACCAAAGCCAATCATGTGATACACTTTGACCGCTGGTGGAATCCAGCGGTGGAGGATCAGGCGACGGACCGCTCCTTCCGCATCGGCCAGCAGAAGAACGTCATGGTTCACAAGCTGGTCAGCCGCGGAACCATCGAGGAAAAGATTAATGACATGATTGCCTCCAAGCGGGAACTGGCCGGCAAGGTGATCGGCGAAGGCGAAACCTGGATTACCGAACTGAACAACGACGAGCTGCTGCGGTTGCTCCGTCTGGACCCGTGATGCGCGCAGAAAGGAAGCGACCATGAGAAGATATTGGGATGATATTCCCTTCTACAGCCAGCCTACCGTCCAGGAACTCAAGGAACGGGCTGCAGCGACCGTGCGGAAGGAATCGGCCAAAGGGAATCAGCTGGAGCCGGTCATTATCGAAGGGCGTACCATTGCGACCAGCTGGTGGGGGCGTGCCTGGTGCGAAAATCTGGAGCGGTACGCCGACTACAACAGCCGCCTTTCGCGCGGGAAACGCTATGTCCGTACCGGTTCCGTTCTGGATCTGAAAATTTCCAAAGGCAAAATTCTGGCACGCGTTCAAGGCTCCCGCAGAACGCCTTACAAAGTTGAAATCCGCATCAGTCCGCTGGCGGAGGAAACGTGTCAGTCCATCATCCGGCAATGCGGGCAAAGGCTGGAAAATCTGGAGACCCTGCTGGCCGGCGATTTCCCGCAGGATCTGAAGAACCTGTTTCAGGGTTCGTCCGGACTTTTCCCTACGCCTCGGGAAATCAGTTTTCAATGCAGCTGCCCGGACTGGGCGCTGATGTGCAAGCATGTGGCTGCTGTCCTCTATGGAATCGGGGCGCGCCTGGACCAGAATCCGCTCCTGTTTTTCACGTTGCGTGGCATTGATGTCGGGAAATTCATCGACGTCACCCTGGCAGACCGTGTGGAAACCATGCTGTCCCATGTCGACAATGTGACAGACCGCATGATGGATGATGATTCCGCATCCAGTCTTTTCGGCGTCCTTTGATTCCTGTCTCCGCCCGGCTCATCTGGTGCACACGCAGTCCGCCTGATGATGCGGCCGGGGGGCGGGCGAAGCCCCCATTTCTGCCGGTCGGCTTCTCAGGCGGTGGGCGGCAATCTGCCGCCTGAGATTCCGCCGGCCGGCCTAAGCCAGCGCAGCGAAGCAGTCGACCCGGCCACTCCGAGGCTGGGCGGAGCCAGCGGGCGAAGCCAGCGATGCTAAGCCGCGCGAGGAGTTATGATTATTTGAGCCACACGGAGTAGCCCCCTTCTGAAGTCTCCACTACGTTCCGACCAAGGTGTCAAATAAGTACTTTTTAGATGGCGGCACGACCGCCGGGAAGGAGAGACAGGGAAAGCGAGCCACACGGAAGAGCGAAGGTAGTGGAGCGGCGGATGGCGAAACCAGCACTACGACTCTGGAAGAGTCGAAGCATACCCTATATTCCGACCCTGAAGGGGTCGAACGAAAGAGCGTAGGATGAGTAAAGCGAAGCTTGCGTAGCGAGCGGAGAGATGCGAAGCCAGCGTAGCGAAACCAGCGCAGACACGGCGGACACGACGGACAGGACGGACAGGACGGACAGGACGAACACGACGGACAGGACGGGCGGCACAGCCGCTCTACTCTCTCTGGTGTGGATGAGGCAGGGCGCAATACGCCCGCAGTAAAGGACTGATTTAACAACGCGGTCGGAGCGTCGTGGAGACAAAGTCCGTGTGGCTCAATTATCTAAAATCCTCGCGAGGCTGAGTTTCACAACCTTCCTCCGTGTGGCTCAAAAATCCGGGATAAGCCTGGACGCGAAGCGTCAAATAATACTGTTACCGAAATGGAAGAATGGAAGAGAATTTGATTTAGGTTGCGTCAAATATGATGTTACCATTGGATTGGCATCTAAAGAGCCCTTTACGGGTAGCGAGAATTTAGGAGATAGGGAAAATTAGGAAGACTGTCGGACGGCGGCTGAGCGGGGCGCTGCGGAGGTGGCGGCGGCTGAGCGGGGCGCTGCGGGGGTGGCGGCGGCTGAGCGGGGCGAGATTTTTCCTGCGCTAAAGCGGCTTCTATCCGCTGTATTTTTCTTTTGAGTTTGGCGATCTTCTCTTGCAAATGCAACGGATTATGCTCTTGCTGAAGCAGGTGAACCCGCTCCTTGGATGCCTCCGGAACACTCGGATCCTCCAGAACTCTCTGTACGGGTGTCTTGGGTGTCTTTTCAAAGAATTTCCGGTATTTGTGCCCGTTTCTCTCCTTGTACAACAATTTGAGCGTCGGGCGGTATAGATTGTCATACAGGGACAGTAGCCGGGCTAGTTCGCAGAGTAGCGGTGTAATGACATCACAATCCGACCGTCCATAGTGAAAATAGCGGCGCACCCGGTCTCTGTTTTTCTGTTCTACATGCGCATTGTCGTTTTTCCAGTACGGACGAGAACGGGAACGTAGTGCGCCTGGAAAAATATCCGTGAAACTCTCATTAAGTTCGCGGTTTATGAACTCCGAGCCATTGTCGGTATTTACGCCTTTGACGGGGAAAGGTAACGCCTCGACACAGGCCTTTAATCCGGCAATTGTATTTTCTCCGCTCAGGCCGTACGTCACATACATTTCTGTCCATTGCGTGGAAATGTCCGTGATATCCAAAACCGAATGAAACCTTCCGGCCATACTTCCTCCGCAGAGGGCAACACTTTCTGTTTTCGGAAAGACTTGCAGAGCGGCGCCAGCTCCGTCCTCGACGAAGATGGGGCGCCAGGACTCTTTCCATTGTCCGGACACTCATTTGAAGGACTTCTTGCACAACTTCCTCATCGATTTCCCGGCCCAGTAAACGCAAGCTCTTGATCCATTCGCTCATTACGGGACGCAAAAGACGGCAACAGGGATAATCTGCGAGCCTCCAAATTTGATGCAGTAACCTCTGTGCATCGCAACTGTATTTCCGTCTGCGCCCCTTTCGCCGGGAGGGACGTTTGTTTGGCGAAAGAACTCGCAACGCGCTTTTGCGATGCATGCCCGTTAACTCGCAAAACGTATTCAAAACTTTCGTTTTGTCTTTCTTTGTCTTTTGCTGGGCATATAAACGCCGAAACACGTTCTTATTGACTTGATTTTCGATGGGTGTCATTTGCATAG
>CASFKR010000092.1 GCA_949295265.1 uncultured Verrucomicrobiota bacterium | reverse complement strand
GAATAGTCCGCCCATACTTTTTCACCCGAAAGTTCAGTAAAATAACTTTGCCGTCGCTCCAATGGTTGCGCTGACTTCGTTCAGGCGGCTCTGCCGCCGGGAAAAAGTCCTTATTTGACACCTTGGTCGGAACGTAGTGGAGACAGAGTCCGTGTGGCTCAATATTCCTAATACTCGAGCGCCTACGCTTCGCTGGCTTCGTCCAGGCGGCCATGCCGCCTTCTAAAAAGTCCTTATTTGACATTTTGGTCGGAACGTTAGTGGAGGGAGACTTCAGAAGGGGGCTCCGCCCCTCCGTGTGGCTCAATTATCTTAACTCATCGCGAGGCTGAGTTTCACAACCTTCCTCCGTGTGGCTCAAAAAACCGGGATAAGACTGTCCTTCGGTTTATCCCGTATTTCTGCCGTGGAAACAGCATTTCAGTCAAAGAAAGGGCGGCAACATTGCCCGCTTCCGCTTCAACTGCCGCATGACAGCAGAAAAGTCAGGAGCAGAGACGCAGAGAAAATCAGTTCGAAGGGTTGTGGTTTGATTCGGCACCCTCAATCCAGTCTTCATCTCATCTCCAGCGTCTCCGCGGAAAATAACATACGACCCCCGCGCTTCTTCAGCACCGGGACGGTGCGCAAGGAGGCGGGGGAGGAGAGGGGACGGAGTCCCTTTTTTTTCCGGAGTCCCGTTTTTCCCGGGGTTCCGGGTTGGTGCGGAGTCCCGGGTGGGTTCTGGCGTTACTGTGGGTCGGCTGCCGATGCCGGTTTGACCGGTTCCGGGATCTCGGTGCAAAGTTCGGGGCTGAGCAGATTGCCGCGGTTGCGGAGTTCGTCGGCAATCGCATGCGGGTCGAGCGCCGCCGGGGCTGCGCCCGCGCGCACCGCCATGGCGGCCGCCACGCCGACGGCTTCGCCCGTGACGCCGCAGACGGGGATGACGCGCAGCGCATCCCACGCCGATGTGTCGACGGACATGCAGCGGCCGCAGACCAGCAGGTTGTTGTTCTCCACGCCGAGCAGCGCGCGGTAGGGTACGCTCCAGACCGGGCCCGCACGGCGCCAGTCGTTGGCCAGACACACCGCGTCGTCGAACCAGCGGTGGTTGTCCGCTTCCGTGATGGAACAGGCGCCCACCAGACGGCGCGTCATGCGGAAGCACGGAAACGTCGTGATGTGGAAGGGCTGAATATCCTGCTCCGGATTTTCCGCGCGGAGTTTTTCGAGGTGGGCGCGAAGTTGGTCGCGCGCGGCCAGCATCTGTTCCGTGACCTGCCAGCCGTCATCGCCGCGGAAGAAGGGCGGGTCGGCGCCTTCGCGCGTCGCATCCGGAGAAAAGGTGTTCGAGAGGCAGTGCATGCGCAGGGCGCCGCCGTCGGTGAGCGTGTAGTACCAGCCGGAAACGACGTTGGTGTCGAGCGATTCGGTCTGCTCACCCGCCTGGAAGCACACGTCGGCGTCGCCGGAGGCGTCGATGACGGTTTTGCATGCCGCCGCAAACCGGCCGCTTTTGTTTTCGAAGATCAGATGCGTGACGGCACCGTCGGCACGGGCGGTTGCGCAGAACCGCGTGTCGTAGAGGATTTGAACGCCCGCATCGCGCAGCAGCTTTTCGTAGGACAGAATGACGGCGTCCGGATTGAAGCCCGTTTCGAAGCGCCTGGCGGCACGCGCTTCGGGCGTGGACGCCGGGTCGCGCCACGCTTCGGGGATGTCCTTGAACAGGGATTCCGGACGCTCTTTCTTCAAATCGTGCACCGAGAGGCGCAGCAGCTCCTCGGTAATGCCCGAGAGCACTTGCCGACCGCAGCCGTCGCACAGGGGCAGATAAATCGTGACGTTGCCGATGGTCGCCAGACCGCCCAGCGCGCAGAAGCGCTCCGTCAGCAGAACGGAGACGCCGGACCGGGCTGCGGCCAGCGCCGCGGCAATCCCCGCAATGCCGCCGCCCACGACAATGACATCCCAGGCGCCGACAACCGGCAGGGAACGGGCAGGTTCAGAAAGGAATGAATCTTTCATATATGAACGATTGAGAATTCGTAACCCTTTCGGGTACGATATCATACTCCAACGCCCGTGAAAAGCGGAAACCGATGCGGCAGGCTTATCCCGGGGGGGGGGAAAGCGGGATAAGCCTGATGGGGAAAGGCGGTTGCGTCGACCGCTGAGCCCGCGCAGCGGGCGTGCGTAGGCGCAGGGCGGGGGCGAACAAGGCGATGAAAAACAAGTACGGAAGCCAGACTATCAAACTGTGGTGAATATTTATGCTTGTTAACGGAATCGGATTTTGGTATCGTTTGCTCCGTTTCCCCGCATTCCGCATGGAAGCAGGGATTGCACGGCAGGACTGTTTACCTTCAACCATGGCTGCAGACGACACGACATTTCACCTGGAAATTCAGGGGAAAAAGCAGATTGCGCGAGGCGTGCTCGACGCATCGGCGGCGTTGCAGCTGTGGAGTCGGCTGACGCGGGATGGCAAGCCGCTTTCCGCAGGGGAACCGCTCGTGCTCGATGTGAGCGAAGCGCACGTGCGCGGCTCCGTCGCCGTGTCGGTGCTGTCGCTCCTCGGCGAGCGCGGGGTCGAAGTGCGCGGGTTGACGGGCGATGCGCTCGCGCAGGTGCGGCAGGCCGGGAAGGCTGCAAACACGGCGTCGGCGGCCGGGCACAAGCCGGAACCGGGCTTTTTCGAGAGTGTCGGCCGCAGGGTCGCGGGCGGCATTGCCGGTATCGGCGAGACGCTCGGGTTTCTCGGGCGGCTGTGCGTACTGTTTGTACGGACCGCTGCGGGGCGCGAACGGCCGGAAGGCTTTTGGAAGGTCTTTGCGCAGGCGGGCGCCGATGCGGTGCCGGTAACGGTGCTGGTGGGCTTTCTGCTCGGGCTGATTCTGGCCTTTGAATCCTCCATTCCGCTGCAGATGTTCGGCGCGGAGGTCTACGTCGCCAACCTGATGGGCGTGGCGATTTTCCGGGAGTTGGCGGTGCTGGTCGCGGCGATTGTCATGGCGGGCCGGACGGCATCGGCATTCAGCGCGGAAATCGGCACGATGGTGGTCGATGAAGAGGTGGATGCGCTGCGGGCGATGGGGATGGACCCGGTGGCGCGGCTGGCGCTGCCGCGGGTGCTGGCCAGCGGCCTGGCCCTGCCGCTGCTGAGCGTGTTTGCGGGGTTGAGCGGCCTGATTGGCGGCTGCCTCGTGCTGATGCTCTACGGGTATTCGCTCCCGATTTACGTGGAGCATGTGCTGGCGTTCTGCAAAGTGAAGGACGTACTGCTGAGCCTGTTCAAAGCGGCGGTGTTCGGTCTGCTCATCGGCGGAATCGGGTGCCACCGCGGCCTGCTGACGGGCGGCGGTGCCGATGCGGTCGGGCGCGCGACGACGGCGGCCGTTGTGAGCGCGATTGTCGTGTATGCGCTGGCGGACGGGCTGTTCGCCATTTTGTCGGCTGCCCTGGGGCTCTGACGGAGGAAGGAGAGCGATGAACCGACCGGACGAAACACAGCAGCCTTCCCCGGCAGGGACGCCCGCGCTGGAGGTGCGCAACCTCTCGGTGGGCTATGCCGGAGCGCCTCCGGTGCTGCGGAACTTGAACTTCACGATTCAGCGCGGGGAAATCGCCGTTTTGCTGGGCGGCTCCGGCTGCGGCAAATCGACGGTGCTGCGGACACTCACCGGGCTGCTGGCATCGGTTGCCGGGCAGGTGCATCTGCTGGGCGAATTCTTTTCCTCGCCGGAAGACCCGGCCGGAGAGGCGGGGCGGGAAGCGCTCCTGCACCGCATCGGCCTCCTTTTCCAGGGCGGGGCGCTTTTCGGCGGGATGAGTCTGCTCGAGAACGTGCTCTACCCGATGCGGCGCTGTTCGAAGGCGCCGCGCGCCGTGCAGGAACGCGTGGCACGGATGCGCCTCGGGCAGGTCGGGCTCGCCGCCTATGCCGATTACATGCCGCGCGAAATTTCCGGCGGCATGCGCAAACGCGCCGGCATTGCGCGCGCCCTCGCGCTCGATCCCGAGATTCTCTTTCTGGATGAGCCCTCCGCCGGGCTCGATCCCGTCACGTCGGCGGAGCTCGATGCGCTCATTCTCAACATCCGCCGGGAGCAGAACATGACCTTTGTCATCGTCTCCCACGAACTGGCGAGCATCGACGCGATTGCCGACCGGGCGTTTTATTTCGACCGGGAGACGCGCTCCCTGCTCGATCAGGGGACGCCCGCCGAACTGCGCGCAAACAGTCCGCACGCAGTGGTGCGCGACTTTTTCGCGCGCAAAGCCGCCGCGCCCGGTAGCTGAGTTTCTCCGGCGGGGCTTTCCGAATCCAACCCTTTTTCCATTGGTTTCAGCCATGCACAATTCAACGTATGTCAAAATCGGGGCATTTGTGGTGTTCGCACTGACGGGCGCCATAGTCGCCTGTATCGTGTTGGGTGCCGGAGCCTTCCGCCACAAAGCAGGGCTTCTGGCGGAGACGTATTTCGAAGGCTCGGTGCAGGGCGTCAGCGAGGGCTCTCCCGTGAAATACCGCGGCATCCCGGTCGGCACCGTGAAGCGCGTTTCCTTCGCGTGGGCGGATTACCGGCCCGAAGAACCCTCGAAGGAAGCGCTCCGCGCCATGCGGTATGCGCGCGTGGTTTTTGAGTTCAACCGGGATATGATGCTGAATGCCGATACGGTGGAATCTCCGGATCTGCTCGAACAGCAGATTCAGGCCGGTCTGCGCGTACTCACCAAGCCGCAGGGCATTACGGGCATCACCTATCTGGACCTGGACTATCTGCCGAATGCTCCGGAGATGCTGCCGGTGCCGTGGACACCGGCGCATCCCTACGTGCCGAGTGCGCCCGGGTTGGGCGAAACCTTCATGGATATCGTGCGGGATATGTCCGGTCAGGTCGGCAAACTGGGCGGGCTGGCGGACAAGGTTTCGGGCGTGCTCGACCAGTCCGGCGAACTGCTGCAGGAGAGCCGTCCGGTTTTGCTGGAGACGCTCGAGAATCTGCGCATTTCCTCGGGGTTGCTGACGGATTCGCTCCGGGAATTTCAGGAGCGTCCCATCGGCTTTCTGCGCGGGCAACCGCGTGATGAGGAGTGACGGCGGAGCGGGCGGGGACCGCCCCGCCGCGGAACCGGTTGTGTGAACGGAACGGGAATATGACGATGAACAAAGAAATGCTGCTTTCCGGGCGTGGATGTCGCCTGAGTCTCCTGCTGGGGCTGCTGCCCCTGCTGTCCGGCTGTTTTTCGATGCCGCCTCCGGCCAAGCCGCCGAGCCGCTATGCGGTTGAGCCGTCTGCGGCGCTCTGGCAACCCTCGGCAAGCGCGGCGACAGCGGATGCGGCGGAGGGCGCCACGCCGGTTTCGATCGGCCGCATCCGGGGCTCCAAAGAGGCGGAAGACCGGACCATCTTCTGGGTCGATACGGAAAGCGCCCGCACGGGACGCGTGCGCGATGCGCAGTTCCTGCTGCCGCCGGCGGAAATCATCCGCGCGGCATTGCGCACGGCGCTGGGCGGCTCTCCCAAGGGCCTCGTGGTGCTGGACCACACCGTTGCGCCCGCTTCGCGCGTTTCCGGCGGCGTTTCCGTGGAAGGCTGGATTGAGCACTTCCGCCTCCTCCGGACGGCGGATGAGTGGTCGGCGCAGATTGAAGGCACGCTGCTCCTGAGCCGGGGTGCCAAAACGGCACCGGAGACGCTTCCGCTGCAGTGTACGGTTCCCGTGCTCCGCGAGGCGGCAGCACCCGCCGGGAGCGTGCCCAAACCCGCGGAGATTGTCGAAGCCTTCCGCCGCGGGGTGGAAGCGGTGACGCTCCAGGTCGAAAAGGCGCTTTAGCGCGCCGCCGCGGGCGGGCGCAGCGCCGCGAGGGCGAGGGCGCGCCCGGCTGTCGATGCATCGGGCAGGTGGAAGCGGATGAAGAGCCCGAGGAAGCGCAGCAGCCCCGTGAGGGCGCCGGCGGACGGCGCAGCGGGGAGCGGCTCCGCCTCGGGTGCATCGGCGAGTTGTGTAAACAGCGCGATAATTTCCGGGGAGAGCGTCAGCGTCGGATCGCGGTTGGGCGGCGGTCGGCCCGCCGCGCCGTCCGGCGTCTCCGGGGGCGGTTCGGCCAGGCAGCCTTCGACGAGGTTGAAGCGGATGCGGGGCGGCGCGCCCGCTTCCGCTACAGCGGAGGCCCCCGGTCCGGAGAAGTTGGGGCGGAGCCCGGCGAGGCAGAGCAGGCGCGTCTCAAACTGCGCGAGAAAAAGGGGCGGCGGCGCGCTGTCGAAGGCGTCGAGCTGCGTGAGCGTCCGGTCGAGGAGCCGGTAGAGCTCCGGCATGGGTACGTCGGAGGTGGCCGTGAGGTCCGCCAGCGCGGAGCACCACGAAGCCACGTGCTCGGCGCGCCAGTTGACGCGCAGGTTGTCGCGCCGGCGGAGCGTGCAGCATTCGCGCGGAATGTAGACGCCGTCCCGCGTGCGGGTGTAGTAGAGCAGCTCGCAGGTCTGGAACAGGTCGTACTGCCCGAGAAAAGCCGATTTGGGGCGCACGGCGCCTTTCACCGCCGTCGGAAGGCGAAATCCCTCCTGCGTCAGCCACACCACCATCTGGGAGGTGTTGGAAAACGGGTGAATCCGCAGGACGACGGCCTCGGTTTTGCGGATGGGCATGGCTGGTTCCCGGAGCGGCATCATGGGCGTGGCAGCGGCGTGGCTCAGCCGACGGGGATGAAGTGCAGGAGGATGAGCGCGGTGACGGCGTAGTAAATCAGCATCGAGCAGATGTCGATGATGAAGGAGATGAGCGGACCGGACGCCACCGCCGGGTCGATGCGGAGCCGCGTCAGCAAAATCGGAATCACGGCGCCGAATGCCGCGGAAAACGACATCGCGGCAAAGAGCGCCGCGGCGACCACGAACGCCAGCAGGAAGGGCGCCATCGGCATGGCCAGCCCCGAATGCTCCACGGAAAAGTCCAGCGCCGCGCGCCCCGAGCCCGTGAGCCAGATGACCATCAGCGTGCAGGCGAAAATCCCCAGCGCGCACAGAAAGCCCATGAGCAGCCCCGTGCTGCATTCGTGCAGGAGGAGGCGTCCCAGCGTGTGGCGGCGGTTTTCGCCGGAGGCCAGCTCGCGAATCATCAGCACGGAGGACTGCAGCCCCGTGTTGCCGCCCATGGCCATGACGTTGGGCACAAAGGCCGCCAGAATGAAGACCAGCTTGAAGTGCGTCGTGTAGCTGTTGAGCAGGCTCGCGGTGACCACCCCGCCCACGAGCGTGAGCAGGAGCCACGGCAGCCGGTACAGACAGGAGCGCCAGGCGGAGACGTTGCCCAGGTCGTCCGATCCCGTACCGGCGAGGCGCAGGATGTCTTCCTCCGCCTCTTCCTTGATGATGTCGGCGGCATCGTCGTGCGTGATGCGCCCGAGCAGCACGCCCCGGTCGTCGGTGACCGCAATCACGCTCAAGTCGTACTTGGCCATGATCTCGGCGACGGTCTCCTGATCGGTGTCCGAGGTGACGGACATGACGTGCGTTTCCATGATGTCGCCGAGCGGGCGGAGGCGGTCGCGCTGGTGCAGGAGTTCCCAGATGGAGACGGTGCCGATGAGGATGCCGTCGGCGTCGGTGATGTAGACCTGGTAGATGTGCTCGTCATCGGGATTCGTGGCGATGGCGTCGAGCGCCTCGAGCACGGTCTGATCTTTGTCGAGCCGGAGCAGGTCGGTGGTCATGATACCGCCGGCCGAGGTCTCCGGATACGTCATCAGTTTGCGGACCTCGTCGGCGGTCTCCTGATCCATCCCCTCGATGATCTTGGAGGAGATTTCCTTGTCGAGTTCGCCGAGGACGTCTGCGGCGTCGTCGGGCGCCATTTCGTTGGCGATGTCGGCGGCGGCGGGCGCGGGCAGGGCGGCGGCCAGTTCGGAGGCGGCATCGGTGGGCAGCTCGGCGAGGACGTCGGGCTTCAGGTCATCGGGGAGCCCTTTGAAGATGGAGGAGAGGATGGGCTCCTGGTAATGCGCGATGAGCTGCGCGATATCCGCGGGCGGCAAATCCGCGAGCAGGGAATGCAGCTGCCCCCAGAGCTCTTCGTCCACGAGCGTTTCCACGTGCTCGCGCAGACTCTCCGTGGGGACGACACCCTGCAGCACATGGCTTTCGGCGGGGTGCGCCGGTTGCGATTCGATTTTTTCGTCGGTGGCGGACATGGTGCGGTGCCTCAGGAGACAAAGAGGCCGGAGAGAACCTCGTCGGGAATATCGGAAAGCCAGCGCAGTTCGCGGCGGCGCATGGTGCGGTAGCCTTCGTAGGTCGCATCGTCTGCGCCGGAGAGGTGATCGAGCCCGTGCGCGATATAGAGCGCCAGTTCATGACCCGCCGACCACGGGATATCCTTCTCCTCCCGGAGCAGGGTTGCGGGGTCGCGCGCGGCTGCACACCGGATGGCCTGCATCGGGTTGACGAACAGCTCGGCATGTGCCGGCGCGAGGGGCGTGGCGTCGTAGCGCACGGTAATGACGTCCGTCGGCGTTGGATCCCCCATGACGGCGCGATGGGTTTTGGCGGAGGCGCGGTCTCCGTGCAGCGTGAGCAGAATGCCGTCGAGCCCGTTCAGCCGGTTGTACTTGACGGCCTGTCGGGCAAGCAGTCCGTAGACGTATTCAACATAGGCGGTTTCCAGCGGTACGCCGCGGAACCGGATGGCGAGGGAGAGGCTGGGCATGGCGCAAGCGACAGGGGGCGGCAATGCCGCCGCGGGGCGAAGGGTGAACGACAGGGGAGGCGCCCGGTGAGACGGCGGCGCGCGGCTTACGAACCGGAGGTGCCGGAGGGAATCGGCAGCTCCGGGTGCGGTGCAGGGGTCTGCGCCGCTGCAACGGCGGATTTCACCTCGCCCGGCAGCGCGGCAATGGACTTCTTCGCCTCTTCATCGGTGTAGGGAATCCGGGCATGCAGAATGGTCGTGAGCCGCGAGGTGAATACGCGCTTGAGCTCGGCAAGCTGGCGGCAGCTCAGCGGCGCTTCATCGAGCTGCCCGTCCTGCATCTTGCTGTTGATGATGGCGGTGACGAGCCTTTCGATGGAAACCGTGGTTTTGTGCGTGAGCGAACGGGAGGCCGCCTCAATGCCGTCCGCCAGCGAAACAATCGCGGCTTCGAGCGTGTTGGGGCGCGGCGAGGCGTAGCGGAAAGAGGATTCGTCCACGGGTTCGGGCTCCGTGCCCGTCTGCTTGGCGTGCGCCTCCGCAAGGCTGACCGCCTTTTTGTAGAAGAAGGGCATCAGGCTGTTGCCGTGGTGCGTGCGGATGATCTGCTGCACCGGATAGGGCAGATTGTTGTCGATCGCCATGGCGATGCCGTCCTTGACGTGCGCGGAGAGGATGACGGCGGAAATCGTCGGCGGCAGCGAATCGTGCGGGTTGGGGGTCCCCGGCTGGATGTTTTCGGAGAAATATTCGGGCGAATTGAGTTTGCCGATATCGTGGTAGAGACCGCCCACGCGGGCCAGGAGGGCGTTGGCGCCGACGTGTTCCGCGGCCGCGGCGGCCAAGTCGGCGACGTTCTTGGCGTGCTGGCAGGTGCCCGGCGCTTCCAGGTCCATCCGCATCAGCAGCTCCGAATTGTAGTCGGCGTAGGCACTCAGGCGGATGTTGCTGCAGGCGCCGAAAATGTGCTCCACGACGGGCAGGACCGCCACCGTCGCCACAAAATCAATCAGAATGGAGATGAGCGTGAAAATCAGGTCCGTCCGCAGAAACAGCGAGGGCGCAATCTCCGGATGCGTGAAGTAGCACCGCATGATGAGGTGCACGAGCACGCCCGCCACCTGCAGGAGCCCCGTCACGGCAAAGACGCGCAACAGCCCCGACCGGCGATAGACCTTCCGCAGGAGGCGCGGCGCCGTCACCGCAATCATCAGCCCGATCAGAATGATGGGCAGCACGGTCTGCTGCGGCACGAAGAACAGATTCTGGATGGTCATCACGATGCCGATGGCAAACCCGGCTCCGGAGCCCGCAACCAGCGTGGCCATCGCAGGGGCAAAGAGAAACGGCATCAGGAAGGGAGACGATTCCCGGAGCCCGGTGCAGGTGGCCGATGCGGTATGCTGGGTGAGTGGACAGAAAAACGGAATCGACTCGTGCATGCGGAAGACGCCGACCAGCACCGCCGTCTGCAGGAGGTTCGTCAGGATGACGATGCAGCAGAGCATCAGGATGCGCGAGTTGCGGGCCAGGATCTCGGGCGCCAGCTGCCCGAGCAGGAGACGCCCTGCCAGCGCGGAGGCAATCAGCAGCGCGACATTGAGTCCGATGACATAGCCGATGCGCGGCCCCGAAAAGCCCGTCAGCAGATTGGCGCAGAGCAGACTGCCGATGGAAAAGCCGATGCAGATGAGCAGGTATGCGACAGCCAGCCAGCTGCTGTTCCGAAACGTCACGGGCGCCGTGGAAGTCTTTTTCTTCCGGCGCAGAGAAACGATCCGCCTGATTCTGGATTTTGAAATGTCGCTTTTCATGCCGACGAATTATAGGGAACTGGCGAAACCGTGGCAAGGTAAGCCCCTGCAAGGCTTATCCCGGATTTTTGAGCCACACGGAGGAAGGTTGTGAAACTCAGTCTCGCGAAGAATTTAGAAATTTGAGCCACGCGGAGTAGCCCCCTTCTGAAGTCTCCACGAACGTTCCGACCAAGGTGTCAAATAAGGACTTTTTCTCGGCGGCAGAGCCGCCTGAACGAAGTCAGCGCA
>CASFKR010000091.1 GCA_949295265.1 uncultured Verrucomicrobiota bacterium | reverse complement strand
CGAAGCCGGGGGCGCCCAGCACCCCCAGCACCAGGGCGTTGACCAGATTGACCCCCAGCCGGAGGCCCAGCAGGCTCCCCGCCCCGCTGAGGAGCCACAGGACGGCCAGCCCCGCCCCCGTCCGCACCGCCAGCCCCGCCAGCCATTGCAGCGGCCGCCGCAGGGCCGCCAGCAGCAGGATCAGCATGAGCCCGCCCACAATCCAGGGCAGGGCGTTGAGTATGGCTTCCACCGCCCACACCTCGCCGCGCAGATTGCCAGTCCCCTGGCCGGGGTCGCCCCCCTTATCTCGGGCCGCAGCCCACCGCCGCGTCCCCGTCCAGCTCCTTCACCCGCCGCAGCAGGTAGGAGTACCGGGCCTGGAGGGCGTTGATCTCGAACACGTAGGACTCGATCAGGTCCGGGTCCCCCGCGGCGTTGAAGCCCGCGTAGGCCTGGGCGATCAGCGCCCGGGTCTGGCCCAGGCCCTCCAGCAGGGCCTGCCGCTCCGTGTCCTCCGCCCCCCGCCGCCTGCGAAGGGAAAATCCTCTGGCCTCGTCCGTCATACCGGCCCCTCCTCTGTGCATTCTGATTTCCACTTTCATGGTATGTCCAGTGTGGACAAATATGACCGGGTCTAAACCAGAATTTTCCGCGCATGGACCGGCGGGGCCGGGGCATACTGAGCTCGGACAGGAAACGAGGCCTGTTCCTCCTTGCATCTCCTTTTAAGCCGGTGCCGGGTGAGCTCACCCTCTGGCGAAAGGCGAAAGGAGAACGGCCTGTCCGGAAACGCCCACCCGCGGCGGAGCGGGCGGGGGCGTACCCCGGCGTGCGAGCGCCTCGGCGGCGCGGGCGCGCAGGAGCGAGTTTTCCGTCTTGCTGTAGCGGGCGCCGCGCGTGATTTTGCAGAGGCTCATCTGGAACTTCCGCGCGATGGTGCGCTGGGGCGTACCGGCGAGCAGCTCCTTCATCAGCGCCCAGCGCTTGGCGAAAGCCAGAAGCTCGCTGCCGGTGCACAGTTCCCAGAGAAAACGCTCCGCATCCTCGCGCGTGTCGAGGGAGGCAATCACCCCGCAGAGCTCCTTGAACTCCGGCTCGAAGCCTTCTAGGCCGGTTGTAGTATCCGCTTCTTTTTTCATGACGGTGAGCATAGCCCGGTTCCCCGGATTTGTCACGCCGGAAACGGGTGCCGCACCGGGATGCACCCGCCGGATAGGAAACACGCGCCCCGAAACCGGGACGCGTGCTTCGTTGCAGCATTGACTACCGTGTACCCGGAGGGCCTTAGCCGCCCAGCATGCGGTAGAGCAGACCGGCCGCCACGGCGGAGCCGATCACGCCGGCCACGTTCGGACCCATCGCGTTCATCAGGATGAAGTTGGTGGGATCGGCCTTGGAAGCCTCGTTCTGGGAGACGCGGGCAGCCATCGGCACGGCGGAGACGCCGGCGGAACCGATGAGCGGATTGATTTTCTCCTTGAGGAAGACGTTCATCAGCTTGGCGATGAGCAGACCGCCGATGGTGCCGACGCCGAAGGCGATGACGCCCAGGATCATGATGCCGCAGGTCTGGCCCGTCACGAACTTCTCGGCGGCGAGCTTGGAGCCGACGGAGAGGCCGAGCAGGATGGTGACGATGTTGATGAGGGCATTCTGCATCGTGTCGGAGAGACGGTCGACGACGCCGCACTCACGCGCCAGGTTGCCGAACATCAGGGCGCCCAGCAGCGGGATGGCGGAAGGCAGGAGCGCGCCGCAGAGCAGGAGCACCACGAGCGGGAAGACGACCTTCTCGATCTTGTGGACCTCACGCGGGTTGGGCATGCGAATTTTGCGCTCCTCGGGGGTCGTGCACAGACGCATCAGCGGGGGCTGGATAATCGGCACGAGCGCCATGTAGGAGTACGCGGCCACGGCAATGGGACCGAGCAGATCCGGCGCGAGCTTGGTCGTCAGCCAGATGGAGGTCGGGCCGTCCGCACCGCCGATGATGCCGATGGAGGCGGCTTCCGCGAGGGAGAAGTGAATGCCGTTGGGAAGCACGGAGATGACGATGGCACCCATCAGGGCCGTGAAGATGCCGAGCTGAGCCGCAGCACCGAGCAGGAGCGTCTTCGGGTTGGCGATGAGCGGACCGAAGTCGGTCATGGCGCCGACGCCGAAGAAGATCAGAATCGGGAACAGACCGGTATCGATACCGAACTGGAACACGTACGAGAGGAAGCCGCCGGGAACGATGGTTCCGCCCGACATGATCAGACCGTCGGCGGAAACGATGCCGCCTTCCATCATGCCCGGGGTGGCGACGCCGGCGAGCGGCAGGTTGGACAGCAGACCGCCGAAGCCGATCGGGAAGAGCAACAGGGGTTCAAAGCCCTTCACAAACGCCAGATAGATGAGGACGACGCAGACGAAAATCATGATGAGCTGGCCGACGCCGTAGGGCATGTTGAACAGCATCTTGACTTCGTGTCCGTCCACCCAGCGGCCACCCTGATTGAAGTAGCCCTGCGTGACGTAGGAAGGAGCCTCGCGCATGCAGAAACCGTAGATACCGGTATCCTTCCACATACCCTTGGCCTTCTCGAAGAGCGACTGCACGGTGTGGTGCATCTTCGAGATGGACGTGGAACCGCCGCCGCCCTCAACGGGGACGAACGTGCCGTCCGCCTCGTAGTAGCCGACGGCCTTGGTGAGCTTCGCCTTCTCGACCGGAGTCAGGACGGCGACATTGCTCTCGACCTCAACTTCGTGAACCGTGGCCGGAGGTGCCTCCTCCGGAACCGCATCCTGCGCGAACGCAGGTGCGGCGGAGAAGCAGCAAACCAGAGCCGTAAGAACGCTGAAGAATTGCTTCATTTCGTTTGCTTCCTGATGAGATTAACCAACGGTGAAGAGCAGGTCGCCGGTGGAAACTTTGTCGCCCTGGGAGACAGCGAAGGAGACGACGCCGTCGCACGGAGCGGTCATGACGTTCTCCATCTTCATGGCTTCGAGAACCATGACTTCCTCGCCCTGCTTGACCGTGTCGCCTTCGGAGGCGGTGAAGCGCAGAACGAGACCGGGCATCGGGGCCGTAAAGGCCGTGCCTTCGCCGGACGCGACAGCCTTGGGCTTGGCGGCGCCGCCCTCGAGACCCGCCGCGAGCGAGTAGGCGTACTTCGTGCCGTTGACCGTGGCGGAGCCGTCGGCGAGCGAAACACCGAACTTCTCGCCGTCAATCGTGACGGTGAAGTCCGTGCCGCCGGCAGGAGCCGCAGCGGCGGGAACGCCCTTGCGGACGCCGTTGGGCGCCTTGGACGGATCCTTGAGGAACATGATGCCCTTCTCGGCGCAGGAGGCGGCGATGAAGACGTTCTCGTCGGTGACGGGCAGGCCCGCATCTTCGAGCATCTTGCGGGCGGCCGCGCAGCCCTTCATGGAACCGGGCTTCTTGGCATCCTCTTCGTTGAGCTCGAGAACCGTCTTTTTGGTCGGCTGGAGGCCGAGCTGCTCGGAAGCGATTTTGACGATTTCCGGATCGGGCTCGACGGGCGTCTTGCCGAAGTAGCCGAGAACCATCTTGCCGTAGCCGGGAGCAATCTTCTTCCACTTGCCGAACATGACGTTGTTGAGCGCCTGCTGGACGTAGAACTGCGAAACGGGGGTCACGGACGTGCCGAAGCCACCCAGACGGACCGCATCGTACATTTCGGCAATCATGTCGTTGTACTTGTCCATCATGTTGTTGTCGCGCAGCATCTGCGTGTTGGCGGTCAGCGCGCCGCCGGGCATCGGGGACCACACGATGGCCGGGTTGACAGCGAGCGCCTCGGGCGGCAGGAAGTACTCCGCCATCTGATCGCGGAAGACCTGCTCGGCGTGGCGGATCTTCTCGATGTCGATGCCTTCGAGTTCGAAACGGTCATCGCCGTCGAGCGCGTGCCACATCGTGATGATGTCGGGCTGGCAGGTGCCGCCGGAAACGGGACTCATGGAAAGGTCGAGACCATCCGCGCCGCCTTCGAGGGCCGCCATGTAGCACGCGATGCCGTTGCCGGCCGTCTCGTGGCTGTGGAACTGGATGTGGGTTTTGCCCTTGCCGGCCTTCTCGAGAACCTTGCGGGCCATCTTGATGGTCTCGCGAACCGTGGAAGGAGCGGAGGTGCCGGAAGCATCCTTGAAGCAGAGGCGGTCGAAGGGGATGCCCGCATCGATGATCTTCTGAACGCAATCGGCGTAGAACTTCGGCGTGTGGGTACCCTGGTTGTCAACGCCCGGGGGCAGACCCATCATGGTGACGACGACCTCGTGCTTGAGGCCGGCGTCGTGGATGCACTGGCCGGACCACTTGAGGTTCTCGACGTCGTTGAGCGCATCGAAGTTGCGGATGGAGGTCATGCCGTGCTTCTTGAACATGTCGGCATGCAGCTTGATGACATCCTTGGACTGGGAGTCGAGCGCGACGATATTCACGCCGCGGGAGAGCGTCTGCAGGTCCGCATCGGGGCACGTCTTGCGGAATTCATCCATCACGTCGAAGCCGTCTTCCTGGCAGTAGAAGTAGCAGGCCTGGAAACGGGCGCCGCCACCGGCTTCGAACCAACGGATACCGGCATCATACGCAGCCTTGACGGCCGGCATGAAATCCTTGGAAAAAACACGCGCGCCGTAGACGGATTGGAAACCGTCGCGGAATGCGGTGCACATCACTTTAATCTGCTTCTTAGGCATGGAAAACTCCAATCTCTGAACGTTGAAATGCTGGAAAGGACTGTGGCTGATTATTTACCGGCGGCTTTGGCGGCGGCGGCAATGGCCAGCGCGACCTTCGGGTTGGCACCCTTGGCGGCGGCCTTCTTTTTCGGAGCGGGCGGAACCGGATCAGGAATAATGTTCGTGAACTTCGCAAAATACGGGGAGGTCCAGCCTACGACGTACATCAGAAGCGTCAGAAACACGAAAACAGTCGTCATACCGACGATCAACAACACGAAACTGGGGAGAAATTGGTCCATTTGAGTTGCCCTTCTGGATTGAGTAAAAAAATTATGCCAATTAAGTGTATCGAAAGGGGGGTGACAAGGCAAGAGGGTAAACGTCCGAATTTTACGCCTTCCGTCACTTTCCTTGATTTACGGCTCCCATAGCGCCTTTTCGATGAATCAACTTCCGGTTTCTCCCGAAAATTTTCTTTTTTTTGACCCCAAAATCCGGGGAAAAAGTGCGGTTTTGGACTAATATAAATTCGTCACGGGCGCGCGGACACGCCCGTGACGAATTTACTATTGGCCGGTTCTGCGCGAAAACGCCTTCCCGAAGGCGGCGGGGCGGGCTGCGATGCCGGTTTTGCGCCGGTTCCGGCGGACACGCTTTGCCGCACCGGGTGCGGATATGATACGATTTTGCGCATGAACATTTTGTGTGTCGGAGATATCGTCGGCTCGCCGGGACGGCGGATTTTTGCTTCCGTGGTCCCGGAATTGCGCCGCAAATACAACGTGCATGCGGTCATCGTCAACGGCGAAAATGCCGCGGCGGGCCGCGGCATTACGGGCGCGCTTGCAGAGGAACTGTTTGCCGCCGGGGCCGATGTCATCACGCTGGGCGATCACGTCTGGGATCAGAAGGAGGCCGTCAATCTGCTGGCGAATGACAGGCGCGTCATCCGTCCGGCGAATTTCGGTCCCGGGTGTCCGGGGCGGGGCTGGACGGAGTTTCAGACGTCGCTGGGACCCGTCGCGGTCGTCAACCTGATGGGGCGCACCTTCATGAACCCGGCGGAAAACCCCTTCACGGTGGCGGACAGTCTGCTCACCGGCCCCATCCCGCGCGACCGCATCGTCCTCTTCGATTTTCACGCGGAAGCCACCTCGGAAAAAATCTGCTTCGGACATTATGTGGACGGACGCGCCGCGGCGGTTTTCGGGACGCACACGCATGTGCAGACGGCCGATGCGGCGGTGCTGCCCGGCGGAACCGGCTTCATCACCGACGTCGGCATGTGCGGCCCCATCCACTCCGTCATCGGGCGGAGCATTGAACCCGTCACCAAACGCTTTCTTTCCGGGATGCCGACGCGGTTTGACGTCGCGGGCGGCCCCGCCCTTTTCAGTGCATGCCTCTTCGAAATCGACCGGCAGCGGCGCTGCTGCACCCGCGCCGAAGCCATCCTCCTCCGGGAAGACGATCCGGGGCTCGCCCATTAACCTCCCGGGACGGCGCACACCTGCGCACCGCCCGGCCAACTCAGCTTTTCAGTCATGATGATTCCGGATATTCAGTTCAGCCTCATCTGCGAAGATGTCCGCCAGGAAGTCAGCGGACACTTCATTTTTCTCGGTGTTTTCGGGGACGGCATCAACGTCAAACAGCTGCCCATCCGCCCCTTCCGGCTGTGCATTGTAAACCGCTGGACCTGCGGACAGGGCGATTTTCGCCAGAAAACCGTCATCATCTGTCCCGACGGCCACACCCCGCTCATCGAAGGCAAGGAAGTCGCCTTCCGGCTGGAATCGGCGGGGCGGATGCACACCAGCCTCGAGCAGTTTCTCGGCGTCGAGTTCAAGGAAGCGGGCACCTACTGGATCGAGGTGAGCCTCAACGGGGATTTGCGCATGCGCTACCCGTTCACGGTGACCGTGGTGCCGCCGCCCAACCAGCAGCCGCTCCAATCCTGACCTTCCGCTCACGCCGCAGTTTGCGTGCAAACCCATTTGACGGGGCGGGGGTGTTTTGCTAGCATTTCGAGCCTTGTCAACACCAATTTTCGCAACCGAAGGATTTGCAATGGATTTCGAGCTGCTCGATAAGGCCAAGGAAAAGGTTCCCAACATCCCCGTCCTGGTCAACATGGTTTCGCTTCGCGTGCGCGAAATCAACCGGAACGTGCGCCGCCCCCTCCTGGTCCCGAAAGAGGATGAGGAGACGGTGGATACCGTTCTGCGTGAGATTATTGAAGGCAAGCTTACGGCTGAGATTGATTACGATCAGCTGGAGCGCCGCGGCTACAACCGCTGAGCTTTCCCCCGTCGCGCCGTGTTCGCCGCAGGGCGTTCCGGCCTTTCCGGGACGACCCGAAGCGTGCGGCGGCAACCACGCCGCAGCGGCGCGGGCCGGGTGCCTTCAACCCGGTGCGTGCCGTTTTTTTTTTTCGCACGGGCCGCGCGCATCCGCCGACGCGCCGCTTCCGTTTTTCCCTTGACGATGTCCGCCAAACCCACCAGCAACCGCGATGCCATTCAGGTCGTCGCGCGCAACCGCAAGGCACTGCATGATTACGAAGTTCTGCAGCGCCTCGAGGCGGGTCTTGCCCTGCGCGGCACCGAGGTCAAGGTGGTGCGCGAAGGGCATGCCGGGCTTATCGGCGCCTACGCCGATGTGGACAAGCATACGAATGAGGCGTGGCTCCACGGAGTCAACATTCCCCCGTACGGGTTTGGCAACATTTTCAATCACGACACGCACCGGAGCCGGAAGCTCCTGCTGCACAGGCGCGAGATTCTCAAGCTCCGCGAACACGTCGAGCGCAAAGGCAACACCCTCATTCCGCTCGCGCTCTACCTGAAAAAGGGCCGCGTAAAGTGCGAACTGGGTGTCTGTCGCGGCAAAGCCGAATACGACAAGCGCGAGACGCTCCGGCGCAAGGAAAGCGACCGCGAAACGCGCCGCGCCGTCATGAGCGCGATAAAAAACCGCTGAGGCTCAGCGCAGGAATCCGTTCCGGTATGATGATCCTGCATACACCGGCTGAAGCCGCCGCCGCCGCGCCCGCCGCCGTTCTGGCGGCCGGCTATTTCGACGGGGTGCATCTGGGGCACCAGGCGCTGCTGCGCACGGCGCGCGCCTTTGCGCAGGAGCGCGGCGCGCAGGCATGGGTGCTGACGTTTGATCCGCATCCGCTCTCGGTGGTCGCGCCCGCGCGGTGTCCGCCGCGGCTCACCACGCTGCCGCAGCGGCTCGCACTTCTGGAGGAGGCGGGCATGGACGGCTGCCTCGTCATCCCCTTTACGGAGCGCTTCGCCGCGCTGGAACCGCAGGCGTTTGCGACGCGCGTGCTGGGGTGCTGGACCGCCGTTCCCGGGCGTTCCTGCGCCGTGGTGAGCGGACCCAACTGGCGCTTCGGGCACGGGCATGCGGGACGCCTTTCGGACCTCTACACGCTCACGGGCGGCGCCGTTTCGGTGCGCGAAGAGCCCTTTGTCTGCCGGCAGGGAGAACCGGTTTCCAGTTCGCGCATCCGCAAGCTGATTCTCGCAGGTGCACTGGGCGATGCCGCGCAGCTGCTGGGGCGGGCCTACCGGATTGAGGAGCGCGCCGCGCCGGCGCCCTCGCGCGGCGTGGGCACGCAGCTGGGGACGCCCACGGCAAACGTGCTGCCCGCCGCGGCGGTAATGCCGCCCGTCGGCGTGTACGCCGTTGATGTGCGGCGCAGCGAACCCGGCGCAGCAAAAGGTCCGTGGCATCGCGCCGTCGCCAATTACGGGTTCCGGCCGACCTTTCCCGATGCGCGGCCGGACCGCCCCGTGCTGGAAATCCACATTCCCGGTCACCGGGGCGCACTCTACGGCGCCGCACTCGAAATCGCCTTTCTGCGCCGCCTGCGCGGCGAGCGCGCCTTCGACACGCCGGAGGCGCTCGGCGCGCAAATCCGCGCCGACGTCGCACAGGCGCTGAACCTGCCGTAGCGCGGAGAAAGGGCTGCCATGATTCCCGTCAGCGACCGCCTCCGCGAAAAACTCGCGAACCTTCCGGACAAACCGGGATGCTACATCTACCGGGACCGCAACGGCGTCATCATCTACGTCGGCAAGGCGGTCTCGCTCCGGCGGCGCGTGCAGAGCTATTTCCGCGAATCCTCGCTCCGGAAAGGGTCGCCCAAATTGCGCGGGCTCGTGCACTGCATTGCCGATCTGGAATGGCTGGTCGTTCGCAACGAGGCGGAGGCGCTCCTCACGGAAGGGCGCCTCATCAAAGACTACCGTCCGCGCTTCAACATTGCGCTCCGAGATGACAAGCGCTACCTCGCGCTGCGCGCGGAGACGCATCTCACGTTTCCGCGCTTTTCCGAGTGCCGCATCGTGCGCGACGACGGCAACGAATACTTCGGCCCCTTCCCTTCCTCCACGGCGGTTCACATTGCGCGCGATTTTGTCGAGCGGCGCTGGGGCATCCGCAAATGCGACGCCACGTGTCCGGACGAACAGACGCACACGCATTGCCACAACGACCGCATCGCGTGCTGCTCGGCCCCGTGCACGGGCGCCATCTCCGCGGAAGCGTACGGCGCGCGCTTCCGCGAAGCGTGCGATTTTCTCCGCAAAGGCAATCCGCGCATTCTTGCGGAGCTCAAACAGGAAATGCTCGCCGCCTCGGAGGCGCTCGACTTCGAAAAGGCCGCCCAGATCCGCGATACCTGCGAAGCGCTCGGCAAACTCGTGCGCCTCCATGCCCGCGAAGTGCCCAACCCCGTACAGCCGCGCGACCGTGCCCTCGCCGGGTGCGAAGAACTCGGACGGCTCCTGCGCCTGCCGGGTCCTCCGCACGTCATCGAAGGCTTCGATATTTCTCACCTCGGCGGCACCATGACCGTCGCCTCGATGGTCTCCAGCGTCGACGGACTCACCGCACCGCAGCGCTACCGGCGCTTCCGCATCAAGACGGTCGAAGGCATTGACGATCCGCGCAGCATGGCGGAGGTCGTCGGGCGCCGCTACCAGCGGCTGCACGAAGAAGGCGGCACCTTCCCGGACCTCGTCATGGTCGACGGCGGCATCACCCAGCTGCGCGCCGCCCGTGCGCGCCTCGCCGAGCTCGGGCTCGGACACCTCGCCGTCGTCGGGCTCGCCAAACGCTTTGAAATCATCGTCGTCGACTGGCCCGACGGCACCCCGGAAATCGTCCTACCCATCGACAGCGAAGCGCTCAAGGTGGTCATCCGCCTCCGCGATGAGGCACACCGCTTTGCCATCACCTACAACCGCAATCTGCGGCTCAAGAAAATCCGCGAATCGGCGCTCGACGAAATCGAGGGCATCGGCGAAGCGCGCAAGCGCGACCTGCTGCGCCACTTCGGCTCCGTGCGGCGCATAGCCGCCGCAACGCCGGAAGAGGTTGCCGCCGTTCCGGGCATCGGACCGCAAATGGCGGCGCGCATCCTCGATGTCTGCCGCCGCAACTCCGGAAACGCCGCGCCCCGCAACCGCGTCTGAGTCTGCGTCTGATTTTCCCCTCCCCATGAAAGCGTTTTACTTCGACTTCGGCGGCGGCATCCGCAAAGCCGTCACCCTCGCCGTCCTTGGCGGCTCACCCGCCGAGCAGAGCGCAGCCGCCGACCGGCTCCGCGCTCTCCGGCTGGCGGGCGCCACCTTTTTCGTGCGCCCGCAAGACATCCCGGAAGACGGCTCCGCGACGATCGCCGCCGGAAATGAAGTGGCGCTCCTTGCCGGGGCGCCGGGCTCGCTGGCGGCTGAGCGCGCCGCGCTGGAGCGGCGGCTGCACCGGCC
>CASFKR010000090.1 GCA_949295265.1 uncultured Verrucomicrobiota bacterium | reverse complement strand
GGGCTCTTTAGATGCCAATCCAATGGTAACATCATATTTGACGCAACCTAAATCAAATTCTCTTCCATTTCGGTAACAGTATTATTTGACGCTTCGCGCCCGGTAAACGGCCGCGTGAGGTTGCATCCATCGGCTCCTCCAGCGTCGCAGCGGTGGAGACGCTAGGCTGTTTCCGCTGTGCCCGCACTCCCTGCGGTGCAACGTGACGCCTCATCGCAGGATGGGGTCTTTGGGAGCGGGACCACTGGGGCCACTGGGGGCACTGGGGCTACTGGCTCTGCTGCGCGGGCAGTGGTTGTGGCATAGGAGCGAGCTGTCCTGTACGTCCTGTTCGTCCTGTACGTCCTGTCCGTCCTGTTTGGCTCGCTCGCGCGGCTTCGCTTCAGCAGAGACAGCGACCGTGTGTAAAGAGCGAGGGGAAAAGAAAAAGCCCGGACCCCAAAGGGGCCCGAGCCTTGAAGTACGGCGGTTGGCCGAATCCGTTACTGGATGATCTTGGTAACGGTGCCGGCGCCGACGGTACGACCGCCTTCGCGGATGGCGAAGCGCATCTTCTCCTCCAGAGCGCAGGGGTAGATGAGCTCGACGGTCATGTTGATGTTGTCGCCGGGCATAACCATCTCAACGCCTTCGGGCAGAGCGATGTTGCCGGTGACGTCAGCCGTACGGATATAGAACTGCGGACGATAGCCGGGGAAGAACGCAGTGTGACGGCCACCCTCTTCCTTCGTGAGCACGTACACCTGCGCCTCGAACTTGGTGTGCGGGGTGATGGTGCCGGGCTTGGCGAGGATCTGACCACGCTGAACGTCTTCCTTCTTGGTGCCGCGGAGCAGGCAGCCGACGTTGTCGCCAGCCTGGCCCTGATCGAGAGACTTGCGGAACATCTCGACGCCGGTGACGGCCGTCTTTTGGGTCGGACGGATACCGACGATTTCGACATCGTCGCCGACCTTGATGATGCCGCGCTCGACACGACCGGTAACGACCGTGCCACGGCCTTCGATGGAGAAGATGTCCTCGATGGGCATCATGAAGGGCTGATCGAGCTGCTGGACAGGATCGGGGATGTAGCTGTCGAGCGTGTCGAGCAGTTCGCCGATGCAGGCGCAGGCAGGATCATCGGGAGAGGTCGCCTTGGTGGCGGGCAGAGCAGCGCCGCGGACAATCGGGGCGTTGTCGCCATCGTAATCGTACTTGGACAGGAGCTCGCGGATTTCCATCTCGACGAGGTCGAGGAGCTCGGGGTCGTCGACGAGGTCAACCTTGTTGAGGAAGACGACGATTTTGGGAACGCCGACCTGGCGGGCGAGCAGGACGTGCTCCTTCGTCTGCGGCATCGGGCCGTCAGCGGCGGAGACGACGAGAATCGCGCCATCCATCTGGGCGGCGCCGACAATCATGTTCTTGACGAAGTCGGCGTGGCCGGGGCAGTCCACGTGCGCATAGTGACGCTTCTCGGACTGATACTCGACGTGCGAGGTGGCGATGGTGAGAATCTTGGTGGGGTCACGACGGCCGGCGGACTCGGAGGCCTTCGCGACCTCGTCGTAGGCGACGTCCGTGGCCAGGCCCTTGAGAGACTGGACGTGGGTAATCGCCGCGGTCAGAGTCGTCTTGCCGTGGTCGACGTGGCCGATGGTACCGACGTTAACGTGCGGCTTGTTACGGACAAAAGTTTCCTTTGCCATGGATGCAAACCTATGTTGGGTATGTTAATTAGGAGGTACTGACAGAAGTGGAGCCCGTAATCGGAATCGGACCGATGACCTCATCCTTACCAAGGATGCGCTCTACCAACTGAGCTATGCGGGCCTTGTTATCCCCTCATTCTTGCAGGCGCAGCAAATGACGCATTCCCAGGCGGCAATGCCGGGTCTCCGTCTCTTTCTTTTGGGAGCCAACCCGTACCATTTAGACTGGCCTCGCCCGTAAGCAGGTGAAACAGGCGTAAGTATCTCAAAATGTTCCTGCGGGGTCAACCCCAAAGTTTTTCTCCGTGAGAAATTCTTAATTCTCCGCTCCAGGAGCTATAAATCATCGAATCAAGAGCGCGGAAAAGCCGGAATTTACCGCTTCTTCCCGAGCTCGGACGGGTTGCGGGACGCAGCCGAGCGAAGCAGACGGGTCGGGGTTTGCCTTGCGCGGATTGGAACCGCTCCGGAACGGCGGAAGTACAGACAAAAGGAAATCGTACGCGCACGCGCATGCGCGCGCATGCATGCGGACGTTCTTTTTTGTAGACATCAGGGGCGTTCCCGGTTTTCAGGAGGACTCATCGCTCCCGGCGTGCCCGGAGTTCGCACGGCGCACCGGAAAGGTGCGGCTTTATGCGCAAAAGGCATAAAGCGGGGACTTCTCCCGGAGAGAAGATGCCACGCCCCTGCCGCAGACGCGCCCCGGCGAGGGCGGCGAATTGAAGTTTTCAGCAAATAATGGCAGAATTATGCCGCAATATACTAGCGAAAGTGAAACTGTTCAGGGAATCCTTGACATCATGAATGCCAAAAACAATGTAAAGAACGTCCAGTCCGATGATCCCCTGCTGGACAAGTATGCGGAGATGGCGGTCGACGCCTCTTCCAAAGATCCCAATCTCTACCACGCCTACAATGTCAAACGCGGCTTGCGCAATGCGGACGGCTCCGGCGTGCTGGTCGGTCTGACCACGGTCGGCGGTGTTGTCGGCTATACGATTGAGGATAATGAACTGATTCCGGTGCCCGGCAAACTGCTGTATCGCGGCATCGAAGTGCGGGATCTCGTGCGCGGCTTCCAGAAGGAAAAGCGTTTCGGTTTTGAGGAAACGGTCTTTTTGCTCCTGATGGGACACCTGCCGACGGCTGCCGAACTGGCGGAATTCAATACGCGCCTGTGCGAAATGCGTCCGTTGCCGCCCCGCTTCAAGGAGGAGGCCATTCTGGGGATGCCTTCGCCGGACGTGATGAATAAGCTGGCGCGCTGTGTGCTTGCTTCGTATGCGTTCGACCCGAATCCGGATGATTTGAGCATTTCGAACGTCATCCGTCAGTCGCTCCTGCTGATTTCGCGTCTGCCGACGTATGCGGTGTACGGGTATCAGGCGAAGGCGCATTACCACATGGGGCGGAGTCTGTTCATGCGGGTGGCGCCGGAGGGCCTTTCCACGGCCGAGCACATTCTGTCGCTGCTCCGCTTGCGCGGCGAATACACGCGCGAAGAGGCGGAACTGCTCGATTTGTGCCTGGTGCTGCATGCCGACCACGGCGGCGGCAACAATTCCACCTTCACGACGCACGTGGTGTCCTCGACGTTTACCGACACGTATTCGGCCATTGCGGCGGCGTGCCTTTCGCTGAAGGGCCCGCGCCATGGCGGTGCGAACATCAAGGTCGTCAAAATGATGGAGGCGGTCAAGGCGAACGTGAAGGACTGGTCGAGCGACACACAGGTTGCCGATTATCTGCGCAAGATTCTGACGAAGCGGGCGTTTGACCGCGCCGGTCTGATCTACGGTCTGGGCCATGCGGTGTACAAGATTTCGGACCCGCGTGCGGAGATTCTGCGCGAAAAAGTCCGGGAGCTCGTTACGCTGCATCCGGAGTTTCAGGAGGAGTTCGAGCTGTACAACAAAGTGGCGGAGATGGGTCCGCGCGTGTACGAGGAGCTCAAGGGCGTCGATCGCGGGCTGTGTCCGAACGTCGACTTCTATTCGGGCTTCGTGTACCGCATGCTGAAGATTCCGGCCGACCTGTTTACGCCGCTCTTCGCGGTCGGGCGCATTCCGGGCTGGTGTGCGCACCGGCTCGAGGAACTCGCGAGCAACTCGCGCATCATCCGTCCGGCCTACAAGTGTGTTCTTCCCCAGCAGAAATATCTGTCGCTCGCGGAGCGGACGCCCGAAACGGCGCATGCCGCCCACCATCCTCCGCTGGATATCGACGAAGAGGAAGAATAAGCGGCGGGCGGCAATCTGCCGCCTGATTGCCCGGTCGCTCCGCGCCCGGGCTCAGCTTCCGCCCATCGGCGTCATTTGCTGACAACCAACGCCCTCCGGAATCGGCGGTATACCGCCTGAGATTCCGGAGGGCGCTTTTTCCCGCAGCTTGGCCCAGCCTCGAATCTCCGGGTACCATCTCTTCGGCACCCGAAGGGCGCGGGTGTGCCATTTCTGCATGATTCGATCCCCCTCGAGGGGCGCGGCGCCCGCTTCGCTGGCACTGGCTTCGCGGCGCTGGCTCCGCGGCGCCCGCTCCGCGGCGCTGGCTCCGCGACGCTGGTTTCGCCGCGCTGGCTTCGCTGCGGGCGGTTAACGCCGCCCACATCACAGGCGGCAGTTTGCCGCCCGCCCGCATCACAGGCGGCAGTTTGCCGCCCGCCCGTCCGCCGCGCGCATCGGGGATGAAGCGGCGGAATCGGGCGGTTGCATCGGGAGAGCGGGGAAGGGTAGAATGCGCGACATTCTCGCCTGACCCTCCATTGAAGCGTCTTTTTATGACGGAAAAACATACGCGAATCGCCTGCTATCTCGGAATGATCACGCAGGCCGTTTCCATCAATTTTCCCGCTTTGCTGTATGTCGTGTTCCACCAGGAATACGGCGTTTCGTTCTCCGCGCTGGGAACGCTGGTCGTGATGATTTTCGCCGCGCAGATGCTGGTGGATATCTGGTGCGCGCACAACGTCGAGCGCATCGGCTACCGCGCCGCCAGTGTTGCGGCGGCGGGCTTTTCCGCGGCCGGCATGCTTCTGCTGCCGCTGCTGGTTACCACGCTCCCGCCGCCCCTCGTGTTTCCCGGGATTGTGGTTGCGCTCCTGCTCACGGCGATCGGCAGCGGTTTTCTCGAGGTCATTGTTAGCCCGCTCATTGAGGCGTTGCCGTCCAGGCGCAAGGCGGCGGATATGGCGATTCTGCATGCCGCCTATTGCTGGGGATTCGTGATTTGCGTCCTGGGATCGACCGCCTTTTTTGCGTTGTTCGGACTGCACCGGTGGCCGCTTCTGGCGGTCTTGTGGTCGATTCTGCCGCTGATCGGAACGTACCTGTTTGCGTTTGCGCCGCTCCGAAGTCCGGTCGCGGAGGGGCAGCAGGCGATGCGGCTGGGCGAGCTGTTCCGGAGCCGGGCCTTCCCGTTGATGCTGCTCATGATGGTGTGCGGCGGTGCCGCGGAGCAGGCGATGGCGCAATGGGCGTCGCTCTTTGCGCAGCTGGGCATGGGTGTTTCGAAGACGGCGGGCGACTTGCTCGGACCGCTCCTGTTTGCGGTGCTGATGGGGTCTTCCCGCACGTATTACGGCGTGCGCGGCAGTTCGCTGGACCTGAAAAAGGAACTGCGCCGCTGCGCGCTGCTGGGCGTGTGCGGCTATCTGCTGGCGGTGTTCGGCCAGCATTCGATTCTGTGCCTGGTCGGCTGCGGCGTCTGCGGATATGCGGTGGGGATTTTCTGGCCGGGCACGATTTCGCTCTCTGCGAAATTCTTCCCGCTGGGCGGCTCGGCGATGTTCAGTCTGCTCGCGATGGGCGGCGACATCGGGTGCATGCTGGGGCCGGGGCTGGTCGGCTGGGTTTCGGACGGCATGCAGGGTCTCTATGCGCACGCAACCGGGTTTGCGGGCATGGTGACGCGCCTTCTGGGAACGGCGGAAAATGTGCAGATGAGCCTCAAGACGGGGCTGCTGACGGCGCTCCTGTTCCCGGTGGGGATTCTGCTGCTGCTGCGGGTTGTCCGGCGCCTTTCCCGAGGCGCGTAAACAGCGCGTCCCATGAGCCGCAGACGCGGTTCACGGGACGGAACTGTGCCGGCGGCGTGGCACGGGCGTGGCGGCGCGGCGGGCGTGGCCCGGCGCGAACGCGTCAGGGAACGGGCGTTTCGTCGAGGATGGTGCGGACAATCTGCCCGGCGGTAAGCCCGCGGGATTCCGCTTCGTACGACAGCTGGATGCGGTGGCGCAGGATATCCGGCGCGACCTCCTTGACGTCCTGCGGCGTGGCATAGGCGCGCCCCCGCAGGAGCGCGTTGGCGCGGGCCGCCATGTTCAGGTTGATGGAGGCGCGCGGCGAGGCGCCCAGATCGATGAGTCCTTTGAGCGAGTTGAGATTGTGCTTTTCGGGTTCGCGCGTGGAGAAAACGAGGTCGAGAATGTAATCGCCCACCTTTTCGTCGCAGTAGACCTGATCGAGCGCATCGCGGAAGTTTTCGAGCTCCTCCAGCCGGAGAACGGGCGAAACCTTCGGCGCCTCTTTGTGTGAAAAGCGCTCCATGATGCGGCGCTCATCGTCCCGCGAAGGCATGGGGACGATGACCTTGAACAGGAAGCGGTCGACCTGCGCCTCGGGCAGCGGGTAGGTGCCTTCCTGCTCGATGGGGTTTTGTGTGGCAAGGACGAGGAAGGGCTGTGGCAGCGGGTAGGTGACGTCGCCAATGGTCACCTGCCGCTCCTGCATGGCTTCGAGCAGGGCGGACTGCACCTTGGCGGGGGCGCGGTTGATTTCGTCGGCGAGCAGGAGATTCGTGAAGACGGGGCCTTTTTTCGGTGTGAAGGAGCCGTCTTTGGGGTTGTAGACCTGCGTACCGGTCACATCGGCGGGGAGGAGGTCGGGTGTAAAGGAGACGCGGTGGAATTCCGCGCCGAGGGCGGCGGCAAGCGAGCGCACGAGCGTCGTCTTGGCAATGCCGGGAACGCCCTCGAGCAGCACGTGCCCGCGGCAGATCAGGGCGATGAGAAGGCGGTCAAGAACTTTTTCCTGGCCGACAATCACGCGGCCGACCTCGAGGCGGAGGCGGTCAAATTGTTCAGCAACTTGCTTCAGGTCATTCATGGCAAAAAAAAAAGGGATTGTCCGGATGCCGGAGAGGCGGCGGGACTCGCCGCCCGGGGGAGAGAAACGTCGGGAAAACGTGCGCACGCAGCCCGGCTGCCCCGGAGCGGGGCGCGCGGGATGCGTGCGGGGTGCCGGGGCTCAGGCCGGGGAGAGCGCGATGCGCGCGGCGTGACCGTTGAGATCGGCTTCCGCGGCGTCGTCGGCGGCGGATTCGGCGAACGTGAGGTCGACGCAGAGCGTCTCGCCGTTCACGAAGTCCGCGAAAGCGCGCAGGGCGGCAGCGGCCTCCGCATCGGTGGCGACGCGGATGCGAATGCGCTGGGCGACGTTGAAATCGGCCTCCTTGCGGAGATTCTGGACGGCGGAAACGAATTCGCGGGCGATGCCCTCGGCGATGAGTTCGGGCGTGAGCGTGGTGTCGATCGCCACGGTGAGGGCGCCGTCGTTGGCCACGGGCATACCGGCTTTTTCGTCGCGCAGGATGAGCACGTCGTCGGGACCCAGCGACACGAGGCACTGGTTGTCGCCGAGATCGATTTCGATGGGCTTTCCGGCGGCGAGTGCGGCAATCTGCGCCGGGCTGAGGGCGGCGATGGCGGCGGCTGCGGTCTTCATGCGCGGCCCGAGGCGGGTGCCGAGCGCCTTGAAGTTCGCCTTCGCGCGGAGGGTGACGAAGCGGGATTCGTCCTCGGCGAATTCAACGTGCTTGACGTTGAGCTCTTCGGCGATGAGCGACGCCATCGGGGCGAGCGCCTCGGCAAAGCCGGGGCGGGCGCAGACCACGGCGGCGCGCGCCAGCGGCTGGCGCACCTTGAGGTTCTTCTGCTTGCGCAGGTTGTGACCGAGGCGGACGGCAAGCTGGGCTGCGGCCATGCGGCGCTCCAGCGCGGCATCGCGGGCGGCGGCATTGGCAACGGGGAACTCGCACAGGTGCACGGATTCGGGCATGTCCGGCGAGCGCAGGTTGCGGTAGATGGCGTCGGCGATGAACGGGGTGAAGGGCGCAGCCACCTTCGAGAGCTGGAGCAGCACGTAGCGGAGCGTCCGGTAGGCGCCGAGCTTGTCCGCGTCGTTGGAACTCTTCCAGAAGCGCCGGCGGGAGCGGCGGATGTACCAGTTCGTCAGCTGATCGATGAAATCGAGGAACGGGCGCACCGAGCGCTGCAGATCGTAGCGGTCCATCGCATCCGTGACGTTCGCAATCAGCGTTTCGAGCGAGGAGACAATCCAGCGGTCGAGCCCGTTGGCCGAGTCCGGCGCGCGGACCGTTTCCTCATGCCAGCCGTCGATGTTGGCGTAGGTTACGAAGAAGGAATACGCATTCCACCACGGAATCAGGAGGTCGCGCAGCACCTGGCGGACGCCCGCCTCGGAGAAGCGGAGGCTCTCCGCGCGAACCACCGGGGAGGCAATCATGTAGAGGCGCATGGCGTCGGCGCCATAGGTCTCCACGATGTGCATCGGGTCGGGGTAGTTCTTAAGGCGCTTGGACATCTTCTTGCCGTCTTCCGCGAGGATCAGGCCGTTGACGACCACGTTGCGGTAGGGCGATTTGCCGAAGAGGCAGGTGCCCAGCACCATGAGCGTGTAGAACCAGCCGCGCGTCTGGTCGAGGCCTTCCGCGATGAAGTCCGCCGGATAGAAGGTGTCGAGGCGGTCTTTGTTCTCGAAGGGGTAGTGCTGCTGGGCGTAGGGCATGGAGCCGGATTCGAACCAGCAGTCGAGCACTTCGGGCGTGCGGTGGTACGTCTTGCCGTCGCGGCGGATGACGACCTTGTCGAGGTAGTGCTTGTGCAGGTCGGTGATTTTTTCGCCGCTCAGCGCTTCGAGTTCGGCGGCGGAGCCGACGCAGATGCAGTCCGAGGGGTCGTCATCGTTGACCCAGACGGGGAGGCAGGAGCCCCAGAACCGGTTGCGGGAGATGTTCCAGTCGCGTGCTTCACGGAGCCAGTTGCCAAAGCGCTTTTCGCCGACGTAGGCGGGCATCCAGTGCACGGTTTCGTTGTTGGCGGCGAGCTGTTCGTGGATATCCTCCACGCGCACATACCAGGCGTCGATGGCGCGGTAGATGAGCGGCGTGTCGGTGCGGTCGCAGAACGGATACGCATGCGTAATGGTCGACTGGTGGACGAGCTTTCCGGCGGCTTTGAGCGCCTTGATGATGTCCTTGTCGCAATCCTTGCAGAAGCGTCCGGCGTATTCGGGCAGTTGGCTGGTGAAGTTGCAGGAGGAATCGAGCGGATCCACGAAGGCTTTGAGCCCGTTTGCCTTGCAGACGCGGAAGTCGTCTTCGCCGTACGCCGGGGCGATATGCACGAGCCCGACGCCGTCGTCGGTGGTGACGTAGCCGTCGTTGAGAACGACGAAGGCGCCGTTGGCGGCCTGGTCGGCGAAATACGGGAAGATGGGCTCATAGGTCCAGCCCTTGAGCTGCGTGCCTTTGAGGCGGGTGACGACTTCGCGGTCTGCCTCCTTGCGGAAGATGGTCGGGAGCAGCGCTTCGGCCATCACGTAGCAGGGGCGCGCGGGGTCGGAGAGGTCGCGCACGACGACGTAGTCGATGTCCGGCCCGGCGCAGATGGCGAGGTTTTCGGGGAGCGTCCACGGCGTGGTCGTCCACACCAGCAGATAAGTCACGGGCCCCCACGCCGGGTCGGCGCCCGTGCGGACGGGCGTGCGCACCGTCACGGTGGGATCCTGCACATCCTTGTAGTTGGACCCGGCTTCGAAGTTGGAGAGCGGCGTATTGAGCTTCCATGAATAGGGCATGATGCGGTGGGACTTGTAGATGCGGCCCTGATCCCAGAGCTGCTTGAACGCCCACCACACGCTCTCCATGAATTCGAAGTTCATGGTCTTGTAGTCGTGGTCGAAATCGACCCAACGTCCGATGCGCGTCACGATGGTGCGCCATTCGGAGACGTAGCGCAGTACCATGGAGCGGCATTGCTCGTTGAAGCGGTCGACGCCGAGTTCCTGAATCGCCTGCACGCCGGAAACGCCCAGCGCATCCTGCGCGAGCGCCTCGATGGGCAGCCCGTGCGTATCCCAGCCGAAGCGGCGTTCGACGTGGCGGCCCCGCATCGTCTGGTAGCGCGGAATGATGTCCTTGATGGCGGAGGCGAGCAGGTGCCCGTAGTGCGGCAGACCCGTCGCGAAGGGAGGTCCGTCGAAGAAGACGAAATCGGGTTTGCCTTCGGTCTGACGGAGCGACTTTTTGAAGATGTCGTTTTTCTCCCAGAACGCAAGGACTTCGGTTTCGATTTTGTTGAAATCGACCTTATTGGAAACGGGATCGAACATGGTGAATCGCCGCAGAAGAGAGGGGCGGCGGAATGAGTTGTTGACGAACAGAAAGGGGTGGGGAGGGGAATCAGACGGCGGAGACGTTGCCGACGGCGGGGTGCAGGTAAATGGGGTCGGCGTCTTCGGCGTAGAGCCCGGCGAGCGCGAGCGATGCCAGATCCTGCGCCGTGGCGACGGCGGGCGGCGCCGCGGGGAAGAGCGGGGCGAGGCGCGCGGAATCGGCGAGGAGGATGGGGCCGTCGGTTTCTCCCGTGGGGAGCGCGGAGAGCGGCGGAGGGGCGGCGGCGTCGTCCGCTGCCGCGGGCGTGCCGGGGCGCGTGTAGAGCGTGAAATCGGCGGCGGTATGGGTGAGCCCGGCCGGGTCGTCGATTTCC
>CASFKR010000089.1 GCA_949295265.1 uncultured Verrucomicrobiota bacterium | reverse complement strand
CCGCCGCTCCGGCTGCTGCGGCTCCCGCGCCTGCCCCGGCTGCGCCCGCCGCTCCTGCGGCACCGGCTGCACCCGCACCGGCCGGCGTCAAGCCTATCGTCATCAATTCGGCTGCCGCCGGAAAGCCCCTCGCCGCCTCCGGCCCCTCGGCGACCATCAAGCTCAAGCCGGTTCCGACGCCCGGCGGCGCCCCCGCTCCGGCACCCGGCAAGACTGCGCAGATGCCCGCCGCGGGCATCACGGGCAACCTGGCCTCCGCCATGAAGGGCAAGACCTCGCGCATCTCGCTCGATGAGGTGCTCGGTACGGCGCCGAATGCCGGTACGGCACCGGTCGGCCGCCTGACGGGGAATCTCTCGCAAGCGGCCGGTGAGGCGACGCCCATTTCGAAGAGCGCTACCTCCAAGACCTCCGTGCCCTTCCTCAACAAGAGCGAAGATCAGCAGCCGACCCTGCGCCTGAAGCGTCCCGCCGCCACGGCGGCGCTCAACGAGCTCACCAAGGACGTGCCGCCGCCTGCTGCCGCAGAGGCGCCGCTCGACGCCTCCGAGGCACCGACCGTCAAGCGCAAGTCCCTCGTGCTCAAGCGCAATGCCGGCAAGCCCAATGCGGCTGCGGCTCCGACACTGGGTGCCGCCGGCACTCCGGAAGGTGCCGCACCGGGCGCGCCCGAAGGCATCGAGGCCCCCGTCACCGGAATGCCCAATGCGCAGCCGCTCAACATGCTGAAACCCGAGAAGTGCAATGTCGCCTTCCCGATTATCGCCGCTGCGGCCGCCATTGCCATCCTCGGTCTCGTGCTTCTCTTCATGAGCCAGGCGTGCGGACCCGACCGGACCGGAACGATGTTCTCGTCCTTCCGCGGGCTTCCCTCGTTTGACTGGCCCGGAAAGATCACGTATTTCAATTAACGATTTGCCGACCGTTTCCCCATGACTGCTGAAACAGCCGGCCGCGAGGACGCCCGTCTCCCCGGACGGGCGTCCTCTCAAGCCTTAGACGACATTCTGGGCAAGATTTTCCCGGTTCTCGACGACGGGTTCATCCGCGTTGTCGACTATATGGGCAATGACGCCTCCATCGTGCAGGCGGCCCGCGTCTCCTATGGCGAAGGCACCCGCAAAGCATCGGATGACGAACATTTGATCCGCTATCTCATGCGGCATCGCCACACGACGCCGTTCGAGATGTGCGAACTCAAGCTCCACGTCCGGGCCCCCATGGATGTGTGGCGGCAGTGGATTCGCCATCGCACGGCCTCCGTGAATGAGTATTCCACGCGCTATTCGCTGGCGATCGACGCGGCGCGCACCCTTTCCCCGGAAGAGTGGCGGGCGCAATCGACCACCAACCGGCAGGGCTCCGGCGAGCCGCTTCCGACGGCGGTGGGCGAAGAACTTTCGCGCGAAGAAGCCGCTTTCCACCAGCAGGCGCGCGAACTGTATCTGCGCCGTATCGAGCAGGGCGTCTCCCGCGAAATCGCCCGGAAAGATCTGCCGCTTTCCACATACACCGAAGCCTACTGGAAGTGCGACCTGAAGAATCTGCTCCACTTCCTCGCCCTTCGCATGGAAGGGGCCGCCCAGTACGAAATCCGGGCCTATGCGGACGTCATCGGCCGCGAAATTGTCGCCCGTTGGGTGCCCTTTGCCTGGCGCGCCTTCGAGGATTACCAGCTCCATGCCGCAACGTGGACCGCGCCGGATTTGCAACTGCTCAAGGCGTTGCTCGCCTCGCGCGAAGAAGCCGCCGCGCTTGCCCGCGAGCTGGGCTACGTCCGCGATGAGGCGGACGGCTCGCTCAAGGTTCTGCGCGAAGGCAACGAATTTGCCGCCAAACTCGAGCGGATTGCGCTGACGCCCCCCTGGTAGTTCCGGATGCCGCCGTCGCACGGTTTTTCCGGGCGGTCCGGCGGCATGACGTCCCTCCCCTTTCCCTTGCGGAGCCTCGCAAATCCCGCGGAACGCCTGTTCCACGGGATTTTCTTCAAACCTCCGCGCCCGCGCCGGATGGTGGCACCGCATCGCACACGCCCCGCCGTCCCCATCGCAGCGGTCTGTCCTTTCAATGATCCCCGGTCCGCTTTTCCCCGCGCCCCGCGCAGACGGACCCCGCACATGAAACACGCCTTCCTCCACGTCCTGCTTCCGTCCTTTGCGGTTCTGCTGCTCCTCCCCCTCTGCGCCGCCGCCAAACCGCGCCTTGCCTTCACGCCCGAACCCGCCGCCATGACCACCCCTGCCGCAAAACCGGCTGCGCCCGCCCCGGCGCAGACGACGTCCAAACCGGCGCCGCCGCTGCCCAAAGCCGAAAGCGATGCGCTCCTGGCGGAGGCGATGCGCCGCGGAATGAACGCCGGCGGACTCCTTCTCATTGTGGACGTGCCTTCGCAAACCGCATACCTCTATTCCGCCCGCACCTTTCTGCGCTCCTTCGCCGTTTCCACCTCCAAATACGGCGTCGGCAGCCAGTCGGGCTCGCAGAAAACCCCGCTCGGCTGGCACCGCGTCGAAGAGCGCTATGGCGCCAAAGCCGCACCCGGAACGGTCTTCGTCTCCCGGCGCCCCGACGGACGCATCCTCCGGCCCGAACAATGGTCCGACCCCGCTCCGGCCGAAGACCTCGTGCTGACGCGCATTCTCTGGTTGCGCGGACTCGAACCCGGGCAGAATGCCGGGCGCGCCATCGATTCCCATGAGCGCTGCATCTATCTGCACGGCACCAATCAGGAACAGCTGCTCGGCACGCCCGCTTCCCATGGTTGCATTCGGTTCTCCAATGAGGATATGATTCAATTGTTCTCCCTGTCTGACGGCGTCTCTCTCTACTGTTATATCCGCTGACCGCGGAACGCACTTCCATGACATCTGAACTGCTTCCGAAGGGTCCCTCCTTCAAGGCCAATCTCCATTGCCACAGCACGGTATCCGACGGCAAACTCTCCCCGGCGGAAGTTAAGGCGACCTATCAGGCGCTGGGCTACCAGATTGTGGCCTATACGGACCACGAAATCCTCGTGCCGCACAAAGATTTGACGGATGAGAACTTCCTGGCGCTCCATGGCGTTGAAGTCATCTTTGAAACGGCAATCGAGGGCGTCCCCTGGCCGGAATGGCCGTCCACGCACATCAGCCTGATTGCGAAAGACCCCGCCATCGTTTCGCATCCGCTGTTCAACCCGGTTCACGCCGCCGTATTCTTCAAGGAGCGGCATCCGGAGATTTTTGAAGAAGCGTGCCGGACATCGCCGATGCCCAGCCTCAACCTCAACAACCCGCAAAGCATCACGGACGCCTGTGCGCGGGCGCGCGAAGCGGGTTTCCTGCCGATTCTCAACCACCCGGCATGGTCATTGCTCCCTGCCGCAGAAGCGGCGCAATACGAAGGCCTGTACGGCGTGGAAGTCTACAACCGTTGCGCCCATGAAGACGGGTCGATTGACACCGACGTCTTCTACCAGCGCCTGCTCTCCCTGCGCCATCTCCGGCATGCGCTTCCGGAGCCCCTGCCCTGCGCCGTTGCCGCCGAGGACAACCATCCGGCGCCGCCCATGCGCACGTCGCCCGGGACGCCCCGCCACGGATGGATTGAAATCATCAGCGAACGGCTCGATTACCCGTCCATCATTGCCGCCATGGAGGCACGCCACTGCTACGCCTCCACGGGCGCCAAAATTTACTCCCTGCGGCTGGACTCTCAGGCACGGACCCTCACCGTTGAATGCTCCCCTGCCGAGCGCATTCGCTATTTCCTGCCCGGCCGCTTCAACCGGCGTGCCGAAGCCCCCATCGGCGAAACCATCACCGGCGCCACGTTCCAGCTGCCGGAGGAGGCCGCGGGCTTCTTCCGCGTGCGCATCGACGCGCCGGACGGTACGCACGCCTGGTCCAACGCCTATCCGCTTCCCTGATGCCAGATGCCCGCACAGCCTGCGGCGGTCCGCCGCCGTCCGTCCGCACCGTCCTCGCCGTCGTTCTCGACTGGAACGGGCTCTCCCTGACACGCCGCTGCCACGCGGCGCTGCGGGAGCAGGCGGGGCCGTTTCGGCTGTCGGTCGTCCTCGTCGACAACGGCTCCACGGCGCATTCCGCCGAGGAACTGGCGGAGGCGTGCCCGGGAGCGGAAGTCATCCGCGCCCCGAAAAATCTCGGCTTTGCGCGCGGCATTGCGTATGGCCTCGCGCGCGCCAAAGCGGCGCGGCAGCCGTACGATGCGCTCTGGCTGCTCAACAACGACTGCCTCCCCGCGCCCGATGCGCTCGCGCAACTGCTGGAGACGCTGTTCGCAGACCCGAAAACCGGCGCCGTGGCGTGTCCGCTTTCAAAGCCCGAAGACCCCGCGCTCAGAGGCTCCGACGCCCCGGCTTCGATGCGCCTTGCCCCGCCCCTCTACATTCCCCGCCCCGGCACACCGCCCGATTATCTCTGCGGGGCATGCCTCCTGATTTCGCGCCGGGCATGGGACACCGTCGGTCCGCTCGATCCGGAGTTTCCTTTCTTCTTCGAGGACGCCGACTGGGGGATGCGCGCCCGCAAAGCGGGCTTCACGCTCGCCATCGCCCCCAAGGCCCGGGTCGTCCACCTGGGCTCCGCCTCCATCGGACGCCTCGGCACCCGGCGCATGGCGCTGTACCGCGAGGGGCACGTCCGGTTTTTGCGCCGCCATGCGCGCCACCCGCTCCTCGCAGCCCTGTCGGCGCTGCTCTGGCGCCTCGCTGTGGACGCGCTCCACTTCCGCATCCCCGAAATCCGCGGCACCCTTCGCGGCTGGAAAGCCGGCTGGGCCGCGGACGCCTCCGACAATCTGCCCTGACGCGACACCCCTTTTTCTTCCCCGGCCGGTTCACGCCTGCCCGGATTCCACTCCCAACTCCCATATTCCCCCATACACAGCCATGATTCGCTCCATCGGACTCCAGCTTTACTCCCTGCGCGAATACTCGCAAACCCGCGAAGATTTCATTGAAGTCGTCAAGCGCGTTGCCAAAATCGGTTACAAAGTCGTCGAACCCGCCGGCCTTCACGACATGAAGCCCGCCGAATTCCGCGCCCTGCTCGATGACCTCGGTCTCGAGATGGTCTCCACGCACTCCCCGTGGGCCCACAACCCCGAGGAATGCACCAGACTCATCGACGAGCTCGGTGAGATGCGCCTCGACAAGTGCGTCTGCGGATATGGTCCCAAGGATTTCGAAGATCTGGATGCCATCAAGCGCACCGCCGACAACACCAATGCGATGCTCGAAATCTTCAACAAGGCCGGCATCACCCTCTTCCAGCACAACCACGCCTTCGAATTCGAGCGCATCGGCGGCGAACTCAAGTACGACATCTATACGCGCCTCGTGCCCGGCATCAAGCTCGAACTCGACGCGTACTGGACGAATAACTTCGGCGCGGAAAATCCCGTCGAAATGCTCAAGAAATTCCGCGACCGCATGGTTCTGCTCCATCTCAAGGACGGTCCGTTCCGCCAGGATGCCAATGAGCAGACCTACAAGAACGGAATCCTCGACCGCAAGATTACGCTCTGCCCGCTGGGTCAGGGCGACATGGAAATTCCGGAGCTCCTCGCGGAAACGCCGGAGACCATTCGCGAGGTCATCGTCGAGCACGATTACTCCAACAAGGAGATGTGGCAGACCGTCACGGAAAGCTACGAGTACATGACGAAGAACGGCCTCTGCGCCGGCAACGTCTGATTCCCGCATCTTCGCATCGCCGCCATGCTCACACGCGCATCCGCCGGGTCTCCGGCGGGTGCGCGTGCTTCGTTTGCGCCCGGGTTGTCCCCGGAGGCGTCAGTACGGAAAGGTATCCGGATGCTTGCCCGACCACTCGAAGGGCTCGATCCCGTCGACGGCCGCCATTTCCTCCGGCGAAAGCGCAAAATCGAACACATCGAGATTTTCGCGCATGCGCGCCGGGTTTACGGTGCGGGGCAACGGGAGCACGCCGCTCTGCAGACTCCAGCGCAGGGAGACCTGCGCAGGCGTTTTGCCGTGCGCCGTCGCGATGGACTGCAGCACGGGATGCGCCAGCACCTTGCCCCGGCCCAGCGGGCTCCACGCCTCCGGGATGACGCCGTGCGTCCGGCAGAATTCGACCGTTTCGCGCTGCGCATAGCCGGGATGAATCTCGAGCTGGTTCACCATCGGCGGCACTTCCGCATCGAGCAGCGCCCGCAAATGGTGCGGGAGAAAATTCGAGACGCCGATGGCGCGGACGCGCTTCTCGCGGTAGAGGCGCGTCAGGGCGCGCCAGGTGTCGAGATTGATCTGCTCCCAATCCGGAAAACGCGAGGCGGAGGCGGGCCAGTGAATCAGATACAGATCGAGATACGAAAGCCCCAGCCGCTCCATCGAGGCATCGAAAGCCCGGAGCGTCGTATCGTAGCCGCGGCAGTCATTCCAGACTTTTGTGGTCACAAACAGCTCTGAGCGGTCCACGCCGCAGATGCGAAGCGCACGGCCGACCGAAGCCTCGTTGCGGTAAACGACCGCCGTGTCAAACAGGCGGTACCCCGCCGCCACGGCATCGATGACCGCCTTTTCCGCCTCGGGACCATCCGCAAGTTGCCAGGTGCCGAAACCGATTGCCGGGAACTGCACGCCGTTCGGGAGCCGGACCATTGGAACCGATGTCTTCATGAAAATCTTTCGCTGAACCGGGGGAAGAAACAGACGCCCGTGCTGCGGAAATCCGCAAGGCGCACGGGCGTCGGCAGCAGGTGAAACCGTGCAGGAACCTCAGGGACGGAACACCTTGGCAATGGCATCGACGACCTGCTCAATCGTCAGGTTCGTCGTATCGATGACCAGCGCGCCATCCGCCTTTTTGAGAGGAGCCGTCGCGCGGGAGGAATCGATGCGGTCGCGGTTGAGGAGCGAAGCTTTGACCTGCTCCTGATTCACCTGAAAGCCCTTGCCGATGTCCTCCGCGAGGCGCCGGCGCGAGCGCTCATCCGCGTCGCAGTCCAGATAAATGCGATAAGGCGAATCCGGATACACGACGGAGCCGATGTCGCGCCCCTCGACGATCAGATCGCCGAGCTGCGGCATCTCGCGAAGCCAGGCCGTGACGCGCGCACGGACCGCCGGGACGGCGGATACCGGGCTCACGTGCGCATTGATTTCCGGCGTGCGAATCCGGTCACCGGGTTCTTCGCCGTCAATCAGGTAGGCCACACGCTCCCCGCGCACCTCAAACACCACGTTGACCGTTTCGCAGAAAGCGGCAACCGCCGCCGCATCGGAACAGTCGACGCCGTGCTCGAGCGCCTGCCAGGTCATAATCCGGTACAAAGCGCCGGAATCCACATAGAGAATGCCGAGCTTTTTGGCGACCGCGCGGCTGACCGTGGATTTTCCGGAAGCCGCCGGTCCGTCAATGCAGATAACTTGCCCCATCGTACGATTCCGGACGGTTATTTCTGGTTCACAAAGTTGCGGAAGTACTCGATGGTCTTGGGCAGACCTTCAGCGAGCTTGATGCGGGGCTCCCAGTCGAGCAGTTCCTTCGCGAGCGTGATGTCGGGACGGCGCCGTTTCGGATCATCCTTCGGCAGCGGCTCGTTGATGATCTGGCTCTTCGATTCCGGAATCAGCTTGAGCGTCATTTCCGCCAGCTCGCGGATTGTGAATTCACCGGGATTGCCGATGTTGAGCACAGGCACCGCAAGACCCTTTTCCTTGAAGAAACGGTCGATTTGCGCGCGCGGCAGTCTCATGTACTTCTGAATCGCATTGAGCAGATCATCGACGTACTGGAAAGAGCGCGACTGCTGTCCGTTGCCGTAAATCGTGATGTTCTTGTTTTCGAGCGCCTGAACGATGAAGTTGCTCACGACGCGGCCGTCATGCGGGTGCATATACGGTCCGTAGGTATTGAAGATGCGGATCATGCGCACATCCACGCCGTACTGGCGCAGATAATCCGCACAGATGGCCTCGGCCGCGCGCTTTCCTTCATCGTAGCAGCTGCGGATGCCGATGGTGTTCACATGCCCCCAGTAGGTCTCCGGCTGCGGGTGCACATCCGGATCGCCGTACACTTCGGAAGTCGACGTGTGGAAAATGCGCGCCTTCGTCTTGAGCGCCAGCTCCAGCATGTTCATGATGCCGAAGAGCGACGTCTTGATGGTCTCGACGGGATTATGCTGGTAATGAATCGGAGAAGCCGGGCAGGCGAGATTGTAGATTTCGTCGAACTGCCCCCAGAACGGCTGCGTCACGTCGTGAATCAGGAACGTGAACCGCGGATTCTGCATCAGGTCGTAGATATTCGCTTTCGACCCGGTAAAAAGATTGTCAATGACCGTAACTTCATGCCCTTGCGCAAGCAGGCGGCGGGCAAGTTGAGAGCCAATGAAACCGGCACCACCGGTAATCAGACACTTTTTGGTCAGACCAATCATGGATGAAGAGAATTTTGAATGAATGTAAACTGGTGACACGCACAGGATTGAACGGAATAAGATGATACCGATTTTCCGGCTCTGACTCAAGGAAAACCCGTGTTCCGGCTTATCCCGGAGGAGCGGTTGCCCCATTTTGTCCGGAGGGGCGGCTCCCCATTTTGAGTTGCCCGGAGGGGACGCAGCCCGCCTGACATCATCAACTGAGGTGCCCGATGCTGGCGCAATCATCGGAGGCGGAGTCCGCGCTCGGAGACTGCGCGGCACGCCCGGCAGCCTCTCAGGAGCCCCGGTAGCCTCATCAGCGCACAAGCCGTCCTGTACGTCGTATACGTCCTGTCTGCGCCGGCAATACATGCGGCAACCGCCGGCAAAAAGCGGCAACCGCCGCCCGCAGGGCACGGAGCGTTACGGTTTGGGCGTCTCTGCGGGAGCCGGGAGCTGGAGCATCGGACGGTTATCCAGTGCCTCCCAGCGGGCAAGCGTCGAAGTGATGAAATCCAGCTGACGGCGCTGAATTTCCGCGGGCTTGAGCGTCACGGGAATCGGCTCGCCGCATGCAATGCGCACCGGCGACGTGGGGTGGCACGTTGCGGTGATGTCGCGATGCAGTTTCCCGATGCGCCAGAAATCCATGGCCACGCACATCGGGAGAACAGGGAAGCCGGCATGCGTCGCCAACTTGGTTCCCAGCGTGTTGTAGGAATGCGGATCGAACAGTCGGTTGCGTGAACCTTGCGGGAAGATAATGACGTGGCGCCCCCCGCGCAGCGCATCCGTCCCCTGACGCAGCACCTGACGCAAATCATCAATGGGGGATTTGCGCTTGACCTCGATGGGGTCGATGGAACGGATGACGCGGCCCAGCAGCGGATAATGCCGCAGGGAACTCTTGAGGACGTACGCGCAGTTATGCCCGAAGGGAATGACCGAAAGCGGGAACAGATACGTCTCGATGGCGGAGACGTGATTGGCGGTAATGACGGCAGGCCCTTCGAGATTGCGCAGATTTTCAAAACCCTCGAAATGGCACATGCCGCCGGTGTCCTCGATGGCGCGCAAAACGCGGAACCCGGACCGGGCCCAGTAGCGGTTTGCGTAATCCGAATAATGCGTCTCCCACCACCCTTTCAGGTAGAAGTCGAGCATCCGGAGAAGAAACATCGGCGTTGCCAGTGCGGGCGGCAGACGAAACAGCGGTTCACGGGGCGTATCGTACCGCCCCGTGTTGACGATGGCTTCGTTGAAGGCTTTGAATCTCATCCCGCAAAAGCAACGCAATCAGAAAAGTCAGGCAAATGCCGGAACCCGGTCAGCGGGTCCACGTGCCCTTGAGCACGTTCGAGCGGCGGCGGCCATCCGCCGAAACGATAACGAAGCAGGCCTCGCAGGGGTTGGGCACGCCGGAAAGCGTCCAGCCATTGTAGCCGGGAACGTGGCCGCTGAAACCGCGGTGCGTACGGCTGCTGGAAATCCAGTCGAACTTGCCGCCGACCCAGGTGCCGTCCGAACGCTTCACGAAGAGGCACGCCAGAGCGCCGGAAGCATCCGTGTAGGAAAGCCCCCAAGCCGAGAGGTCGGTGACGTAGCGGAAGGTCAGCCCGTCGGAGGCGAAGCTCAGCGACGAAATCTGGACACCGGACTGCACGGCCGCCGAACCGTCGAACCCGCCATAGCAGAAATTGAACGAGGAGAAACTCTCCTGATCACCGGCGGTGGAGCCCGCCGTCGCATCCGAGGACGAATCCGTCGATGTCTGCGTATCCCCCGACGTCTGAGTGGAGTCCGAAGACGAAGAATTGTTCCAGTTGCTGGAGAGGTCCACATCGGAACTTTCGCAACCGAACAGCATCATGGTTGCGATGGCGAATGCGGAAACGGAGCAGCGGCGGAGAAGAGAGCGTGCAGGCATTGTCAAATGGATGTCTGTATTTGGAAAAAGAGAAGAAGATAGATTCGTACAACGTACTGCGCCTATCATACCGAACCCCCGGTTTTTCCGCAACCCCAAAATGCGGTTTGGAATTCCGCCGCAGTGAACCGTCATTCACCGCAGAAAGACCACATAAAAGCGTCCGCCGCACCATCCTGTGCGGCTTTTCAGACGGAGCGGCGCCGGGGTCCCGCCGCGATTCGGGGCCACTGAGGCCTCTGGGAGTGCCGCGCTGGCTGCGCTGCGGCAGCAAGCCGTCCTGTTCGTCGTGTACGTCCTGTTCGTCCTGTCTGTCGTGTTCGTCCTGTTTTCGACTCACGCGGCTTTGCTCCATTCGCTCCGTTACGCTGGCATTGCAGCGGGCGGTCAACGCCGCCCGCATCACCAGCGGGGGTTCCCGCCCGGCCCGTGCAGCTCAAAAATCCGGGATAAGGCTGGTCTGGACATTCCCCATTTTTTGACGGGGCGATGGCGTAAGGCTTTGTAAAATCAATATGTTACGCCATATTGGAAGTGAAATGTGGCTTTCCTCGTCCG
>CASFKR010000088.1 GCA_949295265.1 uncultured Verrucomicrobiota bacterium | reverse complement strand
TCTCCACTAACGTTCCGACCAAGGTGTCAAATAAGGACTTTTTCTCGGCGGCAGAGCCGCCTGAACGAAGTCAGCGCAACCATTGGAGCGACGGCAAAGCTATTATACTGAACTTTCGGGTGAAAAAGTATTGGCGGACTATCCACGAGTGCCTAGTCTTGGAAAGAGGCTACAGGAGCCATCTTTCAAGAAAACTGGATAAATTAACCCGAAAAAAAAACGGGATAAGCCTACTCCGAATATTGCTTGCTCAGGGCGTTCTTTTTCGCTATATTCTGAGAAGACGTTTGATGCTGTTTATCTCTTGGTGCCGCCTGTGCGCTACGGCAAATGTCTGCCGTGTCGGCTGTGCGGCATCGTTGTGATGTCCAGCCGATGAATTTCAACCGCTCAACAACCCCTTTCCCTGTATGCATCGCGACACCGTCATCACCATCGGCCGCCAATATGGCAGCGGCGCCCGGTCCATTGCGAAGGAGCTCGCCAGACAGCTCGACATTCCGTACTACGACAAAGAACTGCTGGCCATTGCGGCAGAACAGTCCGGCCTGAGCCGCGAAGTGCTGGAGCACCGCGACGAAAAGCCTTCGGAGACCTTCTACTTCTCCTCGTGGAACATGCCGATGTACCATCCGGAGCTGCCGCTGGGGCAGCAGATTTTTCTGGCGCAGTTCCACGCCATCCGGGAGGTCGCCTCGCGCGGCGGCTGCGTCATCGTGGGACGCTGCGCCGATTATGTGCTGAACGACCACCCGCATCTCGTGCGCGTCTTTCTGCATGCGCCGCTGGAGGCGCGCGTGCAGACCATCATGGCGCGCCTCTCCATCGATGAAAACGAAGCGCGCAAACGCATCCGCCTCATCGAAAAAAACCGCTCCAGCTATTACAACTACTTCACGGACCGTAAATGGGGCGCCACCGAGACGTATGACATGTGCCTGAGCACGCATCAGGCCTCTACGCAAGGCATCATCGACGTCATCCGCGATTATGCCGAGCTGCGCTGTCCGGCGGACGCCTGAGACCCCCCCTTTTTTGACACAGAAACTTCGAACGACAAAAACATACAGCAACCTGTCACACACCTATGTCAGAGACCACCAAGTACGTCTACTTTTTCGGCTGCGGCCAAACCGAAGGCAAGGCTGACATGCGCAACCTGCTCGGCGGCAAAGGCGCCAACCTCGCGGAGATGAGCCTCATCGGGCTTCCCGTTCCCCAGGGGTTCACGATTTCCACCGAAGCCTGCACGCGCTACTACGAAGACGGCAAGAAAATCGGCGAGGACATCCAGGCGCAGATCACCGAGTATATCGCGCGCCTCGAGCAGTCGGCCGGCAAACGCTTCGGCGACGCCGAAAATCCCCTTCTCGTCTCCGTCCGCTCGGGCGCCCGCGCCTCCATGCCGGGCATGATGGACACCATTCTCAACCTCGGGCTCAATGAGACCGTGGTGCAGACGCTCGCCGAAAAATCCGGCAATCCGCGCTGGGCGTGGGACTGCTACCGCCGCTTCATCCAGATGTTCTCCGACGTCGTCATGGAAGTCGGCAAGAAGTATTTCGAGAAGCTCATCGACAAAATGAAGGCCGAAAAGGGCGTTCAGAACGATGTCGATCTGGATGCGGACGATCTGCGCAGACTCGCCGAGCAGTTCAAGGCTGAATACCGCGCCAAAATCGGCGAAGATTTCCCCGACGACCCGCGCGTCCAGCTCTTTGAAGCCATCAAGGCCGTCTTCCGGTCCTGGGACAACCCGCGCGCCAACGTCTACCGCCGCGACAACGACATCCCCTACTCCTGGGGCACCGCCGTCAACGTCCAGATGATGGCGTTCGGCAACCTCAACAACGAGTCGGGCACCGGCGTGGCTTTTACGCGCGACCCCGCGACGGGCGAGCGCAAGCTCATGGGCGAATTCCTGCTCAATGCGCAGGGCGAAGACGTCGTCGCCGGTGTGCGCACCCCGATGCCCATCCAGAAGATGGCGGAGGTCATGCCGGAGGTCTTTGAGCAGTTCCGGAAGGTCTGCCAGACGCTCGAGTCGCACTATCGCGACATGCAGGACATGGAGTTCACCATCGAGAACCGCCACCTGTTCATGCTCCAGACCCGGAGCGGCAAGCGCACGGCCCGCGCCGCCCTCAAGATTGCGTGCGATCTCGTCGATGAAGGCGTCCGCACCGAGCAGGAAGCGGTGCTGATGATTGACCCGCGCAACCTCGACACGCTCCTGCACCCGCAGTTCGACGCCGGCGCCCTTCGGCGCGCCGTGCCCGCGGCCCGCGCCCTGGCCGCCTCCCCGGGCGCCGCCTGCGGACGCATCGTCTTTACGGCGGATGACGCCAAGAGCTGGAACGCCCGCGGCGAAAAGGTCGTGCTCGTCCGCCTCGAGACTTCGCCCGAGGATATCGAGGGCATGAAGGCGGCGCAGGGCATTCTCACCGTGCGCGGCGGCATGACCTCGCACGCGGCCGTCGTGGCCCGCGGCATGGGCACCTGCTGCGTGTCCGGCTGCTCGGAAATCGCCATGGATGAGGACAACCGCGAATTCCGGCTTGTCGGCAAGACGTATCACGAAGGCGACTGGATTTCCATCGACGGCGCCACCGGATGCGTCTACGACGGCGTCATCCCGACCGTCGACGCCGTCATCGGCGGCGAATTCGGGCGCATCATGGCGTGGGCGGACAAGTATCGCGTTCTGAAGGTCCGCACCAATGCGGATACGCCGCGCGACGCCCGCAAGGCGAGCGAGCTCGGTGCCGAGGGCATCGGCCTGTGCCGCACGGAACACATGTTCTTCGAGCCGGAGCGCATTGCCGCATTCCGCGAGATGATCTGCTCCGACACCGCGGAAGAGCGCGAGATTGCGCTGGGCAAGATTCTGCCCTTCCAACAGAACGACTTCATCCAGCTCTACGAGGCGCTGGGCGGTCAGCCCGTCTGCATCCGCTTCCTCGATCCGCCGCTGCACGAATTCCTGCCGCACGACGACGCCGAGATCGAGCAGCTGGCCAGGGCGCAGAACAAGCCGGTCGCCCGCATTCGCGAAATCATCCAGAGCCTGCACGAGTTCAACCCCATGATGGGGCACCGCGGCTGCCGCCTGTGCGTCACCTTCCCGGAGATTGCGCGCATGCAGACCAAAGCCGTGATCCGGGCCGCCGTGCATGTCCAGAAGCGTCATCCCGACTGGAAGATCAATCCGGAAATCATGATTCCGCTGACCGGCGAGCTGCGCGAATTCAAGTTCGTCAAGGATATCGTGACCGCCGTGGCGGATGAGGAGATCCGCGCCGCCGGGTGCCCGCTTTCCTACGAAGTTGGCACGATGATCGAAATTCCGCGTGCCGCTCTCACGGCGGATGAAATCGCGCGCGAGGCGGAGTTCTTCTGCTTCGGCACGAACGACCTCACGCAGATGACCTTCGGCTTCTCCCGCGACGACGCCTCGAAGTTCCTGAGCGCCTACTACGACACCAAGATCTACGAAAACGACCCGTTCACGCGTCTGGATCAGCATGGCGTCGGCAAGCTCATGGAGATGGCCTGCACGCTCGGCAAGTCGCAGCGTCCCAACCTGCATCTGGGCATCTGCGGCGAGCATGGCGGAGACCCCTCTTCGGTCGAGTTCTGCCACCGCATCGGTCTGGACTACGTCTCGTGCAGCCCCTTCCGCGTGCCCATCGCGCGTCTGGCCGCCGCACAGGCCGCCATTCTCCACCCGAGAGACTGAGTTTCTTCCGGCACACGCTGCCTCTGCGACCCTGTCCGGCTTCCGCCGGGCAGGGTTCTTTTGCTACGGAAAGAACGGACGACAGCCTCCCGTTCCCTTCTTCTGCGCCTCTGCGCGAAATGTGGTTTTGTTTCCCGCAGAAACGCCGGGCAAAAAGCGCGGGGAGATGGTAGAATGAAAGGGAACCCGGATGCCGGGGCGGTTCCGGCAACCTCACCCCTGTCCCCCTCCCCGCCGCGTCTCTGCGGGAAAGAAAAAGAAGTATCGATGGTCGAACGGAATGGAATCAACGGTTCGGAGCTGTCGCCCGTGTCTCCTGCCCCGCCTTGTCCGCCGCTGAGCCTCGCTCCGCTCCGCGGCGTCACGCTCTGCGATTTCCGCCGCACGATCGGTGAGCAGTTCCGCGGCGTGGACTGGGCGCTGACGCCGTTCATCGCGCTCGGGGCGCCGGGGCGCGTCAAGCCCGCCCTTCTCTCCGATCTCCTTCCGGAAAACAACGGCCCCATTCCGACCGTCCCGCAAATCATCGGCAAAGATCCCGCCGCGCTGCGCGACATGATCCGTGCGCTGCGCGACCTCGGCTACACGCACGTCAACCTCAATTGCGGGTGCCCCTGGAAATTTGTCGCCAAAAAGGGGCGCGGTTCGGGGCTTCCGGAAAATCCGGACGCCTTCGAGCGGATGCTCGAGGCGGGGTGTACGGAATTGCCGGACGGCTTTTCCATCAAAATCCGGCTCGGCTACGCCACCACGGAAACGCTGGCGGCGCGGATTCCGCTCATCAACCGGTATCCGCTCCGGGCCGTCATTATCCACCCGCGGACCGGCGTGCAGATGTACGACGGCATGGTCGACCTCGATGCCTTCGCGCGGGTTCTCCCCGCTTTCCGGGCGCCGGTCATCTACAACGGCGACATTTTCACGCCGGACGATGCGCTGCGCCTCCTGCAGCGCTTCCCATCGGTGCAGGGGCTGATGCTCGGGCGCGGGCTGTGCCGGAATCCTGCCCTGGCGGAGGAAATCGTCGCCGCCGCGGCGGCGGGGACGTCTGCCGCCCCCTGCCGCGATGCAACTTTCCGCGAACGCGTGGCCGCCTTCGCGCGGACGCTGGAAGCCCGGTACGAAGCCAAACTGTTCGGACCCGCCCCGCTGATGGGCCGCCTCAAAGAACTCTGGGGCTATCTGCATGCCGCCTTTGAGACGGGCGACGCGGGTTTGCGCCGCATCCAGCGGGCCCGCACGCTGCCGGAAATGCGCGAAGCCATCTGCGCCCTCATCGGCGGCGCGTCCTGACGCGTCCGCCGGCGTAGGCTCCGGCGCGTTTTCGAAGGTGAATTCGCCTTCGTCATTGACGCAGACCGCACCGTATTTCCCGGCGGGTACATCCTGCAGGCCCAGCGTCGAAAAGTCGAGCGGGCTGCCCGGCACCGTCTTCCCGGAGAAGGAGATGGGACGCCAATGCGCATTTGCACGCAGCGTGAAGGCGGCCCGTTTGACGGACGGCGGGAAAGCGACGGCGCGGCTGCTGAGCGTGACGGCCGCAATCATCCAGGCCGTATTCTCCGGGAAGGCCGGGCGGAACGAGAGCGACACGGGATTGTCCTGCGCCAACGCAAAACTGGAGGCGTAAAGTCCCGCCGCGGCCTCCTCCGCTTCCCCGATGTAGCCGGGTACGGCATTCGGGAACGGCAGGCCGATGGTCTGCCAGTGCGAGCAGTCAATCTCCGTCCGGACGGGAATCGACTCCGTTTTTCCGTCGGCATACGCGACGTCGATAAAGCCGATGGGCTTTTCCTTTTCCGGCTGCCAGCCTGCGAGCAGCGGCCAGTCCGCCGCATGCAGGAGCGTCACCGCCCGCGCACGCGTATCCGCAGGGAGCGTCAGCGTGACCGCCTCCTTCGAAAAGGTGCGTCCCAGCACGATGGCTTTTCTCTCCGGAGCAATCTCGAAGGGGAACTGCGCCAGCGAGAGCGTTCCCGCCGACAGGCTTTTCAGGTCCGCTTCCGCGCCTTTGCCGAGCCAGCCGGTGCCGTCTTCATCGCTCAGGCTCCGGTTCGCGGCCGCACCCAGCGCCACGGGACGCGCCGAAGGCGAATCCACCTTCAGGTCGAACTTGACCTCCGCATCCTTCCACGTGAGCGGCTCCAGCGGCGGCGTGTGGGTAAAAATGCGGATCGACAGGGTCTGGTTTCCCCATTTCCGGTTGTCCTGCACCATCAGCCGGAGGTCCCCGGTAACCGTGAATGCCGTGCCACCCCAGCTTTTCACGGAAATCGTCCGGACCTTTCTGGTGGCTACCAGTTCCGGATGCCCTTGCAGCGCCGGAACCTTGACTTCCTGACCATCCAGCGTGAGTTTTTCCAACGGCAGCGTAATCCGGATTTCCGCAAACAGCGCATTCATCTGCACGGGATGGGGAAAATGGAAGGCGCCCTCGTAATGGTACGTATTCTCCCCCGTCTGTTGAATCCGTCCTTCGATCCGGAAGTCATAACCCGGATACGAAGCCGTCCCGGTAACACGAAAGCCGGTATCGGTTCTTTCCGTCTGCAGATTTTCCCAGTCGGTATTTTCGTGACCCGACCACCCGAGATCGGCATTTTTCAGGTTGATTGCCTGATTGCCAAGCCGAATGACCCCGTTGGTTTCGAGGGAGAAGCCTTGCGGAAATTCGAGCGCGTACAGGAACGGTGACAGCAGAAGAAGCGACAGGGAGAGCCGGACAGCGGCTTTTGTCAGTTTCATACGGGTTGCGGGGTGGCGGGAGATGAAGAAAAAAAACAGATTCGATTCGTTGGCAGTTATGGGGTCACACAGCAAAAGAAAAACCATTTTCCAGGCAGAAACAAACGGCAAGGCACGGAGCCTTTTTTTTCTTTTGCATATCACAGGTTACCATGCCTTTTTTCTCAAAAAGCAATCCAAAACCGCCTGCAAAAAAAAAACGCACTTTTACGCACCAGGAGCCATGAATCGCGGAAACGGCAAAAGAATTTGGGCGTTGCAGATAGGACGAACAGGACGGCTCGCAATTGCGTGCAGCTGAGCCTGCGAAAGCGAAGCCAGCAGAGACGAAGCCGACATCCGTCCTGTTCGTCCTGTCTGTCCTGTTCGTCGTGTTCGTCGTGTACGTCCTGTACGTCCTGTTCGTCCTGTTCGTCCTGTCCGCGCGCGACTCCGCTCCCCTTCCCCGCCCGCGCGGCGCAAAATTCCGCCTTCCAAACTTGCCTTTGCCCGGCTAAAGGCATAGAATTCTGCAACTTTCTTCAACCCTGCCTCCATACGGGGGATGCAACATGAAAATCACCGCAGATCAGCTTCGCGACCTTTATCTCGATTTCTTCAAGTCCAAAGGACATGCCGTCATTTCGGGGGCGTCCCTCATTCCGGAAAATGACCCGACAGTCCTGTTCACGACGGCTGGCATGCATCCGCTCGTGCCGTATCTGATGGGGCAACCCCATCCGGCAGGGCATCGCCTCACCGACGTGCAAAAGTGCGTCCGCACCGGCGATATCGATGCCGTGGGCGATTCCGCGCACCTGACTTTCTTCGAGATGCTCGGCAACTGGTCGCTCGGCGATTACTTCAAAAAAGAAGCCATTTCGTGGTCCTTCGAGTTCCTGACGACGAAGCTCGGCTTCTCCCCCGAGTCCCTTTACGTCACCGTCTTCCGCGGCGAAGACGGCATCCCCGCCGATGAAGAGGCGGTCGAAATCTGGCGCTCCATGGGTCTGCCCGATGACCACATTTTCCGGCTTCCGCGCGAAGACAACTGGTGGGGTCCCGCCGGGCAGACCGGTCCGTGCGGCCCCGACACCGAGATGTTCATCGACACCGGAAAGCCCAAGTGCTCCGAGGACTGCCGTCCCGGTTGCCACTGCGGAAAATACATTGAAATCTGGAATAATGTGTTCATGCAGTACAACAAGACGGCGGACGGTACGCTGGAGCCGCTCAAGCAGCACAACGTCGATACCGGCATGGGCGTTGAGCGCACCATTTGCATGATGAACGGTCTCGAGACGGTCTACGACACGGATGTCTTCCAGCCCATCATTGCGAAAATCCGCGAGCTCCGCACGGTCGTGCCGGAGAATCCGGAGGAGGCACTGCGTTCGGAGCGCATCATCGCCGACCACATGCGCACGTCGACCTTCCTGCTCGGCGATCAGAACGGCAGCGTCGTTCCCGGAAACGTGGGCGCCAACTACGTGCTGCGCCGCCTCATCCGCAGCGCCGTCCGCCATGCCCGCAAACTCGGCATCCCGCAGGGCTTCACCGCCGATATCGCCAATGTGGTCGTCGATGAATACAGCCACGTCTATCCGGAGCTGCGTCAGAATCACGCCCGCATCCTTCAGGAACTTCACCAGGAGGAAACCCGCTTCGGCAAGACGCTCGACGAGGGCAAGCGCGAATTCGACAAGATTGCCGCCATCCTCAAGGAGCACGGGCAGAACCAGATCAACGGGCGCACCGCCTTCAAGCTCTACGACACCTACGGCTATCCGCTGGAGATGACCATTGAGCTCGCCGCGGAGAACGGCTTCACGGTCGACCGCGAAGGCTACGAAGCCGCCTTCCGCAAGCACCAGGAGCTTTCCCGCCAGGGCGAGGGCACCTTCAAGGCCGGTCTGGCCGACCACTCCGAAGCCACCGTCGCCATGCACACGGCGACCCACCTCCTGCACAAGGCGCTCAAGGTCGTGCTCGGCGAGCACTGCAACCAGAAGGGCTCGAACATCACGCCCGAACGGCTGCGCTTCGACTTCACGCATCCGGAAAAAATGACGCCGGAGCAGATTCAGAAGGTCGAGGATCTCGTCAACGAGCAGATTCAGAAGGATCTGCCCGTCAAGCGCGAGATGATGACGCTCGATGAAGCCCGTGCGCAGGGCGCCACCGCCCTCTTCTCCTCCAAGTACGGCGAGCAGGTCAGCGTCTACTCCATCGGCGATTTCTCCAAGGAAGTCTGCGGCGGTCCCCACGTCGGGCACACCGGCGACATGGGGCACTTCAAAATCCTCAAGGAATCGTCCTCTTCGGCGGGCGTCCGCCGCATCAAGGCCGTTCTCGAGCACTAAGCGCGAAATTCCGGTCCTGAAACAGAAAACGGAAGGTCGGCACCGTGCCGCCTTCCGTTTTTCTGTTGGTCCGGGCTTATCCCGTGACGGGCGTTGCGTTACTGCCAGACCTGATTGTTCATGATGGAGCGCCGGAACCAGGTCATCGCGGTCTCCGTCCATCCGTCCGAGGAGCGTCCGCCCCGCGGAATTCCCCAGCCGTGCCCGCCGTCGGGATAGATGTGCATCTCGAAGGGCACGCCTGCATTGCGCAGCGCGATGCCGTACGCGAAGGCATTCTGCCAGAAGACGTCATCCTGCGACTGGATGAGGAACGTCGGCGGCGCTTTGGCCGGATCGATATCCGGGTCGAGCGCGTATCCGTCGCGGTAAAGATACGCCGGATAGATGATGAAGGCAAAATCGGGACGGCAGCTGAGCTTGTCGATTTCATCGACCGCCGGAGCCTCCGGCTCGGTCGACGCGCAGGTGCGGACGCTCAGATGCGCACCGGCGGAAAAGCCGAGAATCCCGATTTTCGTCTCATCCAGATTCCATTCATCGGCATGGGCGCGTGCGATGCGTACGGCGCGGCGCGCGTCGGCGAGCGCCTGATCGCGCCGGTCCGGGCAGCGGTATTTGAGGAGCAGCACGGAAATGCCGTTCTGGAGGAGCCAGTGCGCGACATCCGTCCCTTCATGGTTGTAGGCCAGGATGCTGTAGCCGCCGCCGGGACACACCACCACGAGCGGATGGGGCTTCGTGCCCGTCGCCGGGTAGAAGCAGTAGGTCGGCGTGGTCACATCGGTGTACCGCCGACAATAATCGTTGTCTTCCTGGACACGTTCCGTCCGTTCCGCATCTTCCGGACGCCGCAGCGGCGGCTCCGCAGGAAAGAGGGGTGCATCCAAAATGGGGTCAAATACGCGGGTATTTTTCATACAATTCATCAAGAAATTCCGTCGCCGGATTGACCGATTCGCTCCCGAACAGGTCGAAAACCATTCTCCCAGATTCAGCCCTCCGTGACAAGCCGCCGTTCGTCGTGTCCGTCCTGTTCGTCCTGTCCTCGCGCGGCTATCCTCCACGACGACCCACTACCCGGCACCGCCGGTGCACGGGCGCGGCACGAAAGAAAAAACCTCCACCCTGGGACTAGGGTGGAGGCGGAGGAAAAACAATGAAAACAAATAACAAACAACGAGAAAAGAAGAAATCATCCATCTGAAATGAATGACGAGGCGGATTATACATCCAAGCCCGAACAGAAACAAGGCAAAAATTTCCTCGGCCTGATTCCGGATTTTTGCGGACAAGGAAATCCGGGAATGCGCAACGTTCGCGCCGTCATCGATGATGGGCGTTTTTGCGCTGCGTCGCGGCGGCCGACGTGACCGCGGGAACGCAGAACCAATCTGGCCGGTCACAGATTGTCCGGCAGGTCGTCATCCGGTTCATCCGGATTGTCGGTGATGCCCTCGTCGAAATAAGCCGAAAAGCCGGGCTGCCAAGTCGCCGAAACGGGCGCTTGTGCCGGTGCGGCAACGTCCTCATCAGAAGCGCGGAGAAAAGACGGTTCGGCCGGTGCGGCGGAGACCGGTGCCAGGTCGGCGAGTTCTTCCGGGGCGGGCGTGGGATGAACCGGCGGCGGCATTGCGCGCAGCGCTTCCGCCTCTTCAGCGGAAACACCGCACAGCTCGCGGATCTTGGCTTCGCCGGTGGCCCACGTGCGCAACTGGCGGATGGTGCGCGTGTATTCCGCGCGTTTCCGGACCGCCTCCGGAGACATGTCGCCCGATTGCGCGGATTCTTCCACGCACTGCTGCAAATGGCGCGACCACGCCTTACAGATCAGATTGCGCGCCACGTCCTTCGGCTGATAATGCTCATGGATGCCGACGCGGTCGCGCTGCGTTGCAACGGCACCGAGAAAGGCCGCCACCTGGGGGTCGGCTTCCTGCAAATCGAGCACGGGATCGGTGCTCGCGCCGATTGAGGCGTAAAAGGCCTCCAGAATCCGCCGGATCATCGCATTCGGGAAAATCGAAACCGGCAGATACCGGGCCAGCGCATTGAGGGTGCCGGGTTCCAGCAGACAGTGGTTGAGCAGAAATTCGCACAGCGCGGAATCGAGCGGCGAAGGCGGCGGCTCGCGCGCTGCGGCGGGGGTCCCCGGAGCGGGTGCCGCCGATGGCGAAGCGGCGGCGGGGGCGGCGGCCAT
>CASFKR010000087.1 GCA_949295265.1 uncultured Verrucomicrobiota bacterium | reverse complement strand
AAAAGGTGAACGCTTCCGCGCCGCGCCAAACGGCGCGGCGCCCCCGTCAGTTGGCCGCCGCGCGCGAATGCGCGCGGGGCCAACTGCGTTATTTAGGTTAACTCATCGCGAGGCTGAGTTTCACAACCTTCCTCCGTGTGGCTCAAAAATCCGGGATAAGTCTGCGGGCGCATGCGGTTGAGGGCGAAGGGTGAAAAATGGTAGCGTTTTTGCAGGAGCTTCCAATGAAAAACGACTCAGATTTCATTCCTCTTTGGCCGCAACCGGTTCCCGGAGCGTTTCAGCCTGCGTTGCATCTGCGGCTGCACCCCGGAGAGACCCGCCGCCCGTTTGTTCTCGTGGTTCCGGGCGGAGGCTATTCCTGCCGCGTCGACCGTGAAGAAGGGGAGGAGGTCTGCGACTGCTTCCTGGGCATGGGGCTCCATACCGCTGTGCTGCAGTACCGGTACGCGCCGCAGGCGCATTTCCCCGAGCCGATGCGCGATCTGGCGCGCGCCGTCCGCATGGTGCGCTGCCATGCGGACGACTGGCGGATCGACCCGCAACGCATTGCCGTCTGCGGTTTTTCCGCCGGGGGTCATTTGTGCGCCTGGGGAAGCGTGCGCGGCGATACGGTCGATTCCCTCGCCGGTGATGCGGCCGACGCCTTTTCCCCGCTGCCCGACGCAACGGTGCTGAGCTACGCCGTCGTTTCGGGGCTCGACCATCCGCACATGGGCTCCTTCCAAAACCTCCTGGGCAAGGAGGTCCCCACGCAGGAAGAACTTGCCGCCATGAGCGCAGAGCGGTTTGTGACCGCACAGACCCCGCCCGCGTTCATCTGGTGCACCGCCGCGGATGAGACCGTTCCCTGGCAGAATTCCGCCGCCTATGCAAACGCCTGCCTGGCTGCCGGTGTGGAAATGTCCCTGCATATTTACCCGAACGGAGGCCATGGCACCCACTTGGGGCAGGGCTGGCCCGATATCAGTTCCTGGCCCGCGCTGGCGGCCCACTTCATCAAGACGTTTCGCGTGCCGGACGCCTCCACGACGGCATGAACCCTGTGCGCGAAGAACACGCCGCCGCCGTGCCGGCGCAGGCGCCTCTGCGCATCATGATTTGCGCAGGGGAAATCTCCGGCGACATGTACGGTGCCGCGCTGATGCGCGAACTGCGCCGGCAGTTCCCGAACCGCACACTCGCCTTTTTCGGGCTGGGCGGCGACCGGATGCGCGAAGAGGGCGCCGAACTGCTGGCGCACGCTTCTCAGACGGGCGTCATCGGTTTCTGGGAAGTGTTCAAACGTCTGCCTTTCTTTTGGAAACTGTACCGGACGCTCGCCGGCCGCCTCGTCACGCAACGTCCGGATCTGCTCCTGACCATCGATTACCCGGGCATGAATCTGCGCCTGGCGCGCATCGCCAAACGCCTCGGCGTCCGCGCCGTTCACTATGTCTGCCCGCAGGTCTGGGCGTGGCATCGAGACCGCATCCCGAAAATCGCCGCAACGCTGGATCAGCTGATCTGCCTGTTCCCGTTTGAGCCGAAACTCTTTGACGGACTGGGCCTCGACGCGCGGTTCGTCGGGCATCCGCTGGTGGACCAGGTTGCCGCCTCCCTGGCCGAGCCGCACGAGCCTCTGCCCTGGGGCGAGGGGCGGCGCATCGCGCTCTTTACGGGCTCCCGCCGCAATGAGGTGACGCGCCTGCTGCCGGACGTGCTGGCCGGTGCGGCGGAGGCCGAGGAGCGGCTCGGCCCCTGCACGTTTATCCTGCCCGCCCCGACGGAGGAGAGGGCGGCGGATATCCGCGCGACGCTGGCGCGCCTCACGAAGCGTCCGCGCCACCTCGAGGTCGTAACGGGGCGGTCGCGCCAGGTTTTGCACGAAGCCGAGGCCGCCGTCGTGAAGAGCGGCACCTCCACGCTGGAAGCCGCGCTTCTCGATTGTCCGTTTCTGATCGTCTACCGCGTCAGCTGGTCCACGTATACCATCATGCGCCGGTTGCTGACGGGAGTGCGCTACATCGGGCTCGTGAATATTGTGCCCGACAAGCCAATCTGCAAAGAGTTCATTCAGCAGGATTTGACCCCGGCTGCGGTGCGCGACGAACTCATCGCCCTGTTGAGCGATGAGGCGGTCCGTTCGCGGCAAAAAGCGGGGCTGGCGGAGGTGCGCACCCTTCTGGGCGAGCCGGGTGCCACCGCCCGCGCCGCCGCCCTGATTGCCGAAGGGCTCTGAGCCGCATGTACGCCCCCGCTGCGCGCGCAGGGCATCGGTGCACACCGATTGCGTCATGGCCCGCATTGCAGCCGTCACGGGTGGGACAATTTGACGCAATCCGGTGCCTGAATCCGCCCGAAACTCGGGCGGCATGATTCTTGCTAGAACAAAGACAAACTGTTTTCACTGTGCCTTCGGCCGTTTCCCCGGCCAGCCCGGCAATACCTCAACCCGGAAAGGAATTCCCATGATCGGACTGGACCCCCTCTACTATCTTCTCAGCCTTCCTGCGCTTGTGCTTTCGCTCATTTTTACGGCGCGGGTCAAAACCACGTTCGCCAAATATTCCCGCGTGCAGGCGCGCTCCGGCATGACGGGCGCCGCCGCCGCCGCCGAGATGCTGCGCCGCTCCGGCGTCACGGATGTGCGAATCCGGCGCACCGACGGACTGCTCACGGACAACTATAACCCCGCCAACAAGGTCCTGAGCCTTTCCTCGGAGGTGTACGACGGGCGGTCGCTTTCCGCGCTGGGCGTCGCCTGCCACGAGGCCGGGCATGCGCTGCAGCATGCGGAAGGCTATCAGTGGCTCTCGCTCCGCTCGGCACTCGTGCCTTTTGCCGCATTCGGCAGCCAGTTCTCCTACATCGTATTTTTCTTCGGGCTGCTTTTCGCCTCCATGACGATGGTCAAAGCCGGGATTCTGCTCTTTTCCGCGGCGGTCGCCTTTTCGCTGGTGACGCTGCCCGTGGAGTGGAATGCCAGCGCCCGCGCCAAGAAGCGGCTTGTTGCGTGCGGACTGCTGAGCGGTGATGAAATCGGCGGGGCCGGCGCGGTGCTCAATGCCGCCTTCGGTACGTATGTGGCGGCTGCCGTCAGTTCGCTGATGACGCTGCTCTACTTCCTGCTCCGTTCGGGGCTGCTGGGCGGCCGCCGCGACTGATCCGGCGCTTTTTCTCCCTGTTCATTTCCCTTTTCAACTCCTTTATTTCCAGGACATTCTTTCGATGCAAAAAACGTTTCAGACCGAGGTCAGCCAGCTGCTCGATCTCGTCATTCACTCCCTCTATTCCAAGAAAGAGGTCTTCCTGCGGGAACTGATTTCGAACGCGTCCGACGCCATCGACCGCTCCCGCTTTGAGGGTCTCACCGATGCCGCTCAGGCGAGCGACTCCGACTATACGGTTCAGATTATCCCCAATGCGGAAGCCAATACGCTCACCATTACCGATAACGGCGTCGGTATGACGGCTGAGGAAGTCGAAAAGAACCTCGGCACCGTTGCCAGTTCCGGCACCAAGCGGTTCCTGCAGGCGGTCAAGGACAAGGCGAATGCGCCCGAACTCATCGGGCAGTTCGGCGTCGGTTTCTATGCGGCGTTTATGGTTGCGGACAAGGTCGAAGTCCTTACGCGCCGCCGCGGAGCGCAGGCGGTTCAGTGGTCGTCCGACGGTCTGGGCACCTACGAGATTGAGCCTGCAGACGATGATACCGCCTACGGTACGACGATCCGCCTCCATCTGCGCGAGGACGCCAAAGAGTTCACCGACGACTGGCGTCTGCGCGAAATCATTCGCACCTATTCCGATTACATCGCCTATCCCATCATGCTCTGCCCGGATCCGTCCGTGAAGCCGGAGCCGAAAAAGGACGCGGACGGCAAGGAGCTGCCGCCCGAGGAGCGCGTCCCCGAGCAGGTCAACTCCATGAAGGCTATCTGGAAGCGTCCGAAGAGCGAGGTCAAGCCCGAGGAAAGCAATGCCTTCTACAAGCACATTGCGCACGATTCCGAGGATCCGCTCTCTACGATTCACATTTCCGCGGAAGGCGCAACCGAGTTCCAGGCGCTCCTCTTTATTCCGCGCACCGCACCCTACGACCTGTATTTCGCCAATGCCAAGCAGGGGTTGCAGCTCTATGTGCGCAATGTCTTTATCGGCGATGACATCCGCGAACTCCTGCCGCGGTATCTCTGCTTCATGCGCGGCGTTGTGGAGTCGAGCGATCTGCCCCTCAACGTGTCCCGCGAAATGCTGCAGGACAACCAGATTATCCGCCGTATCCGCAAGACGCTCGTAAGCAAGATCCTCTCCGAACTCGAGGATATGCTCAAGAACCGCCCGGATGATTTCAAACTTTTCACGACGCAGTACGGACGTCTGCTCAAGGATGGCTGTTACAGCGACTGGGAAAACAGCGACAAGCTTCGCGAGCTCGTCATGTTCCCCTCCACCAAGTCCGAGGACGCCGCAACGCTCACCTCCCTCAAGGATTACGTTTCCCGCATGCCGGAGGCGCAGAAGCAGATTTACTACCTCTCCGCCGATACGTTTGACGCCGCCCGCAACTCGCCCGTCCTCGAGGCCTTCCGTAAACACGGTTTTGAAGTCCTCTTCTTCATCGACCCGATTGACGAATATTTCGCCGAGCGCGTCCGCGAATACGACGGCAAGGCGCTCCGCGCCGCCGACCGCGGCGATCTCGATCTCGACGATCCCGAGGGCAAGAACAAAGACAAGGACGGCAAGCCGGCCGAAACCGATGAAGACCGCAAGTTTGCGCCCCTGAGCGAGTACCTCAAGAAGCGCTTCGAGGCCGACGTCAAGGATGTGCGCCTTTCCAAGCGACTGACCGACAGCGCCTGCTGCTTTGTGGCGGACGAATATGGCGTCAGTGCGCACATGGAGCGCGTCATGCGCGCCTTCAACCAGCCGGTCCCGAAGACCAAGCGTATCCTCGAACTCAATCCCGCTTCGCCGCTCATTGAGAAGATGCTCGGCATGGTCCCCGACGCCTCGGTTGCCGATGACCTCGGCGATCTGGCGGACGTTCTCTTCGGTCAGGCTCAGTTGGCGGAAGGGACTCCGCTGAGCGACCCGGCGCGCTTCAATCTGCTGGTCAGCCGCTTCGCCGCCCGCTGACGCGCCGCTCCCTCTCCGATATTCCTCCTCCACCCCTGCGGGCCGCCGCTCGCGGGGGTTTCGTTTTCACCGTCTCGTTCGCGCTTCCCTGCACCTTCTCTTTCCGGTTCGGCGCGAAGGTTCAGGCTTATCCCGGTTTTTGGGGGATCATTGATCCAGATTTCTTGAAAGATGGCTCCTGTAGCCTCTTTTCAAGACTAGACACTCGTGAATAAACCGCCAAAACTTTTTCACCCGAAAGTTCAGTAAAATAACTTTGCCGTTGCTCCAATGGTTGTGCTGACTCCGTTCAGGCGGCTCTGCCGCCTTCTAAAAAGTCCTTATTTGACACCTTGGTCGGAACGTTAGTGGAGACTTCAGAAGGGGGCTACTCCGTGTGGCTCAATTTTCTAAAAACTCGCGCGGCCTTCGCTTCGCTGGCTACACTCAGGCGGCTCTGCCGCCGAGAAAAAGTACTTATTTAACACCTTGGTCGGAACGTTAGTGGAGACAGAGTCCGTGTGGCTCAAAATTCAAAATTCCTCGCGAGGCTGAGTTTCACAACCTTCCTTCGTGTGGCTCAAAAATCCGGGATAACCCCGTGGAGGTTCTAAATGCCCCCTCGGGTTGACCCTTGCGGGTTTCGTCCTTGAGAAAAGGGGACGAATCCCATATAATGTGGCTCATTATGAAGGCTCTTCCTTTTTCCCGGTTTTTCTCCTGTCTTGTGTTGGCCGGCGCACTGCTGCTGCCCGAAGAATCCTCTGCCATTTCGCTGTTTGGCGGGGAGCGTAAACGCCTGTACGAAGAGGCGGTGGCGGCCGTGCAGGCCGGCGACCTGGCCGGTGAGCAGGGGCGCGAACTGGCTCAGCTCCAGCATTACCGTACGGCACTGGCTAAAATGCGCGAACTGACGCGCAATGACCCCGAGTACCGGCGCGATGAAGTCGCCGAACTCTGGCGCCAGGCGGGCGAGAAGTCCGCTGCCGTTGCGGATAAAATCCGCTCCGGCGAAATCGCCGTGCCCGATCCCGACCAGATTCTCGCCGCGCGCGAGGGCGGGTTCGTCAGCCTCGAGCAGATGGAGACCAAGCAGGCGTCTGAGCCCGATACGCCTTCCTTCCGGCCGCAACCGCCCGAAGTGCTGCTGCGCACCACCCCGACGCCGGAAGAGCGCGCCGCCGCCGCTGAAGCTGCACTTGCCGCATCCGCTCCTGCCGCCGGCGATGTGGCGGCGGATGATTCGATGGCCAACCCGCTCTTTGCCGATGACGAGGAGCCCCATACCCCCGCACAGCCGTCGGTTTCCGTAGCCGTCACCCCCATCGATGAGTCTTCGGAAACGGCGAATTTCCCGAAGGAGGACCGGCTTCGTGTCCTCGTCATCCGCGATTGGCTCGCCAACAACAAGGCTGCCGATGCCGTGCTTTTCCTCGAGTCGGTGCTTGATCATGAGGGGACGGCCGCTACGGTGACCACGCGGCTGCTCTACGCGCGCGCCCTGCTTGCGTGCAACAACATTACAGCCGCCGACCGCGTCCTTTCCGAACTGCCCCGCTCGGCCGCATCCGATCCCGCCGTCCGTTCGCTGCGCGCCGCAACGGCCATTCGCAAGGAAAACTACCCGGAGGCCCTTCTCGAACTCGAAAAACTCTGGGTGGAATCCGGGCGGACCTATGCCGATGCGCTCATGAACATGACCTATGTGCAGTTCCTCATGGATCCCGTGCAGGGGCGCAATGACTGCATTCAGCAGTACAAGCTGGCGGTGGAGCGCGGCGCCGCGCGCGACCGTTCCTTTGAGCGGGCTCTGCGCATCGAAGTCGTTGAGTAACGCCGGGGATCACGCGATATGAACCGCACCCGGATTGGCTGGATTCTGTTTGCCGTTTGGGTCGGCGTTACGCTGATCCTGGCGTTTTACCGGATGGCGTGCATGCCGGATCCGGGCCGGGAAGCGGCGGAAGAGCTTGCCCAGAGTCGCGCAACCTCCGAACCCGTTCTTCTGGGCCTGATTCCGGGCACGGCGGGGACGGCGGCAACGCAGGAGCAGACCGAGCCGAGCCTCGTCGCCGTGGTGTGGGATGACCGGGGAGAGTCCGGCGAATCGAAACTCTCCCGCTCCCGCGCCCGCAACGTATCGCGGCTGCTGGGGCGTGCCGGTGTCCCCGTGTCCGTCTTTCCGGTTTCCGCGCTGGAGAAGGCGCTGTCGGGCCCGTGCCGGGTGGCGCATCTGGTGCTGCTGCATTCCCTCGCCAATTCGGATCTGGAACTGCTGACGGAATTTTCGACGACCGGGGGCCAGCTCATTGTGCACGGTTCGCGCTCCGTGCCGCTGATGCGCTTTTTCGGACTGCGCCCGCTGCAGGATGATTACACGGCCGCCAGGCGCGGACAGGTGTGGGAAGGGTATCCCCTCGCGGGTATCAGCGAAGAACTCTCCGGCATCCCGGACCGCCTCTACAACCCGGCGCCGATGGTGCTGGAACTCGAACCCGCCTCCGAAGCGGTCCGGACGCTCACCCGCTGGGAAGATTCCAAGGGCGAAAAGGGCCCCGGTGCCCTCTTCGTGGCGCCCCGCGGATACTGGTTGTCGCGCGTCCTGTACGATGACGACACGCTCGGCACGCGCGAGTGTTTCCTCACGGTTCTCACGGCGGCGCGCACACCCGCCGTGTGGGAGGAATGCGCCGACGCGCTGCGCGCCCGGGCATGGCACCGCCTCGGGGCGAAGGATATCCGCGAAGCGGAGCAGCGTATGCTCCGCCTGGCGCCGGAGAACAGGCGCGCCGCCGTGCGCGACGGCTTCCAGGCGCTCCGCAAGCAGGAGGAGGCGTGGCACCAGGCCAAGCGCGGCAATCATATGCGGAAGGCCGCGACCCTCGCGCGGAAACTGCTGCGCGATGCCGAGCGCGTCTATGCGACGGCGGTTTTTTCCGGTCGGCAGGGGCTGCCGACCTTCGCGGTGTGGGCTCGCGCGGATCTCGCTGTGCAGACGCCCGGCGGCTGGCCCTCCATTGCCGAAGGGCTGGCCAAAGCCGGCGTGACCGATCTGATGCTCCGCGCGGGTTCGCCCGCCCGGGCGGACACGCCGCTGCCCTCCGTGACCCGCTCGTCTGCGCTGCGCCGCCACGGCGATCCGTTCCCGGATGCCATCCGCGCCTGCCATGCGCACGGCATCCGCGTGCACGCCTGGTTCCCCGTGCTGGAATTTCACGATGCAACGCCGCTCCGGCGCAAACTCTACGAAAAGGCGGGCCGCCTCCTGACGGATGGAAACGGCAAGACGATGGCCTGGCTCAATCCGGCCCATCCCGACAACGTCAAGGAACTGACCGAACTGGTGCGCTATCTGGCGGCCAAAACCGACGTCGACGGCATCAACTTCGATTTTCTGCGCTATCCCGAGCAGCCGATTCAGGGCGAAAAGAATCCGGAAGTCCTGACGGCGCTGCTGCGCTCGCTGACCGCCGCCGCCAACGGCAAACGCGTCTCCGCCGCCGTCTACGGAAGCTATCCCCGCTGCATCGAACGGGTCGGGCAGGACTGGCAGGTCTGGCTCGATGAGGGACTCCTCCAGCAGGCGCTTCCGATGAATTACGCCGCCGATGTGCCGACGCTGCGCTGGATCATGAAGCAGCAGACCCGCAACCGCGGGCGGCTCATTTCCGGCATCGGGCTCATCTCCAACGAAGCCCTGATGGACGCCGTGGGACTCATCGACCAGCTGCTCGAAGTCGGTCGCCAAGGCTACGGCGGCGCCGCCCTGTATTACTGCGACGCCTCTTTCTTTGAGGAATATCTCCCCGTCCTGGAGCGCTGACCCCCCGCACGCCGCTCCGGCCACACCCGCACCCGTCTCTTCGCGGTGGCAGGGGCGTGGCAGACGCTTAGCGGTGGATGCGGACGAGGACGCGGGACGCGCCCAGGTTTTTGCAGCCGATCACGTTGAAAACCTTGGAGAGAAAGAGCGTCGACATGTACCGGATGCGGTCGACCTTGATGCCTTTATCTTTGCACAGCCGCAAAAAGTCGCGAATGGTGCACAGGTGAATGTTCGGCGTGTTGTACCATTCCCACGGCAGCCGTTTGGTGACCGGCATCCGCCCGAAGAACGCAACTTCCGCACGCACTTTCCACATGCCGAAGTTCGGGAAGGAGACGATGCCGACGGGGGCGATGCGGAGCAGTTCCAGCAGCACCTTGTCGGGGCGGCGCATGACCTGGAGCGACTCCGAAAGGATGGCGCACTCGTACGTGTTGTCGGGAATGCCTTCCAGCCCTGAATCGACGTCGGCGCGGATGGCGTTGTGCCCGGCGGCCAGCACGTCGCAGGCGCGCTGCGTATCGATGTCGACTCCCGTGCAATCCAGATCGCTCCGCTCCCGCGAGAGGAAGTTGAGCAGGGCGCCGTTGCCGCAGGCAAGGTCGAGCACCGTCTTGCACCCCTCGGGAATCATCGCGGCGAGTTCCTGATAGTCGCGGATGTGGTCCTCATCGACGCCTTCCAGCGTGCGGACCGGGTGGTTCACGAGGAAGCCGTTGAGTACCTGCGAAAGTTCTTCAATGTGCGTCAGGAAGGCATCATGCCCCGCCGGCGCCTCCAGTACGAAATGCGAGACCTGCCGCTTCGTCTTGTGCAGCGCGGTGGCCAGCGCCTCGGACTGCTCCGGCAGGAACAGCCAGTCCCCGGAGAGCGACACCACGAGCATCTTCGCACGGATGCGCGACAGCGAGTCGGCCAGCGAGGTGAAGCCCAGCTGCAAATCGTAGTTGTCCATCGCCTCCGTGATGCGGAGGTACGAATTGGCGTCGAAGCGGTTGATGAACTTCTTGCCCTGATGCTCGAGGTACGATTCCACCTCGAAAATGGACTTCGCCTCTTCATCATCGCCGGTTGCCCCGATTTCGCGGCGGCGGCGGGCGAATTTTTTCTCCATCAGGTTGTTGGAGATGTACGTGATGTGGGCAAGTTTGCGCGCAAGGGAGAGCCCCAGATCGGGATGAACCCGGCCATAGTAATTGCCGTCGTTGAAATTCGGGTCGTTTTCGATGGCGTCGCGCCCGACGATGTCGAACGCGAGCGCCTGCGGCGTCAGCGAGGCGCCCGAGGCGATGACGGCGATTTTATCGGCAAAATCCGGATACCGGACACTCCATTCGAGTGCCTGCATACCGCCGAAGGAGCCGCCGATGATGGCGTAGACGTGGGGAAAGCCCAGCTGGAGGAGGAGGCGGCGATGCACCTCCACGATGTCGCGGACCGTAATTTGCGGGAAGCGTCCGCCGTAGGGGACGCCCGTTTCCGGGTCGATGGAGGAGGGCCCCGTCGTGCCCATGCATCCGCCGAGGATGTTGGCGCAAATGATGAAGTAGCGCCGCGTGTCGATGCCGCCGCCGTCGCGGACCATGTTGTCCCACCAGCCCGGCGTGCGCCGCGCATCGGCATGCTCGCCGGCGACGTGCGCGTCGCCCGTCAGGGCATGGCAGATGAAAACCACATTATCCCGCGCCGCATTGAGCGTGCCGCACATTTCGTAGGCAACGTCAATCTGTTTGAGGGCACCGCCATTTTCGAGCGCAAGCCCTTCCGGCGGCAACTCGAGGCGCAGGGTTTGGGTTTCGGTTACAAAGGCCATCGTTTTTTTGAAAAAAAGGGAATTGCGGTGCGGCGGGGAACCGGCGGCACCCGCAGACCGCAGGGCGGTCAGGCACCACACAGAATATCGCGGTCGGAAAAGCAGGCGGGGAATTTTCTCCGGAACCCGGGTTCCGGCAAAAGTCAGGCAGGGGAAAATCCGGGCGGGAGGCATGCGCGGTTCGCGCGAATTATAGAATAAGCACCCGGTCAGGGCAACCGCCGCCCGCTTCCAGGTTTATCCCGGATTTTTGACCTTGATTGCCGAAGTAAACGCACCTGATTCGATGCGTTTACTTTTGCAATCCTGGACGGGTCGGGGTTCGGGTGCTGCAAT
>CASFKR010000086.1 GCA_949295265.1 uncultured Verrucomicrobiota bacterium | reverse complement strand
TGCACCCGCCGCCGCTGCTGCCGCAGTTGCCACGCCCCTGCCACGGCCGCCCATCGTGCCCGCCAGCGCGGACGACGTCGCCGCCTGTGCCGCAGCCGCCGCCACCCTCGAGGATGTGGCGGCCGCCATCCGCTGCTGCAAGGCGTGCCATCTGGCGCCCACACGCACACTGGCCGTACCGGGCGTCGGCAATCCCGCCCAGCCCGACATCCTCTTCATCGGGGAGGCGCCCGGTGCCGACGAGGACCGCCAGGGCATTCCCTTTATCGGGCGCGCAGGCCAGCTGCTCACGAAGATGATTGAAGCCATGGGCTACACGCGCGATGAGGTGTTCATCGCCAACATCATCAAATGCCGCCCGCCCGCCAACCGCACGCCGACGCCCGATGAGATGCGCCTGTGCATGCCGTATCTGCGGCGCCAGATCGAGCTTATCCGCCCCAAGGTCATCGTGGCGCTCGGCTCGACCGCCTGCAAGGGTCTTTGCGAGCAGCAGGGTACCTTCTCGACGGTGCGCGGCATCTGGCAGACGTTCGGGAAGATTCCCGTGATGCCGACCTTCCACCCGGCGTATGTGCTGCGGGTGCCGTCGGTGAAGCGCACGGTGTGGCAGGACCTGCAGGCGGTGCTTGCGCGGCTCGGACGTCCCGTTCCGCCGGTGCGCGCGGCTGCGCCGGCGGCAAAAGGTTGATTTCGGCTCTTTTCAGGAAGTGTAACCCATGAATGATTCTCCGGTTTCGAATCCGCAGCAGAGCGACCCTGCGGACGGTAATGTGCCGCTGGAAGGCGGCGGAAGCGTGCGGCATCCCGGCGGCGGGAACCGCATGGGTTGCCTTGCGTACGGCTGTCTGGGTGCCGTGGCCTGTCTGGTGGTGCAGCTGTTGCTGCTGGTCTGGTCGGCCCATGCCGTCAAGAGCCGGTTTTCCACGCTGACGGAATCAATGCATGCGACGGGTGCTTCGGCGCCGTTCCGGACGACGCCTTCGGTTCCGCTGAATCTGGGCGTGGAAACGACGGAGGAGAGCCCCAAGGTGCTGCACGTGCCGATCCGCGGCACCATTTTGGAAACATCGCCCGCCGGGCTGCTCTCCCTGCCGGAGTACGGTGACCCCGCCCTGGCGCTGCGCAGCATCAGCACGGCAACGGTAGACCCCTCCATCCGCGCCATTTTCCTGGACATCGACAGCCCCGGCGGCGAGGTCACCTACAGCGATATCGTCTGGAAGGCGCTGCAGAATTTCAAAGCGGCGGACACCAACCGCTGCGTGGTGGCGCTCTTCGGTTCGACCGCCGCGTCCGGCGCGTACTACATTGCCGCGGCGGCGGACTGGATTGTGGCGAATCCGACGACGCTGACGGGCTCCATCGGCGTGAAAATCGACTCCTTCAATCTCGAGCAGCTGATGGAGAAAATCGGCGTGCAGAATGTGTCGCTCACCTCCGGCGCCAACAAAAACATCCTCAGCCCCTTCGAGCCGCTTACGGAAGAGCAGCAGCGCATGCTCCAGAACATCATCGACACGCTCCACACCCGCTTCGTGAAGCTGGTGGCGGACGGACGGCACCTGGACGAGCCTGCGGTCCGCGCCCTGGCGGACGGGCGCATCCTGCTGGCGCCGGAGGCGCAGGCGGCCGGGCTCGTGGATGCGCTGGGCTACTTTGCGGAGGCGCGCGCGGAACTGGCGCGGCGGCTGGGGGCGGAGCCGGTTTTCGTGACCTATACGGAGACGGACTCTCTGCTCCGGCAGCTGCTGGGACCCTCCCCGTTCGGCGCCTCGTTGCGGGCCGCCGGGCTGCCCGCCGCGTGGCAGGGGCGTGGCACCGGCGTGCCACAGTACCGCTGAGCGGCGGCGGTTCAGGCAGAAACGGATTTTCTTTTCGGGAGTTTGAAACGCATGAAACATCGGTTTAACCGGGTAGCCGTCCTGCTGGGCGGCGGTTCGAGCGAGCGGGAGATATCGCTGCTTTCGGGGGCCGCCGTTGCGGGGGCGCTCCGGGAGGCGGGGTATGACGCCGTGGAGACGGAGGTCTCGCGCGAGAACCGCTTTACGCTGCCGGAAGGCACGGAGGCGGTCTTCATCATGCTCCATGGCGCGTATGGCGAAGATGGCGGCGTGCAGAGCGAACTGGACCGCCTCGGGGTTCCGTATACGGGCTCGAATGCGGCGGTTTCGCGTGTGTGTTTCGACAAGCAACTTTCGCGGGAGGCGTTTGCCGCGGCCGGGGTGCCCGTCGCGCCCGGCTATCTGCTGAGGGCGGATGCGGTTGCGGGGGGCGTCGTGCCGCCGCCCGCGCTTGCGCTGCCGGTTGTCGTGAAGGCGACGCGCCAGGGCTCGAGCGTGGGCGTTTACATCGTCCATACGTCCAAAGAATGGGCGGCGGCGGTCCGCGATGTCTTCCGCTACGGCGATGCGGCGGTGGTGGAGACGTTCATCCCCGGCCGCGAATGGAGCGTTCCGGTTATCGGCGAGGATACCGTGCTGCCCGGGATGGAGATGATTCCCTCGGCGGCGCGGGGCTGGTACGATTTCACGGCGAAATATTCCGATGACGCCGGGACGGTGTATGCCTTCCCGGAGGACAATCCGGCCGACGCCGCGCTGGTGGCGCGGAGCCGCGAAATCGCGCTGCAGGCGTACCGCGCCGTGGGGGCGCGCGGCATGGGGCGCATCGATATGCGCATCACGCCGGAAGGCGAAATCTTCGTGCTGGAAATCAACAACATTCCCGGGTGCACGCATCACAGCATCCTGCCGCAGGCGGGGCGCAAAGCCGGGATCGCCTTCCCGGAACTGTGTTCGCGGATTTTGGAGAGCGCGGCATGCGGTTGAGAGGTTCCTCGAGCGTTGCGGCGGTTGTCGTGCTGATTCTGGCCGTCCTGGCAATCTGGGGCGTCCTGTGGGCGCTGATGTTCGAGCGCAATCCGCAGTATGCCATCCGTACGCTCAACATCCGGACGGGCGTGGCGAAGAGCCCGGAGGAAATCCGCGCGCTGACCGGCTTGCGCGAAGGGCGCAATCTCTTTTCGTTCAGCGCCGCAAAACTGCGCGAGGACCTGCTTCTGAGCACGCTCAATATTTCCGAAGTGGAAATCTCCAAGCGCCTTCCCGATACGGTCGAAATCGTGGTGCGCGACCGCATTCCGGCCGCCAAACTCGGCGATTCTTCGCTGGTGGTGGACCGGGATGGGCTCGTCTTCACGATGCTGCCGCAGGACCGCGAGCGCTACCACGCGCTGCCCGTCATCGAGGACGGCGCCCGGCGCATCGACCTGCCGCCGGGGCGCAGGCTCGAGGGGGTGCCGGGAACGCCTACGACCACGGAGGGGCGCATCATGCGCGTCCTCGAGATGCTCACCACCACCCGCGACAATCCGGAGATCCGTCTGCCCGTTCTCTACATCGATATCAGCGGGGAGATTTTCCTGCGCATGCAGGATGCGGAAGGGCGCGAAATCAAATTTGTCTGGGAGGAACTCGACAGCCCGGATACGGTCCGTCAGGCCATCCAGATGGCATCCGATGCGCTGCGCGGCCCGTACATGCGGGGGCGCCGCGGCATCCTCGTGCAGCTCGTTCCCACACCGCGCGTCACCTTGGGAACCGGCTTCTGACGCACCGCCTGACCGCTCCCCGAACATCCATTGCAACCTCTGTTTTTCCATGGCTTCTTCTGTCGTCGTCGCCGTTGACATCGGCACCACGCGTCTCATCGGCGCCGCGGGCTATCATCAACCCGATGGTTCGGTTCACCTCGTGGCGGTCGCTTCGCATGCCATGACGGGTTTGCGCAGCGGCATCGTGATCGATGCGGTCAGCGCTTCGCAAAATCTCGAGGCGCTCCTTTCAAAGCTCAGCAAAGAGGCAGAGATCGATATTTCGAACATTTCGCTTCTGTGCACCTGCGGGGATGTGCAGTGCGCGCCCGTTCATTATGTGCTGCCCGTCACCACGCCGGACGGCACCGTCGATCAGGACGTCATGGACAAACTGCGCGAACAGCTCGACCTGAATCCGGCGCCGGCCGGGCGGCAGGCCATCGCCAAAACGGTCGAGCGCTGGGAACTGGACGGCGGTGCGCGCGTCAAGGACCCCGCCGCGCTGCGCACGGGTACGCTGGGGCTGGGCGGATTGGTCGTCCACACGGACCTGCATCGGCTCGATTCGATGCTCGACGTCGTGGAGACGGCGCATGTGAACTGCTCGTACGAGGACTGCATGGTTCCCGCCATGGCGGCAGCCTATGCGGGCCTCGACAAGAGCCGCCAGGAGGCGGGGGCGCTTGTACTCGATCTGGGGGGCGGCACGACCTCCTGGTGCGCCTATCACAATGGCTTTCCGATTTCCGTGGGCGCACTGCCCATCGGCGGCGATCACGTCACGAACGATCTGCTGGCCGGGTTCAGTCCGGGCTCCACAAAGGCCGCCGAGGAAATCAAACTCAACTACGGCAACGCCATTCTCGACGGCATCGATCCCTCGGCGCGGGTTCCGCTGCCGGTGGAGCTCGGGCGTACGGCCCGCACCGGCAGCCTGCGCTCCATTGCCATGGTCGTCAACGCCCGCTTGGATGAAACGCTCTGCATTGTGCAGGAGCATCTGCAGAAGGAAGATGTGCTCGACCGGCTCGGCGGCGGCATCGTCCTGACCGGAAACGCCGCCAAAATCCCCGGCATCGAAACGCTTGTTTCGCGCATCTTCGGCAAGCCCTGCGGGCGCATTCATCTCGAAACAGGCTACGAAGCCATCGACTCGGATCCGGCGGATACGGCGGCTGTCTGGGGCGGGCTCGTCCAGGCGGCGCGGCGTGAATTCCGCGAGCAGCACATGCGCAGACCGTTCCGGTTACTCTCGAAGATGGTGCGCTTCTTCACGGAGGAGGAGACGGCGCAATGAACGCAGAAGCCATTCGGTTGTTCGGGTTGGGCGGTGCAGGCGGCAAAATCGTCGATGCGGTCTGTGCGGCGACGGGAGGCGTCCTGCCGGGGTATGCGCTGGATACGGAAAAAGCCGCGCTCGAGCGGCTTACGGCGGTGACGTCCCTCCTGCTCGGGGAGACGCGCTTCAACGGGCTCGGCTCGGGCGGCGATACGGCGGCGGTCCGCATGGCCGCCTCCGAGGAATCCGCGCGGTTCCCCGCGCTGTTTGAAGGCGTTTCCTGCGCGATTTTCGTTGTCGGGCTCGGCGGCGGCACGGGTGCCGGGCTTTTGCCCGAGTTGCTGCGTGCGGCGTACGACCGCAATGTCCGCACGATGGTCTTCAGCATCCGTCCCTTTTCGTTTGAAGGCAACGAGCGGCTGCGGGCCGCCGGCATTTCCGCCCAGAGCATGGCCGCGCTGGGCGATGTTCGCTTTTTCCTTTCGAACGACGATCTGGCGGGCAATGTGCCGGAGGCCACGGTGCCGGAGGCGTTTGCGCGGGCTACGGAGACGCTCTCCGCGGCGCTCACGCTGTTGTGGCGGCTTCTCTCGAAGCCCGGGTATCTGAATCTTTCCCCGGCGATGCTGCTGAGCATCCTCTCGGCCGGGCGCGGCACGGCGGAACTTGCGCTGGCCCGCGGTGCGGGCGAGGGGCGCAGCGATGCGGTGATTTCCGTCCTCGCGGCCAATCGGGCGCTGGGGCTGCAGGGGCGCACGGCTTCGGTCCGCGGCGCGCTGTGCGGCATTTTGGGCGGCGCGGATTTGCGTCTCGCGGAAGTCGGCGAAATGGCGCGCTACATCGGTGAGCAGCTTTCTCCGGGTACGGCGGTGCACCTCTCAACGGTGCTGGATGAGGCGCTGGAGGGCCGCCTCGAGGTGGTGCTCTTCCTGTTCCACGAATGGGAACCCATGGTTCCCGATGCACCGGCGGAGCCGCTTCCGGCGCCTGCCGCGGCGGCTTCTGCACCCGCCGTCAGCCATGGCACCCATGCCTTCCCGGACGATGCCGCCTGGCCCGTTTCCGGTGGCGGTCCCAGCGATACGGCGCGCGAATTGATTGCGCAGGACGGCAAGCGCATTCAGGGTCGCTTCGACCAGACCGCCCCCATTTACTACCGGAGTCAGCAGCTGGATGAGCCGACTTGGCGCCGCCGCCGTCTCAGCATCGACTTCCGCTGACCGCTCCCCCGCCGGGTTATCCGTGCGACCGGATATCGGAATGATTGGAGACAGCGGCGTGGCAGGATGGTGGCTACTCCGCCGGCGAAGTCAGGGCGGACAGAACGTTCTTCGGATAAGCCCCCGCTGTTTTGCTCGCTGACATGCAACGTTCTCCGGAGCCGGCGGCGAGCCGCCCTGTGCGTTCTGCCCGTCCTGTCCGTCGGCTTCGCCTGTGATGATGTTGCGGCGGCTATGTGCCGTAGCGGAGTCGGCAGATGCGGCTGCGGCCGTTTGCAAAACCGGAAAAAGGACCTGAAACGCCGCACAGAAAAGAAAAACGGGCGGACCCGGGGCCCGTCCGTTTTGGGGATTCGTCAGAATGCTGGAATCAGCGATTCTGGTAGAAGGAGAATTCAGCGCGACGGTTGGCAGCCCACGCGGATTCGTTGTGACCCGGGTCGGCGGGGCGCTCTTCTCCGTAGCTGATGGTCTGCATGCGCGAGGTCGAAACGCCACGCGCCATCAGCGCATCGCGGACGGACTGTGCGCGATATTCACCGAGCGAGAGGTTGAACTCGTTGGTGCCGCGCTCATCGCAGTGCCCTTCAATCACGATGACGATGTCGGGATTGGCCGTCAGGAACTGCGCAACGAGATCGACTTTGGACATCTCCATCGCAGGCACGTCCGGCTTGCCGAAGGCAAAGTAGACGGGAGCGACGTCGGCGGGGCCGGCTGCGGGCGGCAGCTCATCGAAGCGGTCGGTGGGCAGCGGGGTATCGTTGTAGCCGAGCAGGTCATCCGTGATGACTCCGTTGCCGGAAATGGTATCATCGAAGCCCAGACCGGTATCGGTGTGGGTTCCGGTGTTGCGGCATCCGACGACGGCAAAGGCGCACAGAAGGGATGCGGCGAGAGCGAATTCTTTGAGAGCTTTCATGGGATACTGACGAATCTGCAGAGAAGAGTAGAAAAATCAGCGCGGCAGGGCAACCTCGTTGTGGGACCACGAAGGCAGATACCATTCGCCGGCGGAGGAGAAGAGGGAACGGGGCGGGTTTCCGAGTGTATCGAGAACCACCAGCGTGCGGCGGAAGCCCGATGTGCGGGTGCAGACGATATGGCGGCCGTCGGGTGCCCACGAGGGGTCTTCGTAGTCGCAGCCGTCATTCGGAGAGACGAGGGTGGGGATGGTGACGCGCGGATCGGAAGCCGGATCGGTCACGTAGACGCGATAGCGTCCGCCGGAGCGTCCGCAGAAGGTGATTTTGCCGTTCTTTCCCCATTCCGGCGCGATATTCTCGCGAATATCGTACGCGTAGACAAGCCGCTTGGGCGGGGCGCCGGAGGCTAAATCGAGCAGGTGGCAGCGGGGGACGCCGCCCACATCGGTGACGTACACGAGCGAGCGGCCGTCGGGCGACCAGGAAGGGGAGGCCTCGTTGTGCTTTTTGGTGCGCGTGAGCCGCTCCAGAACGCGCCCGTTCCCCGCATCAATGAGGTAGAGGTCGACGGAGCCGGCATACGAGAGAATGATGGCGGCGCGGTTGCCGTGCGGCGAAACCACGGTGCCCTGGTTCATGCCCGGTTTCGAGGAGAGGAGCGAGCGGCGGTTGTTCTCGAGGTTGACCATGTAGGCGGCCGGAACCCCGGAAAGCCACGACGTGTAGGTGAACGCGTTTTTGCCCGGAACCCAGTTCGGGGAAAGGCACAACTTGCGGTCGGACGTGAGCTGGCGGAGGCGCGCGCCGTCGGCGTCGCAGGCGTAAATCTCGGAGGACGTGCCGCGGCGCCCGACAAAGAGAATCTTCGAGGAGGCCATCGGCTCCTGCCCCGTAATTTCGCGGACGAGCGTATCGGCGAGCGCATGCGCCGCATCGCGGATGGTCGTGGGTTGCGCCGTCTGCGTCCAGGCGCGGGTGCGCGTATTGGCCAGCCAGGAAGCGCTGATTTGCGCGCTGATGCCGAAATCTCCCCCGCGAATCGAGCCTGAAAGCAGGACGGCCGCCTGTTCCTGGTCGGTCGGCTGGAAGTAGCCGCTGATCAGCAGATCATTGCGCAACACCGACAGAAATTCCTGCGCCGCCGCCGAGGGATCGGCCCGGAGCGCGAAGAAGCTGATGGAGTGCTTACCCGCTTCCTCCGCAACGCCGGAAACCGTAATAACGGGTCCCTGCGCGCGCGCCGGAAGGGCGGCGAACAGCGGGGCGGCCAGAAGGAGCGCAGACAGGAGCCGGAGGGAGAATCGCATGCGGCAAAAGGGGAAAATAAGAAGCCTCAGACAGGGGAGAAACGGTAAGTCACCAGCATACCAAAACAGGGCGGAAATTCAAGCCGGAACAGGCAAATTTCGGGAAAAACCGGCTCCGGAGCGGTATGCCGGTTCCTCGCCTCAGAAAAAGATGCCCGCAGCCAGACGCAGCGAGGTCTCCGCACCCATCGTCAGCGACGCTTCCAGCGTCAGGTTGTCGATGGGGCTGTACCATCCGCGCGCCCGGAACGAAATGGGGGCCGAGCGCTCTGCATCGAGCTCAAAGGTGTCGCCCAGCAGCGGGATGCGTCCGTCGAAGGAGAAATCCGAGAAGCAGTCGATGATGACGCACCCGCCGAGCCCCCAGTACCATTCATCGTATTCAATCGCGATGGTCAGCGCGGCGCTGATTTCATCCCACGAGGTGTCGTCCTTCCAGGTTGTGAACCCGTAATCGTAGGAGGTCTCCGAGGACGATTCGACCACCGTGCCGTCAACGGTGATTTCCGACTGCAGATAGGAAAGGTTTTCGGCGGCGACGGAGGCGGACATGGAGGCGTCGAAGGACTGGTATTCGGCGCGGGCTCCCAGAACGGCTGTCCAGGGGCCTTCAATCACGAAGGCGTACTGGTACCCGATGGCGGCAAACCAGCCGTCGATGTTGTCGAGTTTGAGGTCCGAGAGGAGCGTTCCGTTGCGCACGAGCGTTCCGGATACCTTGCCCGAAGAGCCGAGCCCCGCTTCCGCCAGAAAGCCGCGCCACTGTCCGGCAATGCCGTAGCGCGTGAGCTCGAGCGTGCTTTCGGTGGAGCCGAGATGTCCGCCCAGTTTCCAGTCGTATTTGCGCTCATACAGGGGCTCGACGAACAGCGAGACGCCCGGCGCCCACTGGACCGGGTCGAGCGACCAGGTTTTCGATTCGCGGTAGGCGCCCGGATTGGTCGACGGCACGGGCCCGAGCACCCAGCGTTCCGGCATGTCTTTGAGCCAGGGCTTGTCCGCCTGCTGTGCGGGGGCGCGGACCGCCTGCGTGACGGTCGCCTCGGACCTGGACGGATCCTCGCCTGTGAAATCGAGGATGCGCGTGAAGACGTAGGCCCGCGAGCCCAGCGGAATGACGCGCTGCTCCACGAGTTCGAAGGGCCCGGCCAGTTCCATCTTTCTGGCTTCGGCGAAGTTGATTTCGCCGGAAGCGGACTCCATGACGATGTACTGGACGCCGTCCAGTGTGAACCGGTTGCCCGGTTTGTTGACGATGGGACCGACGGTGCGGCCGGAAATGGTTTCGGTCAGCCAGAAGGATTTGTACGTCTCTGCAGCCGACGCGGGGGCGGCGAATGCCGGAAGGAGGGCTGCAAGCAGAAGAAAAAGGGAGGTTTTGCGCAACATGGCGGCGTCGGTTACTGGAAGAACCGGAGCGGGCGAGGCGGAGTCCCCGGTTCGGGTTCGGAAAACAGCCAACGGATTTCACCGCCGATTCTACCAACTTCCCGTCTCCCTCGATAGCGGTATTTTCGCCCGGGCCCACCGGCGTCATTTCCGTTCATGCCGAAGGTACCGGTCTTGCATCGGGCCTGACCGCCAGACAAGCTCCACAGCGGTGTTTGAGGAAAACGGGATTTTCGCAAAAGTGAAAAATGGATTGCCTGAACAGGGTTTCCGGTGTATAATGGCTCCGTCGACGCAAGGAGTTTTTGCTGCGGGCCATGGAGGGCGCAGCGGCTCCGGGAAAGGGGACTTCGTATGGACAGCAAAATCATTGTCACCATCGGCCGTCAGATTGGCGGCGGAGGCTTTGTCATCGGGGAACGGCTCGCAAAGGCGCTGAACGTGCCTTTTTACGACAAAGAGCTCATCAATCTGATTGCGGAAAAATCGGGCATTTCCCGGGAGGTCATCGAGACCTACGATGAAAAGGCTGCACAGAGTCTGTTTCACTCCGCCTGGAGTGTGCCCATGCACTCCAACGAGCGTCCCCTGGGGCAACAGCTTTTCTTTGCGCAGTGCGATGCCATTCGCGATGTCGCCAAAGAGGGCTCCAGCGTCATTCTCGGGCGGTGCGCGGATTATGCCCTGAGCGGCAATCCGGATGTGGTGCGTGTTTTTCTCTATGCGCCCATGGAGGTGCGCGTGCAGCGCATCATGAAGCGGATGAATCTGCAGGAAAAGGCCGCCCGGAAATACATCGAGAAGATTGAAAAGTGCCGGAAGAACAACTATCACTTCTTCACGGACCGGGAATGGGGCGAAAATGAGACGTACGACCTGTGTCTGAACACGGCGACAGCCTCTGCGGACGCAATCGTCGGCATCATCTGCGCCTATCTGGAGCTGCGCGCCAAAGACCGTGCCGCCGCGGCACCCGTAACAGCCGCCATTTCCTGATGCGGCGGCATTCATCGATTTCAAGCAGAATCATCCGCAGGCTTATCCCGTTTTTTCGGGATAATTTATCCAGATTTCTTGAAAGATAGCTTCTGTAGCCTCTTTTCAAGACTGGATATCCTTTGGAAAGTCCGCAAATACTTTTCAACCGAAAGTTCAGTAAACCGTATCTCGTCGGTTTTATCCCATAGCTTTTTTCAGCAGTCAGGTTTTGTCATTCATTAGGCCCTGAAAAAATCTGAGAATTTCTCACTTTTACCCCTTGCATTTGGGGTACGTTTTGTTGTAGAATTTATGGACTGACAACCCATAATCCGCATTCCGGTTCTGCCATGTCAAAAATACCGCCTGAAATTGCTCGCTTTCGTCTCCCTGGAACACAAAT
>CASFKR010000085.1 GCA_949295265.1 uncultured Verrucomicrobiota bacterium | reverse complement strand
CCGCTTCCGCGACCGGCGCGGGGGCGGCGGACTTTTCCGCCGCCTCTTTCACCACCTCCGGCGCCTCCGGCGCGGCCGGTGCGGCCGCGCGCTTGCGCAGCCCGTACCGGATGGCACCCTTGTTGCAGACTTCCAGACAGTTCAGGCACGTCACGCATCGGCTGCCGTCCACCATCCCCGTCTCCGCATTCAGGCATCCGCCCTTGCAGCGGCGTGCGCACAGGCCGCAGTGGACGCACTTTTCCGCATCAATCACCGGACGGAACAGCGCATACCGCGAAAGCAACCCCAGCACCGTGCCCACCGGGCAGACCATGTTGCACCAGGTGCGCCCTTTGCGCCACGCGAGCACCGCCAGCACGGCAAACGTCACCGCAGCAATCGCCAGCACCGCGCCGCTGCGCACCCAGAGGTCCCGGTGCACGACCGCAAAGCTGTCCAGCCGCGCGCACAGCGCCGCCAGCACGTTGTTCCCGGCGATCCAGACCGGCGCGAAAAGATTCTGCGCGATGCGCCCGTACGCCCCGTACGGCGCAATCAGCATAGCCACGGAGCCCGCGCCGCCCAACATGGCCAGCACAAAGAGCGCCAGCACCGGGTAGCGCACGGATTTGCGTTCCGGCGTGTACCCGTAGCGGAAACGCGCCTTCTTCGAGAAGCGCTCCCGCACCCACGAAACGAGGTCCTGCATCACGCCGAGCGGACAGATCACCGAGCAGTACAGCCGCCCGAAGAGCAGCGTCAGCACCGCCACGAAGAGCACGGTCAGCCCGCTGAGCGCCAGCACCGCCGGTAGCAGCTGCAGACGCGGCATCCACGAAAGGGCTTGTGTCACCTCCCACGTGGGAGCCAGAAACAGGAGCGTCATGCCGCCGAAAAAGAGGAGTGCGGCCAGTTGTCGGGCTCGTCGAAGCTTCATGTCAGGGTCCTTTCGAAACAGGGGAACAGCGGCATGGAGGAAGAGGATTTGGGCGGTCGCCGTCACGAGTCGCGCGAGCGCCGCGCCCGGCGGGTGCCGGAAAGAGCGCTGGTACGCAGGTAGAGGTCTTGCGATTTCTCGAGCAGCACGGGATGGAGAGCGGCGTAATCCACGCTTCCGCTCCGCGTCAGCACGGATGCCTCCGCATAGGAGTGCTCCATCTTACAAATGAGATTATCAAAAACCTCCGTGTCGTAAAAGTCGACTGCGCGGCAGACCACCGAGAGCGGGCTGCCTTCCAGGAGCGGGACGCCTTCGGCGCTCGCCGTCCACGCCAGCGGCGCCGGGGCGGCACCTTCCCCGCATCCGGACCGGTACCGCTTGCGGAGGCGCTGCACCTGCGGGAGCAGCGCCTCCGAGACCAGATTCAGCGAAAAACGTCCGCTCCGGTCCATGTGCTTCGTGAAGCCGAGGCGCTTGCACAGCCCCACGAGGAGGCGGTCGTAATCCACGATGCCCACGTGGCAGGCAAGCGTCCATTTCGCTTCGCAACCGACGGCGACCCCGACCAGCGTCAGCAAGGTGGGGCAGACGGGGAGCGAGCATCCGATTTCCTGTTTCATGGGCTTTCGAGGTGGCAGGGGCGTGGCACTTACTTTGGAGCCACACGGAAGGAGAGAAAGAGAGAGAGAGAGCTAAGCAAGCGGAGCGAAGGCAGCGCAGAATGATTATTTTAGCCACACGGAGGGGCGAAGCCCCGTTTTGAAGTCTCCACTACGTTCCGACCAAGGTGTTAAATAAGGACTTTTTAGAAGGCGGCACAGCCGCCTGAGGCGGAGCCGACGGGGAGCATCCTCGGGGAGCTATGCGCTCCGGGGATTGGCACTGCAGCCGGAAATAGACATTTCGGCGCCATGCCGCAATTTAACCGTTTCCATGGGATGAAGGTTGCCGTTCAGCCAACCCGGCGGATGGCGTCGAAATGTGAGGGGGCAGGGGCGTGGCGCTTACTTCGCATGGGCCGTGGCGGCCTGGTAGTCTGCGTCGGAGACCGGCTCCAGCCACGTGTTCTTGTTCGTCTGCGGATTGCAGGCGATCGCGAGGTGCGAGAACCAGCTGTCCGGAGCCGCGCCATGCCAGTGGTCGACGTCCGGCGGAATCTCGATAACGTCGCCCGGGAGCATCCGGATGGCGGGTTTGCCGCGCTCCTGGTAGTAGCCGATGCCGCCGATCGCGATGAGCAGCTGCCCGCCCGTGTGGCTGTGCCAGTTGTTGCGGCAGCCGGGCTCAAAGGTCACGTTGGAAACCGGCACGTTGAGACGTCCGTCCTTCGTGAGCGGCGCCAGATAGCTCTTGCCGGAGAAGTACTGCGCATAGCCCGTGTTCTCCGCGCCGATCGGGAAGTCGCTGATTTTCGGCACGCCGAACGGGTTGCCGCAGACCATCTCGAGGATTTCCGCAATCTGCTCATCACTCAGGCCGTTGTACTTGCCGATGGCGATGTGCGCGTCGCGCTGCGGCAGCGTCTCGGGCTGCGCCGCGAGCGCCGCAATGGTCACCAGTTCGCGCGTCTTCCAGTCGAGGTTGTCGCGGGCGAAAATGTCGCCGAACAGGTGCGCCTTGAGATACTCGTCGATGGCGGGCGCGAACTCGTAGAGCGCGCCCTTCACGGCGCGGCCCGTGAGCTTCGTCTGGTTCGCCGTGCCGAACGCGAGGCTCGTGCCTTCCGGCATCGGACCCGGCAGTGCACCTTCTTTGTCTTCGATGCCGCTCTGCTTGCGCGCATTCACGACGCCCATGAAGTTGCCCAGCGCATTGAGGCTGCGCGGGAACCCGCAGTAGGCGTAGAGCTGCACCAGCGCTTCTTTGATTTCGTTGACGGTCAGGCCTTCATCAAGCCCCTGGTTGAGCGCGCCGGTCAGCCGGGTCATATCGCCCTGCGCCGTGTACATGCCGATGCGCACCAGATTGCGTTCGTTTGCAGTTAAAACACTCATGGTTGATTCCTCTGCCGCCTGAACGGACAGGCAGCCGACAAAAAGGGCCGTAATGGCTCCGGTAACATGCTGGTTCATGGTGGCTCCTTGAAAAGGTGGGTTGTTGTCTTTGCGGGCGCGTTGCGCCCTTCCTGCGCTGGTTTTGCCCAGGCGGCTGTGCCGCCGGGAAAAAGTACTTATTTTACATCTTGGTCGGAACGTAGTGGAGACTTCAAAACGGGGCTTCGCCCCTCCGTGTGGCTCAACATTTTCTAAACCCCGACCGTGCAGCTTCCCTCGCGCGGCTCGGGAGCGGTTACAGGCTGCCTTTCGCCCACTGGGCGACCGACTCGCCCGCCGTGCGGATGCGCGAGCCCGAGTACACGCCGGCTTTGCGGACATCCGAGCCCGGGCACAGCGCCTTGGTGTCGCGCTCGCAGCGCTGCACCCCGCCGCCGCCATGCGTGAAGAACGGCACCACGGTCTTGCCCTTGAGGTCGCTGTCCGTCAGGAACCGCCGCACCGGCGGTGCAATTGTGCCCCACCAGTTCGGGCTCCCGACAAATACGACGTCGTACGCGGCAAGATTCTCCGGCATCGCCGCCAGCGCGGGCATGAAGCCTTCGTTGATTTCCTTCTTCGCCTGATCGACGCACGCCTGATAGCCCGTCGGATACGGCGTCGCCGGACGAATCTCGAACAGATCGCCGCCGACGGCCTTCTGGATGCTCTCGGCCATGGTGCGGGTATTGCCGCCCCACGAGTAGTAGGCAATCAGAATCTTCTTCGCGGCCGGGGGAGCCGAATCCGCCGCCGCATCCTGCGCGCAAACGCCGCCGGTCAGCGCCGTGAGCGCCGCCAGGGCGCCAATCATTCCTTTTTTCATGGTTGCAGTCTCCTGTGTCTGGGTTGCTGAAAGGGTTCCGCCGGCGGGGTTTGACCGGAACCGTCTGGCCTGTTTCCCGCCGTCACCACCAGAGCGTAGAACAACCGGAAACAGATATCCAATACTTATTTTCTTTTTCTTTTATGCTTACAAGGCATGGATTCTTGTGGTAGGATTCCGTCCTGGAGGTCTTTTATGGAATTACGCGTTCTCCGGTATTTTCTTGCGGTGGCGCAGGAGGGGTCCGTCACCCGTGCCGCCCGCCTGCTCCACGTCACCCAGCCGACGCTTTCGCGCCAGCTGCAGGACCTCGAGCAGGAACTCGGGCAGCAGCTCTTCGTCCGCAGCACCAAACGGCTCACGCTCACCCGCGAGGGACTCTTCCTGCAGCAGCGGGCCACGGATATTGTCGATCTGGCAAACCGCACAACCGCTGATTTCCACAAAATGGGATCCGTGCTCGGCGGCGAAATCGTCATCGGGTGTGCAGAAACCGAGGGCATGCGCGACGTCATTCGCGTCCTCAAGGAGATTCAGTCCGACTACCCGGCGGTTACCGTCCGCCTCATCAGCGGCAACAGCTACCGCATCAAAGAGGAGCTCGCCAACGGCAGCATCGATTTCGGCGTACTCATTCAGCCGGTCGATCTGACCGGTTACGAGACGCTGCGGCTCCCGCACAAGGATGTGTGGGGACTCCTGATGCGCAAAGATGCTCCGCTGGCCAAAAAGAAGGAAATTACGCGCAAAGACCTCGAATCCATTCCCATCCTCTGTCCGGCCATGATGGCGCGGATCAGCAGCGGCGAAGGGTCTCCGGAAATTCGCGCCTGGTTCGGCAATCTTCTGCCCAAGCTCCATGTCGTCGGAACCTTCAACCTCATTTTCAATGCCGCCATCATGGTCGAAGAGGGCATTGGCTATGCGCTGACGCTCGACCATCTCGTGGAAGCCGGACGCTTTTCCTCGCTCTGTTTCCGCCGGTTCCGTCCCACCCTCAAATCCGACCTCGACCTCGTCTGGCTCCAGCACAAGCATCTCGCACCAGCCCCTGCTCTCTTCCTGCGCCGCCTCCGCGCCCTGATCCAGCCGCGCGAGGGGAGCCACACGGAGGGGGCGGTTGCCCCCATTCTGAAGCCTCCACTACGTTCCGACCAAGGTGTCAAATAAGGCCTTTTCCCCGGCGGCATCGCCGCCTGGGCGAAGCCGGCGGAGTGGAGCGAGCCACACGGAGAAGCGAAGCCGCGCGAGGGATTTAGGAATTTTAAGCCACACGGACTCTGTCTCCACTACGTTCCGACCAAGGTGTCAAATAAGGCCTTACTGCGGGCGCATTGCGCCCTGCTTCTTCCACACCAGATGGGGTAGGGCGGCTGTGCCGCCCGTCCTGTCCGTCCTGTTTGTCGTGTACGTCCTGTTCGTCGTGTCTGCTCTGGCCTCGCAGCGGACGGCGGTGATCCACCGCCTGAGAAGCCGCCCGCAACACAGGCGGCAGCTTGCCGCCCGCCCCGATGACTCCGATTTCCCCGCGCGGCTCCGCTCCGCTGGCATTACCGCCCTCGGAGTGGGCGGACGACTCATGCGCCGCCGACTAAGGCCGGTCGGTTTCTCAGGCGGTGGATCACCGCCCGACCGGCAGAAATGGGGGTTTCGCCCGCCCCCCCCCGCCTATAGGAAGGGGGTCATATAGAGGGGGAGAAAGACGATTTCATCTTTGACTTCCAGGTCCTTCTCATGGAGAACGTAGGGAGTGGAAAGTTGTGTGTGGAACTTGGAAATGAACTTCTTCAAGGACGTGAGCGTATAAGAACTTCCGGATTTGACTTCCACCGGGGAGATATTGTGGCGGTTGGTAGGAACCGGTTTGGAGATCAAAAAATCAATTTCCATTCGCTCCGTTGCATCATCCCGGGATGCGTTGCTGTAAAAATAGAGATGATGACCGGATGCGCGGAGCATTTGGGCAACGATGTTTTCCGTCAGCATACCTTCGTTGATTTCAAGGTTCCCGAACAGCAGTTTCCGGTATAAATCAGAGCTCATAAGCCCGCGCTCATCGAATGCCAGACTGATGAGCAGACCCGTATCGGCCAGATAACATTTCAGGGCGGACCGTTCTTCATTCAGCTTCAGTCCGATGACCGGAGCCGTTGACCGGAAACAGCAATTGACGATTTTCGCGTCACTCAACCAGAAAAACGGCTCTGCGTATTCGCGCATCCGGGCCTGTGCGCCAAGGGATGCGAGAACAAACTTTTTTTCATGCTTCTGGAGTTGACCGGGAATTTCGTCAAAAACAGCGGCCGTTTTCAGTTCCAGGCGCTCCGCATACTTTTGAATGTCATTCCGGTATAACGCAAGGATATCGCGCTTGATTTCATCGACCGCATCAAAGTCTTCCGTCTGTACATAGTTCAATACCGCCTGCGGCATTCCGCCGACAATCATGTACTGCCGGAAAAAATCCATGGCCCGCCGATGAAAAATACCCATCGGCTGCCTGTTTTGAAAATGCTCGGCAATGACCGGCATGAGCGACTCTTCTTCCAGGGCCCACAGAAATTCCTCGAAATCCATGGGAAACATTTCGATGGAATGTTCTTCCGAGGGAAGAAGAATGTCCTTGACGTTCTTCCGGATGGAAACCAGCGACCCCGTCTCGATATAGTCAAAGCGTCCATCTGCGACCAAATGCTTGATGGACGCACGTGCGCACGGACAAAACTGCACCTCGTCAAAGATGATGAGAGATTTCGCTTCCTCATCCCTGGTGCGGCGCGGCGTCAGTTTTTTGCGGAAGTACAGTTCGAGATTCCGAAACAGCGTATCCAGATCATCCAGATAGAGTCTGAAAAAGTCCATGACTTCCGGATTGACCTTGCTGAAATCGATGAGCAGATACGATTCGTATTCCTGCCGTGCAAACGTCTCAACGATATAGCTCTTGCCCACCCGGCGAGCACCTTCAATCAGCAACGCAACGGAGCCCTTCCGTTTTTGCTTCCAGGTCAGCAAATCAGCATAAATCTTCCGTTTCATGAGAGGCTCCTCCACCGGTTTTATGAGGTCATTTTCACGTTTTCAAGACCATTATGCCTATCTTTTTACACGAAATCAAGGGCTGTAAATGGCGATTTTTCACGAAATCAAGCTTTTTAAAGGACTATTTTCGCACGTTTTCAAGCTTTTCATGTGAAACCGTTGCATAAATTAAGTCATTTTCATGCAACTTTCGCACATTCCCGCCCCTTTCCCTCCTCGCGCTGCTAAGACTCTCGAATACACTCTGCGCGCTCCGGTACCGATGGCCCGTCACGCGCTTATTTTGGTGCTACCTCTTACCTCAGGATTCGCTCCGCTCATCCAGAGGTTAAGCATGCTTCGACTCTTCCAGAGTCGTAGTGCTGGTTTCGTCTTCAGCCGTCTCCTCTACCTTCGCCATCGCTACGCTACCTTCGCTCCGCCGCTGACTCCGATCCACTACGCTGGCATCGCCGCGGGCACAGCCCGCAGAAAAAGTCCTTATTTAACACCTTGGTCGGAGCGTTAGCGGAGACAAAGTCCGTGTGGCTCAAAATTCTAAAATTCCTCGCGCGACTTAGCTGCGTAGGCTTAGCCTTCTCTTCTTCCTTCCTTCTTCGTGTGGCTCGCTCCGCTGCTCCTCTCCGCTCTGCGGGCACCCCTTGCGCGGTGCCGCCGCGCCGGCTTCGCCCGGGCTCGGAGTGCCCGGGTCGACTCATCAGCGGCTGGCCAAGGCCGGTCGGGCGGTGATCCACCGCCTGAGGTACGCCGACCGGCATCACCAGCGGGGCTTCGCCCCCGCCGCCTGCTAGAAAAATTCCTGGCGGAAGGCTTCCAGATTGCTGGGTTTGAAGGGGTGACCGGCGGACGGACCGTCGTGGATGGCAAAGACCACCTTGGCAAAGCGGTTGCGGAATTCCGGCGAATTCAGCTCGAGATGGAAGAGCTCCGCCATGTGGCGGGGCGGATTCCGGAAGGCGCCGCAGCCCCAGGCGCCGAGCACCAGGGTGTCATGACCATGCAGCACCGCAATCCGGAAAATGGAGCGCATCCGGAGCAGCGTCACGGGAACCATGCAGTCGGCAAGCCGGCCCGAATATTGCAGCGGCGGACGGTTCAGTGCCGCCACGGTAATGACGCTGAGCTGATACGGATCGGGGAGGAACGGACACCCGGCGGACTCCGGCCCGCGGAAGACCGTGACGTTCGGCGTGTAGGCGCCGCCCGTATTCCGGTCCATCGGATACCGCTCGAGCCGCTGCGGGATCCCGAGGGCTGCTCCCTGATCGGAAAACTGGTACAGCGACAAAAACAGGTTGCTCCGCCGGAAGAGACTCTCCTCCTGCGCACCGCGGCCCTTCAGGACGCCGCCGCCGGGCGTCTGCCGGTTCGCGAAGTTGAGCACGGCCGGATTCCAATACCCCTCCTTCTGCAGCCGGCGCCCCGCCTCGAACGTGTCTTCCGACGTCACCTCCACAATGGTCGGGATCTTCCGTTCCGGCACACTGACGCAGCCCGGGTCCCGGTACAGCATGCTGCTTTTCATCATCGGCGTCGGATCCGGCAGCATGACCTTCCGGCCGCTGGTCTCGTAAAAGCCGCGTTTGCAGACCGCCATCGTCTCGTGGTAGATGCTGAGGCGCGCGGCCCGCCGGGCCTCATGGCTGGCATTGCCAAACGACCCCAGAACCCAGGACAGGTACTGAACCTTTTCTTTTTCGGACATTTCCATAGCTATTCTTCTTCTTCGATTTCGTTGTTCTTGGTGAAAATCTGCGCCGGACGGTGGCCGTCGCCTTCCGTGCGACGACCCGTCGCGCGCAGGTAAGATTGGACTTTGCGGCGGAAATTGGGCCCGATGACCGGGCGTCCCGTCAGAAGTTCGTAAACATCCTGCAGTTCCGCAATGGTGAACTCCGCCGGCAGAAAGGCGAACATCAGACTCCGCGCACCCGCGTCCGCCTGCACCGCCGAAAGGGCCGTTGCCAGGATTTTGGCATGGTCGAACGCCAAATCGGACTGTTCAATCGCGAAGGCGGGCGGCGCATAGGCGCGTTTCAGCGTTTTGAGCCGCGCCTGCAGCCGGATGTCGCCATTCGTAAGTTCGATGGAGAGCGTCCCCGCCTGCACGGTAAACGAGAGGTCGAACCACCGCGCATCCAGCGCGTCGTCTCCGTATTCCAGCGCATGACCGCCCTTGCCGACCACCGAAAGGAAGGCGCTGGACAAAATCCAGCCGCGCGGGTCGCGCCCCGGGTCGCTGAAGCAGCCCAGCGGCAGCAACGCATCCGTGCTCAGCCCCGCTTCCTCGAAGAGCTCCCGCTGCGCGCAGTGCTCCGCCGTTTCGCCCGGACGCAAAAAGCCGCCCGGAAGCGCCCACCGGTTCAGATACGGGTGTTCCCCGCGCCGGATCAGCAGCACCGAAAGGTGCCGCCGCTCCGGAAAGCGGTAGTTGCCCGTCTCCTCCCCCCGGATGGTCATCGCCACGATGTCCGTCGCCACCGAGGGGCGCGGAAACTTCTCGATGCTGTACGCCGAGAGAAACTTCTTCTCTTCCTCGTTTTCCGGCTCTTTCCGGTTTTCCACCATCCGGATGAGTTCCGCCTTCGAGCGCTCCGTGTAAAAGAGCGGGATAATCCCGTTGATGTAGTCGGCGCCGCGCTTCGTCAGAACCAGCACACCATCCTTCTCCTCCATCAGATGGTGCTCCAGCACAAAGTCCACCGCATCCGGGCAGACCGCCTTCAGGTCGCGCCCGAACCGCTCCCGGAACCGGCGCAAATCCACCGCGCCGGAGTAAAAGGAAACGGCAAGCGCCTTTGCCATGCACTCTTCTTCCGGCAGGTCGTAAAAGTCCTGCACCGGAAGCAGGCCCGCCTCCAGCTTTTCCCGGTACCGCGCAAGCTTCTTGCTGGCCGCGCCTTCGTTGTACGAGAGGTAGCGCGAACCGAAACTCTGCGCGCCGAGTCCGAGCCCCAGATAGGGCATCATATCCGTCATCCGGTGCTGGAGATAGTCGCTCATGCCGCCGCCCCCCGGAATCCGGCTGAACGTCGTGCGTCCCGGATTGCCGGTCCAGCCGTTCTCCGAAAGCATCCGGAAGGCCAGCCGGTACTGCCGCATCGCCTGATAGAGCGAAACCCCGCCCGCTTCTTCTTCTATTCTCGTTCCTTTGTACCGGTTCCGGTACAGCGTAATCTGGTCGGCACCCAAGTCCATCGCATACCGGAGTGTTGCCTCCAGGTCTGCATCGCTCTGGTGCAGGAACCCGTACATCACGTCCACGTTCAACAGCTCGAAACCCGCATTGCGGATGTTGCGCACCGCCTTCGAGCAGATCCCCTCCGAGCCGCTCCGGCCCAGTTCTTCGAGCAGCCGCGGCGAAACGGTCTGAATGCCCATGCTGATGCGGCGAAACCCGAACGCCCGCACCGCCGCGAGTTTTTCCGGGTCTTTCGCCGCGATTTCCGGCGTGGTTTCAATGCTGCGCAGCATGTCGCCGTCCAGGTCGAAATTCGCTTCTGCCGCATCCGTGATCCGCTGCAGCAGCGGAACGGACAGAATCAGCGGCGTTCCGCCGCCGATATCAAGCCCGATGCCACGCTTGCCGTGCAAGTAAGGCGACCAGAGAGCCATTTCGCGAATCAGAAGCGCCGTGTATTCCTCGTGAAGCCGCGCGACTTCCGCCGCATCCTTCGGCGGCTCCAGCACCGTATATTCGCAGAAGCGGCAGCGCGTCCGGCAGAACGGAATATGGAGATAGAGACCGAAGGACTCCGCAGCCGCCCAGTTTTCCGCCGCCAGCGTCTCCATGCGCTTCGGATCGGTCACCGCCCATTCCCGGAAAGAATTCGGTGTCAGCGGATAGGCGGTATTGGCTACATGGTGTCCCAGAAGTCCGGCTTCGTAGATTTTGGCGATGTCTGTCATGGCGTCGATTTCCTTTTAATCGAAGTGATATTATCGTTCTGACACAAAGAATACGAAAACCCCCGGGCCGGTGTCAACCCCCTTTTTCGCAGGGTTATCCCGGAATTTTGAGCCACACGGAGGAAGGTTGTGAAACTCAGCCGCGCGAGGGGTTTTAGGAATTTTGAGCCACACGGAGGGGCGAAGCCCCCTTCTGAAGTCTCCACTACGTTCCAACCAAGGTGTTAAATAAGTTCTTTTTCCCGGCGGCATCGCCGCCTGGGTGAAGCCAGCGGAGCGGCGGCGAAGGCAGCAAAGGGAAAGCCGGCGGGTTGTCCTGTACGTCCTGTCCGTCCTGTACGTCGTGTTTGTCCTGCCTGGCCTGTCTGCGCGGGCATAGCTCCCGCGGCGGCGAAACAAAAAGCCCCATGGCAGAGCCACGGGGCTGAAGGAGCGGTGAGCGGAATCGCTTTGCGCTTCCGGCAGGAGGTCCTGGATACGTTATTCGGCGTCTTGCGCGAGCTCTTTGTAGAGCTTGAGGTAGATGTCCGGACGGAAATCGGGCACGTTCGTGTACGGATTGTTCTTGTACAGGGAGCGGTTCGCAAGCGAGAGGTCGATGACCGCCAGGAAGAGTTCCTCGTTATTGTTGTCGAGGGCCCCGCAGTAGATTTTGTACGCCGGATCGCCCGGGGCGCAGGTCGCGCGGAGGCGCGGACCGATCACCATGCTGCCGCCGGCAAACCACGTCACGTTGTCCAGCCCGGCAAGATTCGAACTGAAAACGAAGATTTCGTTGGCAATGACGTGCGACGCCAGCGTGGGCATGTAGTATTGCTCAAACGACTCCAACCCCGTATTCTCCGCAGGATCGCCGTACTGCGCCGTGCAGTTCACGACGGCGCGGCAGTCCTTTGCGCAGTAATACCGCGTGAGCTCGGGGAACTGGTACATGTCGTAGCAGATTCCCACGCCGATGGGACCGAACTTCGTGTCGACGATGACGGGCGTATCACCTTTCTTGCACCAGGTGTTTTCGACGCCGAACGGGTGAATCTTCCGGTACGCTTGCACGGTGCCATCCGGACTGACGCAGGCAACGGAGTTGTAGAGTCCGTCTTTCGCCTTTTCCGGCATGCCGAAGAGGATGACGCAGTCGTACTTTTTCGCGACTTCCAGGATGATGTCGGTCGACGGACCCGGAATCGGCTCAGCCAGTTTGGCTTGCATCCGTTCATCGCCCTCGTTTTCATCATCCGGGTCGTACCCGGTCAGCGCCATTTCGGGGAAGACGATGAAGTCTGCGCCCTGCTTGGCAGCTGCCACAGCGAAGCCCTTGATGCGGGCAATATTGTTCTCACCCCAAACGGGATGAAAGTTCACGGTTGCGACGGTCATCACATCCTCCGCCGGTTCGGCGGCTTGGACTTGTGTGGAGGTGAGAAGCGCGACGCCAAGGACACTCGAAAACAGAATGGATTTGTGGAATGTCAGTTTCATAGGTTTTGTTGTACCGTCCCCGCGGGCTTTGCGGACCCTTGACTGAAAGCCGGTCTTTTCTTCCCGGGGAAGCGGTCGGTTTGGGAAAAGCAGGATGCGTGCCAGCGGTGAACCCGCAATATGTACGCGCGGACATCCCGGTTTTCGACAAACCGTTGATAACCTGTTGAAAATCGGCATGGATAGAGCACAGGAACGGGGGCGTTTTCCGCTGAACCATTTTGTAATTCACGCGATAACTCTTGCAAATCCAACAAGATACAAAAACGCGGACGAATCCCTGGAATTTTGCTCGCGTTCTGGAGGCGATTTTAGCTGATAACCTGTTGAAAAAGCATGGATAAAGCGCGAATCGTATCGCAGAACTGTGGCAGGCAACGCGAATGTTGTCTTTCGCTTTTTGCCGCGCGTTTACGCCCTTTTCTTACATTTTTTGTAAAATCGACAAAAATTACCATCCCGCTCTCAGCCAGCCGCTCATAAGCCGACCCGGGCACTCCGAGGGCGGGCGGCAAACTGCCGCCTGTGATGCGGGCGGCTTCTCAGGCGGTGGATCACCGCCGCCCGCTGCGAGGCCAGCGCAGACACGACGAACAGGACGTACAGGACGAACATCGAATACACTCTGCGCGCTCCGGTACCGATGGCCCGTCACGCGCTTATTTTGGTGCTACCTCTTACCTCAGGATTCGCTCCGCTCATCCAGAGGTTAATCATGCTTCGACTCTTCCAGAGTCATAGCGGCGCCTTCGCTACGCTGGCTTCGCTTAGGCGGCCATGCCGCCGAGAAAAAGTACTTATTTAACACCTTGGTCGGAACGTAGTGGAGACTTCAAAACGGGGCTTCGCCCCTCCGTGTGGCTCAATTTTTTTCTCTCTTCGCGCGACTTAGCTCCGCTGACGTGCCCGCCCTCGGAGTGGGCGGTCGACTCATAAGGCCGGTCGGTCTAACGCCGACCGGCAGAAAAGGGGGCTTCGCCCCCGTCATCGGCGAGGGGCGACATGCGGTATTCATGAAGCGGCCCCTCGATCTGCTCCTCTGCGGGCGGATCCGGACTGTGCGCCGGCAGCGGCGTCGGGAGAATGAGGAGCATCCCCCAGGCAATCAGCGAGGTCACAATCCCGACCACCAGACCGGCCCGCAGCCATTCCCGGAAGGAAATGTGCAGATGGGCGCGCTTCTCCAGAAGGCCGAGCGCCACAATATTCGCCGTCGAGCCCACCACCGTGATGTTGCCTCCGAAACAGGCGCCGAAAAGGAGAGCCCACCAGAGCACATTGAAGTCCGCAGAACGCTCCACAAGCGACTGAATCACCGGCGTGAACGCCGCCACGAAAACAATGTTATCCACAAAAGCGGACCCGACCGCCGAAATGCCGACGACAAAGGGGATCATGGCATCGGCGCCGCCCTGCACCGCTTTGCTGAGTTGGGCGGCGAGATTCTGCGTAACCCCCTGCTCCTCGAGCGAGCCCGCAATGGCAAAGAGCATCATGAAGAACAGCAGCGTCCACCACTCCACTTCATGCTCCACATAGTGACGCGCCCGGTTGGGACGGAGCGCCATCAGAATACCCGCAATGATGAGCGGCGTCACGATCAGAAAGGCATTTTTGTTTTCCGCGCCGAACAGCCCGAGTACCGATTCAATCTGGTGGTGGAAGGCGATCGCCAGCACCGTGGCGATGAGAACGAAGAGTCCGCGCCGGTACGGAATGGTGATGATGGGACCCAACCCGCGGTTTTGCTCCCGGTGCTCCGCCATCCGCTGATTGAGCTCCGCAATGGGCTTTCGGAAGAGCACCAGACACAGGAGAATCGTCGCGGTCAGCGCCGCAGCGGCAATCGGCGTGGCTCCCACCAGAAACTGACTGAAGGTGAAGCCCGCCTTGTTGCCGATGAAGATGCCGACCGGATTGCCGAGCATCGTCGATGCCGAGCCGATGTTCGTCGCCAACACCGCCATCAGCACAAAGGGCGTCATCCGGATTTTCAGCGTTTCGCAAACCTGGAAGACCAGCGCCAGCACCACCACAATGGACGACACTTCATCCACAATGCTCGAGAGAACCGCCGAGAGCACGCACAGGACCACGGTAAAGACCCGGCCCGTCATGTTCCGGCGGTTGATGATGGACTGAATCACCCACGAAAGGAAACCCAGATCCTTGAGCGCCGCCACGATGATCATCATCCCGATCAGGAAGAAGATGATGTCCAGTTCCGTTGCCCGGAGCATTCCGTGGAGCGTCATGGCGCGCGAACCGATCAGCGTCGCGACGCCGAAAAAGGCCGCGGTGACCCGGTATTCCCAGAAGAAAATCGTGGTGCAGATGACCGCGATAAACGAGCAGACCGACACCACCGCCAGCGGATGCGGCGCAATGCCGCATTGGTGCGTCACCCAGCCCAGCAGCGCCGGAATCAGAATCAGGCACGCAACCTTGGCCGACGTTTTCGCGCGGTGACCACGTCCGGAAGTCTTTTCTTGCATGGCAGCCTCCTAATCGCGAAAGATTTTTCCCAGAAACAGGGGCAGCGTCACAATGCCCATGAGTTTCTTTCCGTTGAGCACATAGCAGACCGACGATTCGTAGCGGATCATTTCTCCGGCTGCCATGATGGCGGGGTCCGACATCTGCACCGCCGGATACTCCTCTTTGAGGATATCGCCAATCCACGTGCTCTGCTCGTGCTGCATCACATGCACAAAAGGCTGGAAGTTGATGATTGGCGAAAGATCTTCCATCCAGAGCAGATAGTCGGGCAGACAGACCTTGAGCAGTTCCTTGGCACTGACGACGCCCACGAGGTCGCCGTCCGCGTCGAGCACCGGCAGTTTGCTCAGGTGCTTCCGGGTAAAGGCGTCGATGGCGGTGCTCAGGTTGTCCTGACTGCGCAGACACACAAAATGCGTGTCCATGACGTCCGCCGCACACACATATTCCGGAAGCACAAACCCGCCCCGTTCAAAGAAGCGGTATACCTCCTCGGCATTTTCGAGCCGGGAGACCTCCGCCGCGGAATTCGGGTTTGCCAGCACCTTGCCGAGCGCCTTGAGCAGCTGCAGATACAGCGCCGGTTCTTCCTGCGGAATGAGCGCCAGAATCACCAGCTGAACCGCTGCGGCGTCGTCGCGCATGTTCATCCCGCCGGGGATTACCGCCACGCACACATGCGGCTCCTCGAGCTCATTGAACCGGCCGTGCGGCAGCGCAATGCCCTGTCCGACCACCGTATCTCCGGCTTTTTCGCGGGACAGAATTTCTCCCAGACAGGCTTGCGGCGTCAGCGGGCACCCGTTTTGGTGGAGCCGCTCGAGCATCTGCCTGAGGAGCACATCCCGGGTGATCGGCTCCCGGATGAGCAGGATGTCGTCGCTGGTGAAAAACGAAGTAAATCGTCGCGAGCCGCTTGTCGGTTGTGGTTGCATTCGTTTCTCCTTCGGTTTGCGAATTGTTGCGACTATAACACACCCGCCTCTTTTCCACCAGCGCAGCGAGCCACACGGAGAGCCAAACAGGACGAACAGGACGAACACGACAGACAGGACGAACACGACGAACAGGACGTACAGGACGGACACGACAGACAGGACGGCTCGCTTTTGCGCGTGAGCGGGAGCGGCGGAGCCAGCGGCGAAGCGAGCCACACGGAGCCAGCGATGCGAGCGGAGAGATGCGAGCCAGCGGAGCGAAACCAGCGCAGAATGATTATTTTAGCCACACGGACTTTGTCTCCACTACGTTCCGACCAAGGTGTTAAATAAGGACTTTTTAGATGGCGGCATCGCCGCCTGGGCGAAGCCAGCGCAGCGGCGGAGGCTAAGCCAGTGAAGCGAGCCTTCGATGTGAAGTCAGCGGAGCGGAGCGAAGATAGCGCAGCGGAGGCGAAGGTAGCGCAGCGGAAGCGGAGGTCGCGCAGTGGAGGCGCGGAAACGGCATTTTGTTTCTTGCGCGTAGCAGCGCACGCGACGCCTATCGTGTCATGACAGTCGCAATTTCAACGGGTTGAATATCCGATCCGTTTTTCGTTTGGTGCCAACCGGTGTCCAATCGGGGGGGGGCTTTGCGGGCGGGAGCCGGGAGGCCCGGCGGCCGACCATCGCGCCGCCCGCGGTAGCTCACCGCCCCGCGGCGCCACTGGCTGTCGAGCCTCCCGACCGCCTCGCCACCCCGCCGGTCGGGAAGAAAAGATTTTGTTTATTTTGCTTGAATCAGCAAAGAGATTTTGCAAAAATTAGCGTATTGAAAGGAAATATTAGCATGTTAGTCGAAGAGTTAGTTGAATTAGCAAACAGAATTTGCGGACAGAAGGCGGAAGAGCAAACAACGGAAGTGAAGTCCGCGCAAAACGGGTGTCCGAAGAGGTTGTATGATACGCTTTCGAGTTTTTCCAACCAGGATCGGGGCGGAATCCTTGTTTTTGGCCTCGACGAGACTGACGCCTTCCGGGTTGTCGGCGTCTACGATCCGCAGGATTTGCAGCAAAAAATCACGGAACAGTGCTTGCAGATGGAGCCGCCGGTCCGCGCCGTTTTCACACTGGCGGAATATGAGGGGAAAACGATTTGCGCCGCGGAAATTCCTGCTGTCGACATGGCGGAACGGCCTTGCTACTACCGTGGCGCAGGACGGATCAGAGGTTCCTTCATCCGTGTCGGGGATGCGGATTTGCCGATGACCGATTACGAGTTGTACAGTTATGAAGCGTTTCGCAGGCATTTGCACGACGACGAACGTCCGGTCGAGCGAGCGACGCTGCAGTTGCTGGATTGGGAAAAGATCCGCGGCTATCTGGAAAAAATGCGGGCGGACAAACCCGGATTTTCCAGGCTGGAGCAGGAGCAAGCCCTAGAAATGCTGAACATCACAAGAAACGGGGTTCCGACCTTGGCGGCGGTTTTGAATTTCGGCCTCTATCCGCAAGGATTCTTTCCTCAACTCGGCATAACGGCGATTGTCGTGCCAGGTACGGAAATCGGCGATACCGACCGGGATTCCGCGCGTTTCATCGACAACAAGCGAATCGGCGGAACCATCCCGGAAATGGTAGAGGATGCGCTGAATTTTTGTCGGCGGAACATGAAGGTCAAAACCATCATCAGCAAGGAAACCGGTGTCCGCATGGACAGAACGGAATATCCCGTAGACGCCCTTCGCGAAGCGATTCTCAATGCCCTCATCCACCGCGACTACAGCATCCATTCGGAGGGAACTCCGGTACAAATCGATTTTTTTGCGGACCGGCTCGAAATTCACAGTCCCGGAAATCTGTATGGGCGGATGAGCATTGAACAGCTGGGGATTGCGAAGCCGAATCTCCGGAATCCGACGTTGGCCCTCATGGCGGAAACGCTGACGGCGGCGGAGAACCGCTACTCCGGCATTCCCACAATGCGCAATGCGATGAAGGAATATGGGTTGCCGGAACCGAAATTCGAGAATCGCAGGAACGGATTTTCGGTTACGCTCTACAATACGGCGCAACTGGCGGAAGAACCGGAAAAAGCCGAACCGGCCGGAGATTTGGCGGCGTTCTGCCGGGTTCCGAAGACGCGCCAGGAAATTGCGTCGTATTTAGGCGTGAAAACCGTCTTTTATGCCATGCGGCATTATGTGCAGCCGATGATCGCCGCCGGGAAATTGGCAATGGCCATGCCGGAAAAACCGAAAAGCAGGAACCAAAAATATTACACGGTCGGAGAAGGCCCCTCCGGGGATGGGGGAGTCGGATTTGCCGACTCGGCTCGCATAGGGCGGAGCCAACCCTAAAAATCCCAGGCGCCACTGGCTGTCGGGCCTCCAGACTGGCGAGCCGCCTGGGCGCACGGGAGAATGCTCCAATAGGGACGCGCCACGTCTTGTGCGACGAGACCGCGATAATGGCGTTCCAGCAGTTCCGTCGATCGGGAATGTCCGAGATTCAATGCCGTTTCCGGGGCATTCCGAAACGCACCGACATGCATTGTGGCATAGGTATGGCGCATCACATTGTGGTGGTCCAGACGTCCCCAGGAAATGCCTTCCGGCTCCAGATAGAGCTTTTTCCAAGTGGTGAGAGCCCGGGCATTGGACACCATTCTGCCCGAACAGCGGAACCCCTGCTGTTCATAGTGTCGTTTCCAGTACCGGAACCAAGCGCAGGTATTCTCCTCCAGCTCGATGAGACGGGGCCGGCTTCCTTTCAGATAACCCTTTGGTTTCGGAATGCGAAGCGTGCGCCCCTTCAAATCCAGATCTTCCCAATCGGCCCGCAGGATTTCCGCCGTGCGGACCCCGGCAAAGAAACCAAGCGTCAAATACACCCCGATTCCCTGTTCCGGCAATCCCGGATGCGTCTCGGCGAAGCGGAAGATGCGTTGCACCTGTTCCGGCAGAAAGAAGGCCGGTTCCGAATAGGGTTGTTGGCTGTACCGCAGCCCTTCGGCAGGGGAACACCGGATCAACCCTTCCCGCACGCCCCAGCGAAAAACGGCATGGAGCCGACGCAGCAGCGCATTGCGCGAAACGCTGCTCGAATAGCGCGCCAGGATCCGCTTCAAGTCTTCCGGCGCAATCTGCTCCACAAGCGTTTTCTCCCCCAAGCCGCCTTTACCGCGCGGACGCCCCGCTTCCGACGGGCGATGCCGGCACCGCCCGCGAATGGACGCTCGTCTCCTCCGCCTTTCTCTTCCTCTGCTGTCTGCGTTTTCTGCCGTGAAAATCGACTGCGAAAATCTCACCCTGGAGCGTCCCGGCGGAATCCGGGCCGTGCGCGGTCTCTCCCTCTGCATCGACGCCGCGCAAACGCCCGCCGTTGCCCTGCTCGGCGGCAATGGCGCCGGTAAATCCACCCTCCTCGAGGGCATTCTCGGGCTCGTCCCCATCCGGAGCGGACGCATCCTCGTGGATAGCGTCCCCGTCGAACGCGGCAATCTCTCCGCCATCCGCCGCCGCATCGGGCTGATTTTCCAGCATTCCGACAATCAGCTCGTGGCGCAGACCGTCCGCGAGGACGTCGCCTTCGGTCCCCGCAATCTACGGCTTCCGGAAGCGGAAATCGCCGCCCGCACCGACGAAGCCCTCGCGCAGCTTTCCATCACGCACCTGGCGGACCGCGATACGACCCGACTTTCCGGCGGCGAAAAGCGTCGGGACGCTCTGGCCGGGATTCTCGCCATGCGTCCCGAGGCCATCCTCCTTGATGAGCCCGACGCCATGCTCGATCCCCGTGCCTGTCGCGAACTGGGCGACTGTCTGAATGCGCTACCTGTCCTCAAAATCGTCGCGACCCACAATCTCGCCTTTGCCCGCCGAGTCTGTCCCCACGCCATTCTCCTGAAAGACGGTCAGCTCTTCCATTCCGGTCCCACTTCAGACCTTCTCAACGCGCCCTCTCTCCTCGAATCCTGCAACCTCCTATAGCAGCAAACTGCCGGCGGCACTGCCGCCTGTGATGCGGGCTTTGCCCGGAACAAAGCCAGCCAGCGAGCCACACGGAGCCAAACAGGACGAACAGGACGTACAGGACGGACACGACAGACAGGACGGCTCGCTTTTGCGCGTGAGCGGGAGCGGCGGAAGCCAGCGAAGCGAGCCACACGGAGCCAGCGATGCGAGCGGAGAGATGCGAGCCAGCGGAGCGAAGCCAGCGCAGAATGATTATTTTAGCCACACGGACTTTGTCTCCACTACGTTCCGACCAAGGTGTCAAATAAGTACTTTTTAGAAGGCGGCATCGCCGCCTGAGGCTAAGCCAGTGAAGCGAGCCTTCGATGTGAAGTCAGCGGAGCGGGGCGAAGATAGCGCAGCGGAGGCGGCGACGGAGCGAAGATAGCGCAGCGGAGGCGAAGGTAGCGCAGCGGAAGCGGAGGTCGCGCAGCGGAGGCGCGGAAACGGTATTTTGTTTCTTGCGCGTGGGCAGCCGAAGTCTATTCCGACAATACCGTGGGCTACACCAAAGTCACCGTCAATCCCGGCCTCAACTTGCTCGGTTCCTCCTTCGTCCAGGTCGGTACGGGCGAAGCCCTCGACATCAACGATGCCATCAAGGTTTCCGGACTTCCAGGACTCACGGAAGATTTCAGTGATTTCGCTACCATGGTAAAGCTTTGGACGGGCAACGGCTATCGGACCTATGGTTATGTGACTGCCGAACAAGCCAATGACGAGGAGAATTGGGGCTGGCCGGAATCTGGAGACAAGTGGATTCTCGAAGATATGTCCGATATCGCCGCCGTGCAAGTTCCCGCCGGTGACGGTTTCTGGGTGCAGACGACCCAAGAGGGCACCATCACGCTCGTCGGTCAGGTTCCCGCCGAAGCCGAAACTGCGGTCAATATCATCCCGGGTCTCAACCTCGTTTCCTGCCCCTACACGAAGGACATCAACATCCAGGACGTCAAGGTCAACGGTCTCCCCGGCCTCACGGAGGATTTCAGCGATTTCGCCACCATGATCAAACTTTGGACGGGTAACGGCTATAAAACGTACGGCTATGTGACGACCGAACAGGCTAATGATGAAGAGAATTGGGGCTGGCCGGAATCTGGAGACAAGTGGATTCTCGAAGACATGTCCGACATCGCCAACGTGACGATTCCCGCCGGCGCCGGCTTCTGGATTCAGACGACCGGAACGGGCTCCGTGACTTTCACCAAGTAAACCTTGGCGAATCTGCAACAACAAATCGTCCGAAATTAACAAAAACAAAATGAAAAAAGCGTTTACAGCAATTGCCGCTTTGGCTCTCACCATCGGCGTCGCTTCCGCTTTGTCCTTCTCGTGGGCCACCAACACCAAGATTTCCTTCAACGGAACGCAGTTGACCACCGCCGAACTCGCGGCTCCTGTGACGGTCGAGCTGATCTACCTCGGAAAAGACAATGCCTGGTCCTTCGATAAATCGGGTCTCGTCACCGACGAAGCCGTCAGCACCGGTTCCGTCACGGTAACGGGTGGTATTGCAGCCAAGGGCAAGGCACTTGGCACGATTGAGAAGACTTTGGGAGACTCCTTTGCCGACGGCACTAAGTTCGACAACGGCAACGTCTTCGGCGTTCTGATCACCTACACCGATACGAATGGCGATGTCTGGTACAACCTCTCCAGCAACACCTACACGCTCTCCGGTGCGGAGGACAATGGCTCTAACATCAACAAGCAGTTATTCGACTTTGCTTGGGAGAACGACGAATCCGGTGGCGACACTCCGACCGCTGGTGGTGGTTGGTGGACCCCGATCATTCCGGAGCCGATGACGGTTCTCTGCGGTCTCGCGGGTCTGGCTCTCCTCCTGAAGCGCCGCGCCTAAGCTCCCCCCCCTATTATTCTGGCAGGACTCCTGCCGAAAACCTGCGACACCCCGGTGCCGCAGGATTTTCTTTGTTTTGGAAAGATGTATAGAAGGCGGAGTTGGAAGATTTTATTACGGAGTTGCGCTATCAAATGAGAAGGCATCGTTTGTGTATAAAGATGTTTTTGTTATACTATAGAGCACATGGTGATAGATTTAAAATGTTGCAGTAAGGTGCCACTTACTCTTCCTAAAGGACTGACTGTTACTTCTATATAGCGAAGCACGATGAAAAGATTTTGCTGATGTTTGTGGTTTGGTCATAGCCGTAATATATTTGGGAGACTTGCAATGGAAGCAGAACTTGAACAATTGCTAAACGAGAAGGAAGGAGCGCACCTTCAGTTCAAGGAAGCAAAAGGCTTGTTCAAAAAAGAGGATGCGGCAACCATTTGCTGTGCTTTAGCTAATGGTGGGGGAGGACGATTGGTTCTTGGCATTTCCGATAAGCGCCCTCGACATATCGTTGGCACAGGAGCCTTTGACCAGCCAGAGGCGACGATACGCTGGTTAATGGATAAACTGCAAATTCCTATTGATTTTAAAGAATATTGGGAGTCCGGATTCCGAGTATTGGTTGTTTATGTCTCTGAACGCCCAATGGGAAATCCGCTTTTATTGGATGGTGTAGCATGGTGGTATAGTGGGGATCGTCTAGTTCCTATGCCGGAGGCCGTTCGTCGCAACATTTACGAAGAGGGATATGATTTCTCCCGGAGAATATGCCCTGAAGCCTCTCTTGAAGACCTTGATGATGGAGCTATAGAGCAATTTCGCAGGCACTGGCTTGATAAAAGTGGGGTATCGCGTCTTAACACAATGACAAAGGAAGAGATTCTACGAGATTGTGGAGCGATAACTAAAAATGGTGTGACTTATGCCGCATTAATTCTTTTCGGAACAGAAGATGCGTTAACCAGATTCCTTCCGCAAGCCGAAATTGTTTTCGAATATCGCACTACGGAATCTTCTGGTCCTGCAAACCAAAGAGAAGAATTTCGTGTAGGTTTTTTTTCTTGCTATGAACGAATTTGGGACCTGATAAATCTTAGAAATAATACGCAACACTACCAGGAAGGTCTATTTGTTAAAGATATTTCAACATTTAACCATCGTGTAGTCCGCGAAGCTCTTCTAAATGCAATCTCTCATAGACGGTACCAAATGGCAGGCAGTGTCTTTGTTCTGCAATATCCAGATCATCTGGTAATAAAAAGCCCAGGAGGGTTCCCAGAAGGCGTTACCCCTGAGAATATTCTTGACCAACAAGAGCCAAGAAATCGTTGTATTGCAGAGATTCTATCCCGTAGTGGCTTGGTAGAACGCTCTGGTCAAGGAATGAATCTTATCTTTGAAGAAAGTATCAAGGAAGCTAAGGAGTTGCCGGATTTTTGTGGCACAGATGCACACATTGTTATTTTGACTCTACATGGCACAGTTCTCGATAAACGGATGCTTTCGCTTTTAAGCCGTATTGGGGATGAAACGGTTAGCAATTTTTCGACAAGTGACTTTTTGATTGTAAATGCCCTCTATTGGGGACGTCCGCTTTCTAAGTTTTTCCTGCCACGGATGAGACGCTTAATTGATGTTGGAGTAGTAGAACATCTAGGGCGTAACCATTATGTTCTTGCGTGTCGACTTTATGAGGTCGTAGGAGAGGACGGTATTCATACACGTTTGGTAGGATTAAATCGGAATGAAAACAAGGAACTGCTTCTGAAGCAAATTCGCATGAGCGGGGATAAAGGAACCGCCTTTTCCGTCTTGCAACAAGTTCTTCCGAGTTTATCACGAGGTTCGATTCAAGTATTACTGCGTGAACTGCGGGCTGCTGGTCAAATTTATGTTTCGGGCAAGTCCAGAGGTGCTCGCTGGTTTGCTATTAATCAGCCGTGATATTACACGAATTTTGCAACCTTTTGCAACTTATCCGACCTTTTGCAACTTCCGCAACTTGAGTGTTTTCAATGACATATTGCAGATACACTCTTTTGATTTAAGCCGAGTTTTGCAACCTTTTGCAACTTACACTATCCCCACACTGGCTTCGCTTCTTCTCCCTCGCTCCGTCTGCTTTCCTCTGCGTCTCTGCGGGAAAACCCCGGACGCTTCGCGCCCTCGGTTGTAACCTGAACCACCTTAGCCGAGGCGTTAGGCGAGGCCATTTTTCAGCCGACAACTTGCCGGTCCGTGTTTATAAACCCATTCAGCGGCTGAGATTTTTCGCTGATTTTGGGGTGTCCGACCGTCTCGCAGAAGAGGTTCTGCGGGGCGGTTTTTTGTCTTTTGCGCGTGGGCAGCAGAGGTCTATTCCGAAAATGTTGTCGGTTACACCAAAGTCACCGTCAATCCCGGCCTCAACTTGCTCGGTTCCTCCTTCGTCCAGGTCGGTTCCGGCGAAGCCCTCGACATCAACGAAGCCATCAAGAACAACGGTCTCCCCGGCCTTACCGAGGATTTCATCGATTTC
>CASFKR010000084.1 GCA_949295265.1 uncultured Verrucomicrobiota bacterium | reverse complement strand
TCCGAACGTGGAAAGCCACATTTCACTTGCGCGTTGGCATAAAATCTTATTTTACAGCATCTTACGCAATTACGCTGTTGAAAAATGGGGAATGTCCAGGGCGGAAATTCCTTGACGCCGGAACTGTCTGGCATTTATAGTGCGGTCATGAGCCGAATGAAGCAGGGAGGGCCCCGTTTGCGCTCCTGTCGCTGTCCCGGGTTCTGTTCCCGGAGGCCCATGGGATCCTTTTCCGCTGTCTTTGCGGGAATGCTTTCTGTTTTGTTGAGCGGATCGGCAATACGCGCATTTGCCGCGTTCGCAGAAAACGATGCCGTCCGGGTCCGGTGCGATGAGCCCGGTATCATCATTCGCGCGGAGGGAGAGGATTTCGTCATTTTGGCACCCCGCCAGGATGAACATTTTCAGGCGGAAGTTCTTGTTCAGCCACTCGGAGACTGGGAATTGGTCCGCCCGACAACGAACCCCTTCAACATGAAGGGTAGAGACGCTCAAGGGTATGAGGAGAAGTTGGAGCCGGAAATGGAAGTGAGTTATACGATTGGCACTCATGGACAAAACAATCCAAAACCAGCGGCTTTATTTGGATTACATCTTCTTGTTTCAACATTGAATCCTGATGTATTCTATGATCCAAGTTATGGGTTGAAACATACTTCCCTTCAATCGATTGATGATACTCTGTCTGGATTTTTGTTGAATGAGACGATTCATACTTCCGGGCCCGTTAAAGGTTTGATGCCGTTTCGGAAAAATAAAGCAGGTATTCAAGTCTATTTGAAGTATTGAGAAAGGATGAAAAGACTGTTTCTCTTTCTGGTTATGGCTCTGTTGCAGACCCCGACGCAAGCCCGGATTCATTTCATCTACCGGGATCATCGTGTATTGCTTTTCTGCAGAGAAGAATACACCTTGGCGATGTTGGCATCTGTTTATGCTTACAATCCCCAGACCGAAAAATCTTTTCGTTATGGGGTCCGAGGTGATTTCCCTGTATTCATTCATCCGGAAAGCAATCTGTTTTCTATCGGATGGGCAATGGATAACCATCAGATGATTCTTGTTTATCCGAATCCGGATGCAGATGCGATGGGGCGGGTTGTCTATTTCACCATTCAACTGGAGCCTCTGTTGTTTCTTGAAAAAATGAAATCAGATGACTCTCGTCAGTTCCGGGAAGAAAACAACTTTCCCATTTGTTTGCAAATGGAAAATCCGCTTGGGGGATGCAGTTCTTCTGTATTTTCCGCTTCCAACTGTTCTGACCCGCAATATCAAGTCTGCTGGAATGCATTCAGCGGAGCATTCTTGCTGGCTCGGTTTCCGCAGATACGCCGTCCGACATCTTCGGTAGAAACTCTCGGTTGGACGCCCAGTAAAAAACCGGTCTGTTATTCGTGGACGGAATTTTCATATGATGTGTTATCCGAATCATTCGGGAAGCAAAATCTCAAGCCGTTGCATACCAATCTGGTATCTCCGGACGGGTTCGACCCGGTGGGGGCGGTCCGCATTGCCGGAAAGGCGGTGCGGACGGATGCGGTTGAACCCTTGTGCCCCAAGGATGCGGACTGGCTGATCTGGGAGAAGAATACGAATGGGGTAACCCGGCTCTGCCAGATGAAGAGTGGACGCTGGTCGCCCGTCCGCGAAGTGCCCCGCGCTCCGCAAACCATCGTTGTGGATAATGACACGGAGACCGTGCATCTTCTCTATGACTTTGCAATCGACCGCGCCGACGTCGACGGCTCGTTGCGACGGCTCGCATCCCTCCTGAAAGCCCCGCAATCTGCGCCGTAACCTTCTTAGTCTGTAATAGCCCGGGGACTTCTCTTACACACCTGCTTCAGGAGCTATGGTACCGCGTCCGCGGCACCAGAGGGACACGGGTGTGCCACTTAGAGCATGCTTCGACCCCCGTCGATGGTCGTGGCGGTGGAGAGGCTACGCTGGCACGGTGGAGAAATGGCGGGGTGCCGCAGCGAGCCGTCCTGTTCGTCCTGTACGTCGTGTTCGTCGTGTTCGTCCTGTCTACGGCTCGCTCGCTGCCTGCGCCCGGCCTCGGCGTGACCGGGTCGATGCATGATCGGGCGGCTTTGCAGCGGGCGGTTAACGCCGCCCGCTCTGCCTGTGGCGGCTCGCCACCCGCCCTCCGGGATTTGTCTGATTTGCAGTTGCGGATTTTCGCATGGCGCAGACTTTGCTAGAATCGCGCATCATGCATGCGATGAAAACCATTTTGATTTTACCGGACGGCATGGCGGATGAACCGCTTGCCGAATTGAACGGCCGGACTCCTTTGCAGGCGGCCAACACACCGGCCATGGATACGATTGCACGCGAAGGCCGTTGCGGCACGCTTCGCACACTGCCGGAAGGGTTCCCGACCTCATCGGACGTGGCCAATATGTCCGTCATGGGGTGCGACCTCGCGTCCGAATATTGCGGGCGCGGCGTTTTGGAGGCCTTCAGTCAGCGCATTCCGCTGACCGGTGAGGACGTCGCCTTCCGCATGAATCTGTGCACGACCGATGCGGATGGAAGGCTGACCGATTTCTCCGGGGGACACCCTTCGGAGGCGGATGCCGCGGCCGTGATTGCGCTTCTCAATGAGCGGCTGGGCTCGGAGGCCGTGCGGTTCCACACCGGTGTGAGCTACCGCAATCTGCTGATTCTGCACGGTCGGCAGTTTTCGCCGGATGTGTATTGCCAGAAGCCGGATGACAACTGCGGCAATCCCATTGCCGAACATTTGCCGAAACCGGCTCCGGGGTTCGAAGAAAACGCGGCGGCGCAGGAAACGGTCCGCACGCTCCTGGATGTGATGACGCGCGCGGCGGCCGTGCTGAAGGATTCGCCGTTCGGCAAGCCTTCGGCAACGCGCCCGACGCCCATCAATGCCGTCTGGCCCTGGTCGGGCGGGCGCGCTGGTGCCATCCGCAAGCTCAAGGAGTTGCGCGGCATTTCGGGCGCCGTCATTTCCGCCGTGGATGTCATCAACGGGCTGGGCGCCGCCATGGGTATGGATGTGGTGCGCGTTCCCGGTGCCACCGGCTACATCGACACGAATTACGAGGGCAAAGCCGCTGCGGCACTGGATGCCATCCGGACGCACGACTTCGTCTATGTCCACATTGAGGCGACCGACGAGGTCTCGCATGCCTGCGACCTCCAGGCGAAGCTCAAGGTCATCGAGGACGTGGATTCGCGTCTGGTGGCACCGATTCTGGCGGGTGCCGGTCCGGAGGTCCGCATCGTCCTGCTGCCCGACCACCCGGTTCCCATCGCCATCGGACGCCACACGCGCACGCCCGTTCCGGTTGCCGTCCGCACCCCCGGCGAGACGCCGGACGCGGTTCAGACGTACGATGAAATCGCCTGTCCGCAGGGCTCGCTGGGGCATTTCCTGGATGCCGGGCTGATGGACTTCCTTTTTCCGTCCGTCCGCTGAGCGGCGGGCGATACTCTAACGTTTTTCCCCTTTCTTCTGTTCGGCGGTGCCCGACCGGGCACTGCTTCCCTCCAACCCGCGAGGCCTTCACCCATGCATATTCTGATTACCGGCGGTGCCGGATACATCGGCAGCCACACTTGCGTCGCGGCTTACGAAGCCGGGCATACGCTCACCATTCTGGACAACCTTTCGAACAGCTCCCCGGAGTCGCTCAACCGCATTGAGAAAATCTCCGGAAAGCGTCCCCGCCTCGTGGTCGGCGACATCGGCGACCGCGCCGCAGTGCGCGCCCTGCTCGAAGAGGAGAAGTTCGATGCCGTCATCCATTTCGCCGGCTACAAAGCGGTCGGCGAAAGCGTTGCGAAGCCTTGGGAATACTACCAGAACAACATCGCCGGCACGCTCGTGCTGCTCGATGAAATGCGCAAACACGGGCTTTACAACCTCGTGTTTTCCTCCTCGGCGACGGTCTACGGTAACCCGCTGCCGGAGAACCTCCCGCTCAAGGAAACGGCTCCGCTCGCCGCAGTCAGTCCGTATGGGCAGACCAAACTCTGGCTCGAAGACATCATGCGTGCGATGGCGGCGGCCGACCCGCAATGGCACATCCTGCTGTTGCGCTACTTCAACCCGGTCGGTGCGCACGAATCGGGGCTGATGGGCGAAGATCCCAACGGCATCCCGAACAACCTCATGCCGTACATCACGCAGGTGGCGGTGGGCCGGCTCAAGGAACTGACGATTTTCGGCAACGATTATCCGACGCCGGACGGCACCTGCATCCGCGATTACATCCATGTCTGCGATCTGGCGGAAGGCCATGTGGCCGCCCTCCGCCGCGTGAACAATCTGGCGGGCTGCACGGCCGTGAACCTCGGCTCGGGCAATGGCGTCTCCGTGGCGGAGCTGGTCGCCTCCTTTGAGAAGGCGATCGGCCGCCCGTTGCCGCACCGCTACGGCGCGCGCCGTCCGGGTGATGCCGCCGCCTGCTATGCGGACGCCTCCCGGGCGCTCGAGCTTTTCGGGTGGCGCACGAAGCGGAATGCCGATGATATGTGCCGCGACGCCTGGAACTGGCAGTCGAAGAATCCGAACGGCTACAAGGACGCCTGAACCGGCGCCCGCTTCTGACGCCGCACAGCCGCCGCGCACCCGGTCCGGGTACGCGGCGTTTTCTTTCCCGCAAAGCCGCGCAAGCGAGCCAAAACAGCAGGCTTATCCCGGATTTTTGAGCCACACGGAGGAAGGTTGTTTCTGAAGTCTCCACTAACGTTCCGACCAAGGTGTCAAATAAGGACTTTTTCTCGGCGGCAGAGCCGCCTGAACGAAGTCAGCGCAACCATTGGAGCGATGGCAAAGTTATTTTACTGAACTTTCGGGTGAAAAAGTATTGGCGGACTATTCACGAGTATCTAGTCTTGAAAAGTGGCTACATGAGCCATTTTTCAAGAAATCTTGGTAAATTATCCCGAAAAAAGGGATAAGCCTGAAACAGGGCAGACAGGACGAACAGGACGTACAGGACAGACAGGACGGCTCGCCCTGTGCCACGCCAATGCCAGTGCGGCGAAAGCAGCGGAGTGAGGCACCGCCACGATGACCCCGGAGGGGTCGAAGCATGCTCAAAATGGCACACCCGTGCCCCTCTGGTGCCGCGGAGGCGGTACCTGAGGACCTGACGCAGGTGTGTAAGAGAAGCCCCCGGGCTATCACTGATGGTGGTTCTCCGCCGACCCGGGAGCGCCTAGCGTGTATTCGGGCGTCTTTGCGGGAAAGGCGGAAAAGGGGAATCGGCCGGTCAATCGAGCGCGTTGAGTACATCCAGAAGCGCGTCATCGAGCGCGAAAAAGGCCACGCCGCGCAGCCCGAAGCAGGCGCGCACTTCGTGCCGGAAGACGGCGCCGGAAACCTGGCTTTCGCCCGCGCCCGTCCCGATGCCCGGCACCAGCGCTTCCGCATCGGCAACAGCGCGGCAGGCGCGGAGCTTCGCCTCGAAACTGGACGGATTTTCGGTGTAAATCATCGGGCAGACAAAATCGACGAGCTGTTCGCGCAGCCATGCGGGCCAGTCTTGATTGCGCAGGGCTGCCGCCTCCGGCGACGGAAAAACCGCCGCCGAGAGGACGATGCCCGGATTGATTTTGCGCAGGGCCGCCGACGCGCGCCGGAGAAACGCCGTGACGGCGCGCGTGGTTTCGGGGGTCGCCGGGACGCCGTCCGGCGTGCGGATGTAGTCGAAGTGAATCCCGGGAACCCCGGCGCGCGCCAGCGCGAGGAGCGGGTCGATGAGTTTTTCGTGCGTGGCTGTCGCGGCGGGGTCGAGCCAGCGGCCTTCGGCTTGCGGGAGCCAGGCGCTCTTGGGCAGGGATGCGGTGGCGCGTCGTCCGGCGCCTTCCGTGGAAAAGACGTGGACCCAGGCGTGGAGGGTGACGCCTTCCGCCTCCGCTTCGCGCAAGGCCGTCTGCAGGTCGGCGGGCGTCCATCGGTCGGTTTTCCGGGTATAGGCCGGTTGCAGGGCGGGACCGAGCTGCGCGAAGACAGTGTTGAGCCCGAGGGCGGAGAGCCCGGGAAGCGTGTCGCGCCAGCCGCGGCGGGAGCGCGGTTCGGGCGCGGTGAGCCAGACGCCGCGCAGCGGGAAGGCGCGGCGCAGTTCGGTGAGTCCCAGCGCGGGTGTCTGCGGCGCGACCGCAGCAGGAGCGGCCGGCGGGGTGTAGCCCGTCTGCCGCAGGAGTGTTGCGACCGTCTGCACGGCGGCGGGGTAGGCGGCCGGGGGAATGTGGGCGAACCATGCGCCGCAGGGGGAGAGCGTGATGGCGGGGAGGCGGGAGTTGCGCCCCGTGTCATCGAGCCAGTGGGCGACGATGGTCGCTTTGCTGTCTTCTTCCGCCGGATAGGGCGGGAGGAGATTGCCGGTGATGTGCGGAATGCGCGCCCCCTCCGCCAGCGGGGCATGGAGCGTCATGGCGGACCACCCGCTTTCCCCGCCGCCGCGCCAGGGGCCTGCGCGGATGCCGCAGGCGCGGGCGAGCCGCGCGTTGGCCTGGTAGAAGACGAAGAGTTTTCCGCCGCGCTTGAGATAGGCCAGCAGTTCGCGCAGCAGGGGCGCGGGCAACTCGGGCGAATAGGGGAGGAAGAGCCACTGTACGGAGCCGGGGATGGTCTCCAGTGTGTCTTCCAGTTCTTCGAAGGGGATGCCGGCTTTGTCGAGGAGCCGCGCGCACCGCATCGCCATATCGCCCGCCAGAGATTCGGAGCCGGGTGCGGTTCGGGCGGTGGCGCGCAGGATGGCGACGGGTTCCGGTTGCGCCCAGGCGGCGGAAAAGGCGAAGGCGCCCGCGCCGAGGGTTCCGCGCCAGAGCGAAAGGCGAAGCGTGTCGCAGGATGAGACGGGTGCGGGTTCCCCCTCGGGTTGGAAGCGGTGGAGCGGAATGCGCACGGTGCCGGGATGCTCCAGCGGCACCGGGGCGCTGTACCAGCCGCCTCCGGCGCGCAGATGCACCGTGACGGCACGAACCGCGCCGTTGGTCGGGAAATCCCGGATGGTCAGCGCGAGCGCATGGGGTGCGCCGCGTGGCGCGTCCGCGCCGTCTGCCTCCGCGCCCTCCGTTGCGCCGCCGTTCGGAAAGGCAAGCGGATAATCCCGGAAGTCGCGGTCTTGCGCAGTTTCCGTAAACGCGACGGTCCAGGCATCGGAGACGGCGCCCTCCGCTGCGGCAAAGCCGCACAGCCCGAGACCGAGCAGCACGGTCCCGAGGCTGCGGAGAATGTTGAGGCAAATGCCATGCATCAGGCGTGTGCCCGCACGGGGAACGGGGGCCGGGAGCCGGTCAGGAAACGGGCTTCCAGGTGCCGGAGGCGGCAGAGGCATAGGCCGCTTCCATGATCTTCACGGCGTCCACCGAGCACCGCAGGTCTTCCAGGAGTTCTTTTTTGCTCACCTTTCCTTCAATGGCCGCCAGCAGACGCTCAACCCGGTCGGGACGCGCCTTCTCGGGCTTCACAGGCTCGGTATTGTTGTACTTGCCGATGACCAGACCCTTGCCGGGCTCGTTCCAGAGGCTCTTTTCGGAGCCGACGATTTCGAGCCCCGCGTTGCCTGCGCCGGTGAAGACCCAGCCGGCTTCCACGCGCCCGATGACGCCGGAGGCGAACTTCATGAGAATCAGGCCGTAATCATCGACCTCGGAATAGGTGCCGCTGCAATTGACGATGTGGGCCATGACGTCCGTGACGCGGCCGCCGAGGTGGCGGAGCAGGTGCACGGCGTGCGTGCCGAGGTCGAGCAGGGCGCCGCCGCCGGAGAGTTTGGGCTTCGTGAACCAGTTCAGGTCGCTGGAGTCGAACCAGTGTCCGTAAGCGGCATCGTGACCATTGCGGAAATTCATGTGGGTCACTTTGCCGAACGCGCCTTCCTTCAGGAGCTTTTTGACGGCGCGGTTCTGTCCGAAAAAGGGCTGGAAATAGCCGAGAATCAGGCTGGAGTCGTATTCCTTCGCAAGCTGCATGGCCTCCTCGGCTTCGGCGCCGGAGGTGGCGAGGGGCTTTTCGCAGAGAACGGGTTTGCTGTCGAGCAGGGCTCTGCGCAGAAGGTCCATGTGGCGGGTGTTTTCCGCGCAGATGAGGTATCCGTCCACCAGGGGATCGTACAGGGCGACGTGCAGATCCTTGGTATACATGGTGCTGAATTCCGCAGCAATGCGCCGCCCGCGTTCCTGGTCTTCATCCCAGATGATGTAGGGACGTTTGTCAGACGTCAGTTCGGCGATGCGTTTGCAGTATTCTTTGCTGTGGATGTGAGCAACGGAGAGTACGGCGATGCGTGGCATGGTAGGGTCCTCCGGTATGGGGGTTATGAACGGATGCAGGGTCGAAAGGGCGGGGCGGCTAGTCTTTCAGGAGGGCGCGCAGCGATTCCACGAAGCGGGGGAATGCGATGTCCGCTTCCGGCAGGTACGGCGCCCAGGGCTTCTCCCACTCGAAGGCGATGTAGTCATCGTAGCCGATTGAGCGGAGGGCGCGGATGAAGTCCGGCATCGGCATATCGCCTTCGCCGGGCAGGCAGAGCTTGTCCTTGTTGGGGAGGGCGTCTGCGCCGTCGGGCTCGAGGCGGGCATCCTTCCAGTGGACGTAGCGCAGGTCGTTCTTGAGCAGTTCCGCGGTGTGGGCGGGGTTTTCGCCGCAGTGGCGCAGCGGGTGGTGGATATCCCAGAGGGCGGCGGCGCCGGCGGGGCGGCCCGCGGCGTCGAGCAGGGCGCGGATGGCGGCGCCGGAGGAGCAGCCGTCGTGGGTTTCAACCACGAGCGTGACGCCGCTGCCTTCCGCCAGCGCGATGTAGCGGTGGAGCCGGGCGCTCATGTGCCCGAGCAGACCGGCATCCAGCGGCGCCTGTTCCGGATTGCCGGGGAAGAGGCGCAGAAGCGGCGCGGAAAGTCCTGCGGCAATCTCGAGCATGCGCTGGAGTTCCTCTTCGGCGGCGCGCGCCTTTTCATCCGTCGGCTGACAGACGCGGACCCCGGAGGAGAGGCACGGCACCTCCAGCCCGGCATCGGCGAGGAGCCGCGCCGATTGCGACAGCTGCGTGGAAAGCGCCGGGCGTTCCCAGAGGTTCGTGGTTCCTTCGAGAAAGCGGAAATCGACGCCGTCGAACCCCATGGCAGGGGCGTGGCGCAGAATCTCATCGAGCGTCCAGTCGGGACATCCAAGCGTGGTAAAGGAAAGCTTCATGATCCGGTTGCGGTTTGTGGCAGGGGCGTGGCTAGGCGCCGAGCAGCTCGGCAAGGGGCTTGGAGGCGGCCTCGTCGAGTGTCCGCACCGCCGCCTTTTCTTCGGCGATGCGGCGTGCATAGAGGTCGAAATCGAGCCCGAAGGGCGCACCGGCATGCGTCTTTTTGGCGATGGTTTCGTCGGGATTCATTCCGCGCAGATCTTCGAGGTGGTCGCGCACCTGGTGGTAGGCGTCGCGGAAGGGCATGCCGGCGGCAACCAGCTCGAGGGCGCGGTCCGTCGCAAAGACGCCGGGATCCTTGAAGGCGTCGCGGAGGCGGTCGGGATGGGGCTGGAGCCCGGAGACGAGCCGCGAGAGAATGCGGAGCGAGGCGCGCGTCACATCCAGCGCTTCCATGAGGAGCGCCTTGGTGTCCTGCAGGTCGCGGTTGTAGCCCCCGGGCATGGCTTCGACGATGGAGGCGGCGCCGCCCGCCAGCGCGCAGACCTGCGCCGCTTTGGAGCGGATGAGTTCGCACACGTCGGGGTTGTACTTCTGCGGCATGATGGAGGAGCCCGTGCAGAACTCCTTCGAAATGGAGAAGTACCCGAATTCCGGCATCGAGAAGAGAATCAGGTCCTGCGCCAGGCGCGAGAGTGTGAGCATCACCTGTTCGCAGGCGGAGATGACGATGCTCTCCATTTTGCCGCGGGCATTGCCCGCCGCCAGCACGTTGTGAATGGGGGCGCGGAAGCCGAGCAGCCGCGCGGTGAGGGCGCGGTCGATGGGGAGCGGCACGCCGTAGCTGGCGGCCGAGCCCAGCGGACATTTGTTGACGTAATCGTATGCGGCGCGCACGATGCCCAGCGTGTCGAGCAGCTCTTCGCCGTAGGCGGATGCCCAGACGCCGACGGAGCTGGGCATGGCAGGCTGCAGATGCGTGCGCCCGACCATCGGGAGCGCGCGATGTTCGCGGGCAAAGGCGATCAGCGCTTCCGCCAGCGCGAGAATCTCATCCTGCGTGCCGAGCAGTTCGTGGCGCGTGAAGAGGCGCACCGCGACCGCCACCTGATCGTTGCGGCTGCGCCCCGTATGGACGCGGCGCCCCAGCGTCCCGAGCGCTTCCGTGAGGTTGCGCTCGATGGCCAGGTGGCAATCCTGGTCGGCTTCGGTGATTTCGAACTGTCCGGTACGCGCGCGGTCCCGCAGAATCGCCAGTTGTGCGAGAACGGCGTCGCGCTCCTCTGCGGAGAAAATGCGCGGCTCGACCTGCATGGCGGTGAGCATGGTCACATGCGCGGCGGTTCCATAGCAGTCCCACTGCGCCAGACGGCGGTCCAGAATGGGGTCTTTTCCGACGGTGAAAGCGAGGACGTCGGGATCGATGGCACCGACGACGGTTTTTGTGTCTTGGACGGGCTTTTTCATGATAAGTCTATGGTACCGAAACCCGCGCTGCCCGGCAACACGCCGATTCCGCAGCGCAGTTGTTCATAGTTATGGACAACTGCGGGCCGCCCCGCCCCGCTTTATTGCGGGGCTGGCGGCGTTCTGTTAGTATGGCGAAGATGAAAGAACACGCCACAGGATACGAGTTACTGGACAGTGGGGACGGCCGCAAACTGGAGCGCTTCGGCTCCGTTGTGCTGGCACGTCCGGCTTCGCAGGCCATTTGGCGCCCGGCCTTGCCGGCGTCCGCCTGGCGCGCTGCCCATGCTTCGTTCGACCGCGAAGAGGGAAACCGCTGGCAGGGGCGCGAAGTGCTTCCGGACCATTGGATTCTCGAGGAAAGCGGCATGCGCTTCCATTTGTCCACCACGGATTTCGGTCATCTGGGCATTTTTCCGGAGCAGCGGGCGCAGTGGCGCTGGTTGCGCGAAACGGTGCGTGCGGCCGTTGCGCGGACCCCGGAGCCGCCCCGGGTGCTCAATCTCTTTGCGTATTCGGGCGGCTCCTCCATGGCGCCCGCGCAGGGCGGCGCCCGCGTCACACATCTGGATGCCTCGCGCGGCATGGTGGACTGGGCTGCGGAAAATGCCAGGCTCAACGGGCTTTCGACGATCCGTTGGATTGTGGATGACGCCCACAAGTTCCTCCATCGCGAACGCCGGCGGGAACACCGCTACGAGGGGATTATCCTGGACCCGCCGACCTTTGGGCGCGGCGAGCGCGGCGAGATGTTCAAGCTCGAGCGCGATTTGCCGGATACGCTGGCGCTCTGCCGCGACCTTCTTTCCGACAAGCCGCTCTTTCTGCTCCTGTCGGCGCATACGCCGGGCTGTTCCGCGCAGGTGCTCGAAAATGTGCTCCGGCAGGCGCTCGACGGGCTGGGCGGCACCGTGGAGTCCGGCGAAATGCTGCTCACCGGAGCGCCCGGCGTCATCCCGCTGCCCAGCGGCACCTACGTGCGCTGGCACGCCTAGCGCCGCGAACCGGTTTCCGTCTTTCTTCTTTCCTCCTTATCTTTACCCATTTACCCACATCTTTCAGCAGGTGCCTTTCTCATGAAGATTCTCGTCACGGGATACGCCGGGTTCATCGGCATGCACGTCTCCGAACGCCTTCTTTCCCTCGGGCACGAGGTGGTCGGCATCGACAATTTCAACGACTATTATACGGTGGCGCTCAAAGAGGCGCGTGCGGCGCGGCTCGAGGGCAAACCCGGATTTTGCGGCATTCGCGTGGATCTGAGCGATCAGGCGGGAATCGAAAAAGTTTTTTCGGAACACCGGTTCGACGCTGTGTGCAACCTGGCGGCGCAGGCCGGGGTGCGCTATTCGCTCGTCAATCCGCAAGCCTACATGCGGAGCAACCTCGACGGCTTTGTGAACATCCTCGAAGGCTGCCGCCACCATGAGGTGCCGCGTCTCGTGTACGCTTCGAGTTCGAGCGTCTATGGCGGTAACACCAAGACCCCGTTCTCCGAGGAGGATCGCGTCGATTTGCCCGTGAGCCTTTATGCCGCGACCAAGAAAGCCAATGAGCTCATCGCGCATACGTACACGCACCTGTTCGGATTGCAGACCATCGGGCTGCGCTTCTTCACCGTGTACGGTCCCTGGGGACGTCCCGACATGGCGTTGTGGCTCTTTACGGATGCGATGCTCGCCGGCAAGCCCATCAAGGTGTTCAACCACGGCAACATGCGCCGCGATTTCACCTACATCGATGATATCGTGACGGGCGTCGTGGGGTGCCTGACCGCCGACAATCTCGCCAAGGAGGAAATTTTCAATATCGGAAACCACCATCCGGAAGAGCTGATGACGCTCATCCGCATCCTTTCGGAGGCGCTGGGCGTTGAGCCGAAGATGGAGATGCTCCCGATGCAGCCGGGCGACGTCCCCGCCACCTATGCCGACATTTCACGCATTTCCGCCAAACTCGGGTTCCAGCCGACCACACCGCTGTCCGTCGGCATTCCGAACTTCGTGAACTGGTACCGCACCTTCCACAAGCTTTCCTGAGCCGCTGCCGCGCAGCGCACGCTGACGCCCATCATGGATACGCCTGAACCCATTCGCAACCTGCGGGTCGTGCTGGTCGGTACGCTCTTCGGCGGCAATGTCGGGAGCGTCTGCCGCGCCATGGCGAATTGCGGCATCCGGGAGTTGCGGCTGGCCGCGCCGTCTCCGCGCATCAACTGGGAGGAGGCGCGGACACTGGCCGTGCATGCGATCGACATTCTCGACGCGCGCCGCACCTTCGCCACGCTCGATGAGGCGACGGCGGATTGCGCGGCGGTCGTGGGGACCACGCGCCGCGAAGGGCTGTACCGGGCGCACACAAAGGACGCGCGCGATGCGGCGCCGGAGCTCCTGACGCTGGCCGCGCAGGGGCCCGTTGCGCTCGTTTTCGGGCGCGAGGATAAGGGGCTCACAAATGACGAACTGCTGCTCTGCACGCATCTGGTGACGCTCGCCGCCGACCCCGCCTATCCGTCGTTCAACCTTTCACAGGCCGTCGTGCTGCTCTGTCACGAGCTGTACCGCTCGGCCATCGGGTTTGTGCCGACGCGCGAAAAATCGCCGCTCGCCCCCTCCGCGATGCGGCGGCGCCTGATGGCGCAGTGGCGCGCGTATCTGCTCCGCATCGGCTTCATGAATGAGGAAAAAGCCGATCACATGATGGAAGGCTTCGAGCGCATCTTTTCCCGGGGCGCCCTCACGGAGGCGGATATGAAAATTCTGATGGGCGTCGTCCGGCAGTCGAACTGGGCACTTTCGCACGCCCCGCAGGAGGAAGAGCCCTGATGCACCGCACCGACGCGGCGGATTCCCCGGCTTCCGTGCGGACGTTGCCGGAGGCTACGCTCCAGGCGGCTCAGCGGCTGCCGGGGTTTACGCACCTGTCGGTCGTGCTTCCGTGCTATCGGCTCGGCACCGTCATTGCGGAAAATCTGCGGCGCGTGGAAGCCGAACTGTCCGGACTGCCGCATGAACTCGTGCCAGTCGATGACGGGTCGGACGACGGTACCGCCGAGGCGCTTCGCCGCGCGGCGCGCGAAAACCCCGCCGTACACCCCGTCGTGCTGCCCGGGAATGCAGGCAAGGGAATGGCGCTGCGCAGCGGCTACGAGGCGGCAACCGGTTCGCACATCCTCCTGCTCGACGGCGATCTGGACCTCAATCCCGCCTACATCGGACTCTTCCTGCGCATCGCCGGGGATACGGGCGCGGACGTGGTCATCGGCTCCAAACTCCATCCGGATTCCGTCATCGAGTATCCGGTGGCACGGCGGGTCGCCTCGGCGGTTTATTTCGGTCTCGTCAAACTGCTCATCGGGCTGCCGGTACATGATACGCAGACCGGGATGAAGCTGTTTACGCGCAAGGCGCTCGGCTACGCGATCGACCGCATGCTTTCGAAGCGCTACGCCTTCGATCTGGAAGTGCTGGCGATTTTGCGCGAGGCGGGCTTCCGGATTGCCGAGTCGCCCGTGGAGCTCAACTTCGGGAGCAAGGCGGGCGCGCTCACGCTGCGCAATGTCCGCCAGATTCTCACCGATACGCTCGCCATCTTCTACCGCTGCCGCATCCTGCGCTATTACCGCTCGCTGGAGCCGCGCAAAATGTCCGACCCGCCGCCTTCGGTGAGCGTCCTCATCGCCTGCCCGGGCGATTCACCGCTCTTGCGTGAATGCATCGCGGGTCTGGCCGCACAGCAACCGACGGCACCGCTCGAGGCGCTCGTGCTGCCCGATGCCCCCACCGGGGTCGCCTGGCCCGCTTTTGTGCGGGAAATTCCGACGGGACGCGTTCTGCCCGCCGAAAAGCGCAATCTCGGCATTCGCGAAGCCACCGGAGAAATCATTGCGTTTCTGGATGATGATGCGGTGCCGCTCGAGGGGTGGCTTGCACATGCCCTGCCGTATTTTTCCGATCCGGAAATCGGCAGCGTGGGCGGTCCCGCCGTCACGCCGGCGCGGGAGCCTTACCGGGCGCGGCTGTCCGGGCGCGTCTATGCGAATCTGTTTGTTTCCGGCGCCTATCGCCGGCGCTACATCCCTACACGCGTCTGCGATGAAGAGGATCTGCCCTCGTGCAATCTGCTGGCCCGCCGCGAACTGCTGCTCCGGCTGGGCGGGTTCGACACCGCGTACTGGCCGGGCGAGGATACGCTCCTGTGCCGCGCTCTTACGCACACGCTGGGCAAGCGCATGGTGTACGATCCGGGGGTCGTGGTGGCGCATCACCGGCGTCCGCTGTTCGGACCCCACCTGCGGCAAGTCGCCCGCTATGCATCGCACCGCGGCTTTTTCGCGCGCAAATTTCCGGAAAATTCCCGGCGGCTGAGTTACTTTATTCCGAGTCTGCTCGTGCTGGGAACGCTGGGAACGCTGCTTCTCGCACCGGCCTGGCTCCTGCAGGCGCCCGGCTTTGCCGCGCGCATGGCGCGCGCCTTGAGCGGCTTTGGCGGATGTGTGCTCGCGCTTTATCTGGCGCTCGCATTTCTGGCGGCGCAAAAGCCGCGCAACCCGCTGTCCTGGCTTCTCACATGGTTGGGCATTGTCTCGACCCATTACGTGTACGGAGTCGCCTTTTTGCGGGGGTTCTTCAGCCGCACCCTGACCCGTGAGGTGCGCGCCTTCGACCATCAGGGGACCCGGCCCCCGGCATCGTGACCCCGCTTTTTGAGCCACACGGAGGGGCGAAGCTCCGTTTTGAGTCTCCACTGACGTTCCGACCAAGGGGCAAATGCTGACGCAATCATCGGAGAAATCGGAATCATCGGAGAAATCGGAATCATCGGAGAAATCGGAATCATCGGAGTGCAGCCAGCGCAGCACTCCCAGTGGCCTCAGTGGCCCCAGTTGCTCCAGAGGCCCGATCTATCCCACTCCCAGAGACCCCAGATAATAACGGAACCAAAGCGGAGCGTATCTGGCGTAGCGGTGCCAGCACCACGACCCTGAAGAGGTCGAACTGTTCTGCAAAGGATAAGTGCGGAGTTCCAGAAAACTGAGGCAGAAATTCCTTGACGCCGGAACCGCCTGGCATTTATAGTGCCGTCATGAGCCGAATGATGCAAGGAGGGCCCCGTTTGCGCCCCTGTCGATGTTCCGGGGTTCGTTCCCAGAGGCCCATGGGAATCTTTTCCGCTGTCTTTGCGGGAATGCTTTCTGTTTTGTTGAGCGGTTCGGCAACACCCGCATTTGCCGCATCCGCCGTCCGGGTCCGTTGCGATGAGCCCGGTATCATCATTCGCGCGGAGGGAGAGGATTTCGTCATTCTGGCACCCCGCCGGGATGAACATTTTCAGGCGAAAGTTCTTGTTCAGCCACTCGGAGACTGGGAATTGGTCCGCCCGACAACAAACCACTTCAACATGAAGGGCGGAGACGCTCAAGGGTATGAGGCGAAGTTGGAGCCGGAAGACGAACGGTCCGGGACCATCCTCTTTCACAATTACTGCGTTCGCTCCGATTGGGGAGACGGGGAGAAGAATGTGGTCGTCCCCGCAGGAACAACGGTCGTCTTTACCGCCTGCAAAAATGGAGAGCCCGCACCGAGCGACTGGACGGTCGACGGCGTTCTCGTGGAAACGAATAAAACATCGTATACCTTCAATGCTCCAGTATCTGAAC
>CASFKR010000083.1 GCA_949295265.1 uncultured Verrucomicrobiota bacterium | reverse complement strand
GGAGTACCGCACCGGGTTCTGCTGCGTGCTGGCGAGCCGTCGTGTCTGTCCTGTCAGTCGTGTCTGTCGTGTTCGCTGTGTACGTCGTGTACGTCCTGTACGTCCTGTTCGTCCTGTTCGTCGTGTTCGTCGTGTTTGTCCTGTTCCCGGCTCGCTTGCGCTGGCTTCACCCCAGGCGGCCATGCCGCCTTCTAAAAAGTCCTTATTTGACACCTTGGTCGGAACGTTAGTGGAGACTTTAGAAGGGGGCTACTCCGTGTGGCTCAATTTTCTTAACTCATCGCGAGCCTGAGTTTCACAACCTTCCTCCGTGTGGCTCAAAAATCCGGGATAAGTCTATTTAGGGACGCGGACGCGCCGCCGCGTCAGCGCGCGGTTGAGAGCACGGGCGGCTGTGGCAGGGGCGTGGCAGCAGCCGCGCCGTCGCCCGGGGCGCCGGGGAGAGTCTCGAGATCGGAGAGACTCTTGAGCCCGAAGTGCTCGAGAAATTGCGGCGTCGTCCCGAAGAGGAACGGCCGCCCCGGCAGGTCGCTGCGCCCGACGATGCGCACCAGCTGCATCTCCATGAGCGCTTTGATGACGTGCCCGGCATTGACGCCGCGCACGCTCTCGATTTCCGAGCGCGTGACGGGCTGCCGGTAGGCGATGATGGCGAGGGTTTCGATGGAGGGACGCGACAGCACCGTGGCGCGCCCCTTGTTGAGCATCTGGCGCACCCAGGGTCCGCAGAGTGCCGCCGTCTGGAAGCGGTAGCCGCCATTGATTTCCACGAGTTCGATGCCGAGGCCCGCCGCCGCCAGTTGCGTGCGGATGTCTTCGATGGCTTTGCGGATGTCCGCCGGAGGAAAGACGGCGGCCGGAGAAGGCGCGGCGGCGTTGCGCTCGCGCTCCGGGCGCGCGGCGCGGGCCGCCTCCAGCGCGGCGGCGGCTTCTTCGTGCGGAATGGCGCCGAGCGTGCGCCCTGCGGCCAGATCGGCTTCGGCCTGGGCGACTTCCAGTTCGTCGTCGCTCACGTCCGGACCCGACTCCGCCTGTGCGCGACGCTGCTCTTCGATATCCGCAAGCGTCTTGCGGAGTTCCTCGAGCGTCAGCGCGTGATCCGCGCCCAGAATGAGTGCCGAAAGGATGGCGGAGAGCGGCACGTCTTCGCCCGATGCGCTACGAGGCATAGGCACCTCCTGCCGCTGCCGGCATCGCCCCGGCGGAGGCGTCCTCCGCAGCCCGGCAAATCATGATTTCCGTAAATGCGCCGTCCTGGCTGACCGTCAGCCGGTGCAGCCGCAGCAGCTCGAGCAGCGCCAGAAACGTCACAATGATTTCGCCGCGGGGCGAATCCTTCGTGAACAGGCGCGTAAAACCGATCCGCCCCTGCCGCGTCGTGATCTCCAGAATCTGGCTCATCTTGTCGCTCACGCGCCAGCGCACCGGCTCAATTTCGCCGACCGGCTCCACGGGCGCACGGGCCAGAACCGCCTGAAAAGCATCGACCAGATCCGCCAGGCTCACATCCGCCAGTTTCTTTTCGCCTTTCAGGTCGTCCGCGGAAATCAGCGGCGTCCCGCTGGGCCCGAACCGGTTCTGCTGCTGACGCTCGCGCTCCAGCAACCCCTCCGCGGCTTCCTTGAAGCGCTTGTACTCGAGCAGCTGGCGCACCAGATCCCAACGCGGGTCCTGCCCCTCATCCGCTTCGTCGGTTTCCTCGCCGGGACGCTCCTCCGCCGGCAGCAGCATCCGGCTCTTGATGTAGGAAAGCGTGGCGGCCATGACGAGAAATTCGCCCGCCAGATTGAGGTCCAGCAGCTTCAGAACGCGCAGATACGCCGTATATTCGTCGGCAATGCGCGCAATCGGGATGTCGTAAATATCCACTTCGTCCTTGCGAATCAGATAAAGCAACAGATCCAGAGGTCCTTCAAAGACCTCCAGATTGACTTTGTAATCATCGGGTTGCAGATCGATCATGACTTCGCGCGGACGCCGCCCCCGGCAGAACGCGCTTTTCATCGCCGCTCCGCACCGGGGTGGACGGATTGGGAAACCGTAGCAAAACCGCGCTTTTCCCGTCAAATTCCCGCCCGGTTTTGCGGATGTCCGGCGCGGCGGCGGTTGACGCGACGGGAGGGGCTTTTTATCATGGATGCGCCATGGATACAACGGAATTGATGCGCAAGGTGCGGGCCATCCGCATTCTGACCAATCGGCTGGTCGACGAGCGGCTGGCCGGGGATTACCATGCCTCTTTCAAGGGGCAGGGCATCGAATTCGACGAAATCCGCGAATATCAGGTCGGCGACGATGTCCGGAGCATCGACTGGAATGTCACGGCACGGACGGGGCACCCGCAGGTCAAGCGCTTCATCGAAGAGCGCCAGCTCACGATTCAGTTTCTCATCGACATTTCCGGTTCGCAGAATTTCGGGTCGCAGCAGCGCACGAAAGCCGATCTGGCCGCCGAAATCGCCGCGCTCCTCGCATTCACCTCGATTCACAACCAGGACAACGTCGGGCTCATCCTCTTCTCGGACCGCATCGTCAAAGCCATTCCGGCGCGGCGCAGCCGCAATGCCGTGCCGCGCATCGTGCGCGAAATTCTCGCCGCGACCGACCATGCAACGGGGCGCACGGACATCGCGGCGGCGCTCCGGCATCTGGAAACGGTGCAGAAGCGCAAGGCGGTCGTTTTTCTGATTTCCGATTTTCAGGATCAGGGCTACGAGACGGCGCTCTCGCGGGTTGCGCGGCTGCACGACCTGATCTGCTGCCCGATTTCGGATCCCTCCGAACGCGCGCTGCCCAATGCGGGGCTCGTGGAGCTGGAGGATCCCGAAACGGGCGAAACCGTCTGGGCAGACCTCGCCTCGCGCGCCGTGCGCGAAGCCTTTGCGCAGCGGGCGCGGGAAGAGGCGGAGGCGCTCCGGAACCTCTTCCGGCGCTATCGCATTCCCAACATGGAATTTTCGACGGACAGCGACCCGATTGAGCCCATCCGCGCCTTCTTCCGGCGCCGCGCCCGCACGCGCTCCCGCCGCGCCTAGCCCCCCGATTCGCTCGGTGCCTGATTTGTTACGATTGCGCAGACGGCCCGGAATTCTAGGTTACTTGGCAAAGTAACCAAAAACTTTATCTTCATCGGCGGCGGTTTCGCTCAGGGCACGGAGCGCCGCCGTGAAAAGTCCTGATTTGACACCTTGGCCAGAACGTCAGTGGAGACTGAAACGGGGCTCCACCCCTCCGTGTGGCTCAAGAATCCGGGATAAGCCTGGGCGCGGGCGGTTTTTGACCTTTGGCGCCCCTTTTGGTATCCTTTCAGGCAATTCTCATGACCCTTTTTGACAAGGATTTTTCCATGCGACCTGTAGCTCTCATCATCCGCGACGGCTGGGGCATCAACCCCCGCTCCGAAGGCAATGCCATTGCCGCTGCTCAAACCCCGAATTGCGACGCCCTCAAAGCCGCCAACCCCTGGTCGATGCTCGACGCCTGCGGCGAAGCCGTCGGTCTGCCCGCCGGCTACATGGGCTCCTCCGAAGTCGGTCACCTCAACATGGGCGCCGGCCGGATTGTCATCCAGGAACTCAAGCGCATCGACGACGGCTTGAGCGACGGCTCCCTGTTCTCCTCCGACAAGTGGAAGAACTTCATCGCCGCCTGGAAGGCCGGGAAAGGCCGCCTCCACTTCCTCGGGCTTCTTCAGGATGAAGGCGTTCACGCGCACCAGGAACACCTCTACAAGCTGATGCGCGAAGCGCGCGCACAGTGGCCCGAAGGCGAAATCGTCATTCACCCGTTCCTCGACGGACGCGATACGCCGCCGCGCTCCTGCGCCGAGTATATCGCCCGCCTCAACAAGGAAATGGCCGCCGTCGGCAACTGCCGCATCGGCACCGTCATGGGCCGCTACTACGGCATGGACCGCGCCAAGAACTGGGCGCTCACCGATGAGGCGTTCGACGTGCTGACGCGCGGCGAGGCTTCCGGTTGCCGCAAGGCCGCCTCCGCCGAAGAGGCCGTCGCTCAGTCCTACGAAGGCGACAAGACGCCCGACGGCGATCCCATGACCGATGAGTACATTGTTCCCTACGCCATCGCCGGATACAACGGCATGCGCGACGGCGATGCGGTCTTCCACACGAACTACCGCCAGGACCGCGCCATCCAGCTTTCGCAGGCGTTCATCTCCGAGGATTACCCCGGCAAGCGCACCGTCCGCCCCGCCGTCAGCTACATGGGCTTCACCCGCTACTGGGATGAATTCGAGAATTACCTGCTCGGCGCCATGGGCGGCGGCGACGGCGCTTCGATGGACAACCTGCTCGGGCAGGTCGTCTCCAAGGCGGGCATCCGCCAGCTGCGCATCGCCGAGACGCAGAAATTCCGCCATGTGACGAGCTTCTTCAACGGCAAGTCGACCAAGCCCTCCGAGGGCGAAGATCAGGTCAACATCCCGTCCCGGTTCGACCCCGCCACGTTCGCCTCCCACCCGGAGATGGACGCCTACACGGTCACCGACGAACTGCTGCGCCGCCTCGAGAATAATCCGTACGGTCTGATCGTCGTAAACTATGCCAACTGCGACATGGTCGGGCACACGGGCAACCTCGAAGCCGCCACGAAAGCCACCGAAGTCGTCGATGAATGCGTGGGCAAAATCGTCAAACGCCTTCTCGAACTCGATGCCAAGATTCTCATCACGGCCGACCACGGCAATGCCGACCAGATGATCAATTACGAGACGGGCGCCGTCATGACGTCCCACTCGATGAATCTGGTCGACTGCATCTACGTCGCCAACGATGTCCGCGAAGCCGGCATCCGGATGGCCAAAGAAGGCATTCTTTCATCCATCGCTCCCACCATTCTCGAAATGATGGGGCTTCCCGTCCCGGCGGAGATGACTTCGCCGAGCCTGCTCATCCACTGACCCGCTTCGCGGGCCTCCTCCGCGTCATCATGGCCCGACTTCGCGCAGAAGCAAACGCCTCCCCCGCCGCCCTCGGCTCCCAAGCCGGTGCGCGGGGGGGCTTTTCTGTCTCCGGGATGGGCCGCGGCGGCGTGCTGAAGGCGCTGCGCACGGCGCTTTCGCTGCTCGTGCTCGCGCTCTGCACGGGCGACGCCCTGTTGCTCCCGTCCGCCTCGGGCGCCCCGGCATCCTCCCGAAGCAAGAGCACCAAAGCCCGCTCCTGGATTTCCGATGCGCATCTTTCGCCGCGCAACCGCCAGCGTCCCTACCGGAAATCCACGCCCTACATCATCCTGCACACGACCGAAGGCGGCAGCAAGGGCTCCATCGCCAAACTCTCCAAAAACGGCGAGTGCAACTACGTCGTCGATACCGACGGAGATGTCTACCGCATCATTGAACGCGGACGCACCGCCTACCATGCGGGACTCTCGATGTGGAACGGGCGCACCGGCCTCGATTCCTGCTCCATCGGCATTGAAATTGTCGGCTATCATAACCGCGACCTCACCGCCGCGCAGTACGCCTCCCTGAAGCGGCTTCTCGCGGAACTCAAGGCGATTTACGGAATTCGCGACGACCGCATCCTGACGCACTCGATGGTCGCCTTCGGCAATCCGAACCACTGGCAAAAGCACCGCCACCGCGGGCGCAAACGCTGCGCGATGCTGCTGGCGCTGCCTTCCGTGCGCGCCCGCATGGGCCTGTACGCCAAACCGGCGTTCGATCCCGATGTGCGCGCCGGGCGCCTCAAGGACGCCGATCCGGAACTCTCGACCGTCCTCTACCGCCAGGGCACCCCCGTACCGCGCCCCGGCACCCCGGCAAAGACCGCCGCCAAGACGGCTGCGGCACCCGCCAAGCCCGCACCCGCCGCCCCGTCCACCGCCGCAACCGCAGCCGCCGATGCGGCCGCCGCCGTGCGTGCCGTCTCCTCCGCCACCGTCATCGGGCCCGGGCGCTCCGCTTGGGATATCGCACGCGACGCGTACAATGCGCCCACCACCATTTACACCTTCCCCAACGGCACACGCAAAACCGGCAAGGAAATCACCCAGTGGAAATCCATCCCGCCCGGGACCCGCGTGGAAATCGGCATTCCGCCCTCCGAAAATGCGCCGGAAGGACTCCTGACCATCGGCGAAGACGGTTCCGCGCAGGATCTGGCGGGCGATGCCATGCTCGCCTCAACCACGTACTATTTCCCGAAAAAGGGCCCCTATCAGTCGGGTGCCGAACTCTCGCTGGCCGCCGTAGACGCCCTGCCCGTCGGTACGCGTATGCTCATCGGCTACAAAGTGGTCGGACCCGTCACCCCGCGCAAACCCGTCTTCTCGCTGTGCGGACCGCGCTGGAACCGCTCGGACACGTATTACTGGGACAAAACCGGGCACCTCGTTGCCGGTGATGAAATCGGGGAACGCTCGATTCCGGAAGGCGCCTTTGTCTTTATCAAAGCCGATTGAGCATGGGAAAAAACCGCGAGCACAAGAGAGGTCCCGGCGCACGGATACGGAATCTGCGCGACCGGCTGCTGGTGTGGCTCGTGGATGCCCGCTGGTTTCTCCGGGATGCGCTGCTCGCGGCGCGTTCCCGCTGGCGCGCCCTGTGCTGGCGTCCCGATGTCATCATTGCGGGTGACCCGCTCTCGCCCGTCCCGGCCCTGCTCGCCGATGGCCTGCAGCAGGCGTTCCGGCGTGCGGCGCAGGAGCAGGAACCCGTCCGGGTGCTGATTGCGCGCATCCCCGGCTGCTCCGCAGAAATCCGGCTCCACGCCGTGCGCCGCACGCTCCGCATCACCGCCCCCACGCTGGCGCGCCCGCTGGAGCGCACCCTCCCGCCCCTGCACGCCGGAACGGCTCCCGCCATTTTCCGCCTGACCCCCGCCGGCGACGGCATTCGCCTCGAACTCTACCCCCGGAACAACGCCATCGCCTGGCGCCGCGTCTGACCGCCCCCTGCTACGCCGCCGCACCCTCCCGTATCTGCGCGTAAACGTGCTGACGCAATCATCGGGACGGAGTCGGCGCAGCACGCCCGGCACGCCCCAGTGGCCCCAGACAGCAGCGGTGCCATCGCAGCGGAGCGGGCCAAAACACGACGCACAGGACGTACACGATGTACAGGTCGGCTCGCTACCCGTGCAGCGGAGCCGCGTCCACGACTCCAACACAGCGAAAGCCAGCGCACCGAAACCGCGCGAGGGATTAGAATTTTGAACCACACGGAGTAGCCCCCCTTCTGAAGTCTCCACTACGTTCCGACCAAGGTGCTAAATACGTACTTTTTCTCGACGGCACAGTCGGCTGAATGAAGCCTGCGCAGACAGGGTGCAACGCGCCCCGTAAGGAAGGAAGTCACGCCGCTACGACTCTGGAAGAATCAAATTATGCTTACCCTCGGGATGATTGAAGTGAATCCCGAGGAAGCATACACCCCAGATTACGACCCTGAAGGGGTCGAACGGTTCTGCGGAGGATGAGCGGCAGACAACTGAAAGTAAAGCCTCTCCACCGCTACGACTCCGGAAGGGTCAAATCATGCATAAATGACATACCCGTGCCCCTCGGGTATCACGGAGGCGGTACCCGAGGACCTGAAGCGCGGGATAGATGGGAACGCCTCCGCACTGTCACAGAAGGAGCTTCTCCACCGCTCCCGGAGGGTGCCGTATGTCTGGGAGCGAAGCGGGGGGGGCGGCGTCCCAGGCGGCAGATTGCCGTCCACCGCCTGAGTTGCCGGCGATTCCAGCGGCTTTGCCCTCCGATGATTCCGATATTGTTCCATCCTGTCCGTCCTGTCTCCGCTGGTTTTATCGCCCTCGGAACAGGCGGGCAGATACAGAATATTGAAATGGATTGACAAAGACGGATATTTTTGTTTTCATAATTGTCGGCAGAACGGAAGACACCGTTTCAACATGCTGAAACCGCGCCCGTTTCTGAAAAACGGTGCGCACTTTCCGGCCCGGCATCCTGCGCCGGAAGCCTTCTGCCGCAGGGTGCGGGATGTTCCGCGCCCGCCGATACCCGCGCGGAGCAGCGGCGCGACGCCCGCCGCGGCAGGTGCCCGCTGCGAATCCTTTCTATCCGACGACGGAGGTCCCCCCATGCACCGCTCTTTTCCTGTATTTTCCGCCCTTCTCCTCGCCCTCGCGCTCCCGGTGCAGGCGTTTTGGCCGGATAATCCGGGAGGAGATTCCTCCGGCTATTCCTTTGCGACCATCCGGAGCGGCAGATTCGCAGCCACCGCCTCATCGTACACCGACGCCTTCGGCAACACGGATACCACCTACCGCGACGGCTACGGCAGAAGCCTCGGCAACGCCTCGTCGCGCACCGACGCCTTCGGCAACACGGATACCACCTACCGCGACAGCCGCGGCAGAAGCCTCGGCAACGCCTCGTCGCGCGTCGACGCCTTCGGTAACACGGATACCACCTACCGCGACAACCGCGGCAGAATTGTCGGACATTCTTCCGCCTACACCGATTCCTTCGGCAACACCACGACCACATACAAGGACGGAAGCGGGCGCATCGTCGGACGCTCCTCCTCGTACACGGACTCGTTCGGCAATACCAGAACCACCTACACCGACCATTCCGGAAGAAGCACCATCAACGTCACGACGGACTCCAGCTCTTCCTTCGACCCCGCGCCGCTGTTCCCGGGCGCCCTGCCGCGGCGCCATCACCATCCTTCGCCGCCCGGCATGCGGTCCGGGCCCCATTCTCCGCCGCCGATGCTGCCGCCGCCCTCTCCGTACGGACACCCCCGTCACGGACACCCGCACGGCGGCGGGCCCTTCAACCCGCCGCCCCTGTTCTGAGCTGCGTGAGCAGCATACGAAAAAAGGCACTGCCCCCAATCGGGTGGCAGTGCCTTTTGGGTCCGCTTGGAGCCGGTCCCGGGGTTATTCGCCCTTGAGAATGGCCAGCAAGCCGGAACGCGCCAGATTCATGATGGTGTACGGACGGAGCAGGCGCAGGAAATCTTCCACCTGATCCTCGCGACCCACATACTGCAGGATGAGCGAGTTCTCCCGCACACCGGCCGTCTGCGCACCCACGAGAAGCGCGATGTTCATCACCTCGGCACGCTTGCTCTTGGGGGCCCCGACCTCCACCAGCACGAGCTCGCGGGCAATGTGCTTCTCGTTCGTGAGATCAACGACCTTCACGACGTCCACCTGCTTGTTGAGCTGCTTGGTGACCTGCTCGAGCACGTGCGCATCGCCGGGCACCGTGATGGTCATGCGCGAAAAGCGCGGATCGGCACAGGGACCGACGTTGAGCGTCTCGATGTTGTAACCGCGACCGGAAAACAGGCCGACAATCCGCGAAAGGACCGAAGGCTGGTTCTCGACCGTTGCGTTAATGACATGCTTGGATTGCTTGTCCATCGAAAATCCTCCTTACTTGAACTTGCGGATGAGATCCTTGAGCGTGTGTCCCGGCGGAATCATCGGCTCGATGTCCGCCTCGGGGGCGACCATGAATTCGATGAGCCAGACGTTGTCATCGGCGAACGCCTTTTCGAGCGTCGGCTTCACGTCCTCCACCCTGGTCACGCGCGCACCCTTGGCGCCGTAGGCCTCGGCAATCTTGACGAAATCAGGCAGATACGGCTCGGTGCCGTCGCTCTCGATGCGCTCGTTGGGCAGACGGTCCTGCCGGCGGAGCACCGTCATGGAGTGCACGTGGTTGTAGAACAGATCCTGCCACAGGCGGACGTTGCCGAGATAGGTGTTGTTCAGGATGATGACCTTGATCGGGAGTTTGTGCTCCACGGCCACGATGATTTCCTGGACATTCATCTGCATGCCGCCGTCGCCAGTGATGCACACCACCAGCTCGCCGGGGCGGCCCAGCTGGGCGCCGATGGCTGCGGGAAGTCCGAAGCCCATCGTGCCGAGACCGCCGGAGGAGAGGAAGTTGCGCGGATGCTCGTGCGTCAGGAACTGGCAGGACCACATCTGGTTCTGCCCCACGTCCGTCGTAAAAACAGCGTTGCCCTTTGTGAGCTTGTCGACCGTCTCTAGGACGTACTGCGGCATGATGGCGCCATCCGGCGAAGAGTCGTAGCTGTACGGATCTTCCGCCTTCCATTGCAGGCACTGCTCCACCCACGCCTTGTGATCGGCTTCATGGATTTGCGGCAGAAGATCGCGCAGCACGGAGAGCAGATCGCCGACGACCGGGAGGTCGCAACGGACGCTCTTGCCGATGGCACTCGGATCGATATCGATGTGGGCAATCTTGGCGTGCGAGGCGAACTCGCTCACCTTGCCCGTCACGCGGTCGTCAAAGCGGGCGCCGATGCTCACGAGCACGTCGCACTGATCGAGCGCCTTGTTCGCGGCAATGAGCCCGTGCATGCCGACCATGCGGAGCGAAAGCGGATCCGACTCCGGAAAAGCCCCGAGCCCCATGAGGGTTGTGGACACCGGGATGTTCGCCTTGTGCGCGAGCTCGGCGAGTTCTTTGGCGGCGTTGGCGGAAATGACGCCGCCACCCACGTAGAGAAGCGGGCGGTTGCTCGTATTGAGCATCTGGGCGAGGCGCGCAATCATGCGCGGATGCCCTTCGTACGAAGGCTTGTACCCGGCCCGTTCAAACGTGGCGGGGAACGGCACAGACGTCTTGCCGACCTGCACATCCTTGGGCAGATCGATGAGCACGGGGCCCGGCTTGCCGGTCGATGCAATATGGAAGGCCTCCACGAGGATGCGGGGCAGATCATTGACATCGCGCACGAGGAAATTGTGCTTGGTGACGGCGCGGGTGATGCCGCACGTATCGGCCTCTTGGAAGGCATCGTTGCCGATCATCTTGGTCGACACCTGACCGGTAATGGCCACGATGGGAATGCCGTCCATGTTGGCCGTCGCCAGCCCCGTCACGATATTTGTCGCACCGGGACCGGAGGTCACCACGCAGCAGCCGACCTTGCCTGTCGCGCGTGCGTAGGCATCTGCCATATGGGAGCCACCCTGCTCATGACGCGGCAGAATCAGATGAATCTTCTCGGATTTCGCCAGCTCGTCAAATACGTCCAAAATGGCCCCGCCGGGGTAGGCAAACAGCGTGTCACACCCCATCCGTTCCAAACCTTCTACAATCACACGGGCCCCCGTACGCGGTTGCTGACGGGCACCTTGTTGAGCGGCCGGAGACGTATCCGGCTTTGTATCTTTGTTTTCCATTTTTGCGGTTGACTCTTTTGGATGGTTGAACGCGAAATCCTAACGAAAGCCCTCCTTTGCGTCAAGGCAGCGCCCCGTTCAGGCTTATCACGGATTTTTGCCTTGATTGCCGAAGTAAACGCACCTGATTCGATGCGTTTACTTTTGCAATCCTGGACGGGTCGGGGTTCGGGTGCTGCAATCGAGGCTGGGAAGGCTA
>CASFKR010000082.1 GCA_949295265.1 uncultured Verrucomicrobiota bacterium | reverse complement strand
AAGGACTTTTTCTCGGCGGCAGAGCCGCCTGAACGAAGTCAGCGCAACCATTGGAGCGACGGCAAAGTTATTTTACTGAACTTTCGGGTGAAAAAGTATCGGCGGACTATTCACGAGTATCTGGTCTTGAAAAGAGGCTGCAGAAGCCATCTTTCAAGAAATCTGGATCAATTATCCCGAATAAACCGGGATAAGCCTGCGGAGGCCCGAAGTTGCGTTTCGGGATTGCCTTTGTTACAGTGCGAATATGCGGACGATTCTTCTCATTCTCTGCCTGTGCGCCGCATGCGCCCAGGCGCAGATTTACCGTCCGGGGCAAGGCGGCTCCGGCGGCGTGATTTATCGTCCCTCGGGCAGCAATGCCGGCCGCCCCGCCGCGCAACCGGCGAATCGGCCCCGCCCCAACGGGCCGCGCCCGGCCGCCGTGCGCACCCATCATCCGCAGGGGCACCACGGCGGGTACTACGGTCCGCCGCCGGTCGTCACGGGCATCGATGTCGAAGATGGCAGGATCCGCGGCTATCACGTGGTTTCTCCCGCCATCGTCGAGAATCCGTTCGGCGGCTTGCAGGGTACGGTGAACAACATCCGTTCGGTGCCCGCCGACCCGAATCCGGAGCCGACGGTGCGGCGGCGCTACAGGCTTTCGCAGCCTTCGGCGGAAGAGGCGCAGACCAAAGAGGAGACGGAGCTCTCGCTGCTGCGCGGCTCGGAGACCATTGCGCACGCCGCCGTGTCCTTTACGGAGGAGCAGCTTCGCCGCCATGCGATGGACCTGCTGACCGATGCCTACCGGCAGAACGGTCCGCAGCTGCTCCCGGGGTATGAGTACGAGCTGACGCCCGGCGGCATCGCGCGCGAGCCGGTGAACCGCAGTTTTCCGGCCGCATCCGAGGCACTGCTCCTCGAAGCCTTCCGCGCCGGAACGCCCCTGCGCGTCGTGCGCCCCCGCAACGTGCAAATCCCCTGCGGAATGTGCGACGGAACGGGGAAAATCCCGGTGGAACGCATTGTCATCGACGGGGTCGCCGGGGAGCGCATCATCACCGGGACCTGCCCCCGGTGCGACGGCTCCGGCAAGCGCGATGAACAGGTGGAGGCGCTCTTCACCATCCGGTTCACGACCGCCGGTTCCTGACGCCCCGCTTTCCGATGACAGGTACATCGACATTCCGCATTGAGCCGCAGGCGCGCTGGCCCCTTTCTCCGGAAGCGGCCGCCGCCTGGTTCTCGGACAAGTGGGGTATCCCTGCGGCGGCATATCTGGAGAGTTTCCGGGAGACGCCGCGGCAGGGCGTACCCGCCTGGTATCTGGCGTTTCCGGAGGACGGGTGCGAACCCGTGGGCGGCATCGGCGTCATCGAAAACGATTTCCACAAGCGGCCCGATTTGCGGCCCAATCTCTGCGCCCTTTACGTGGCAGAGGCGTGGCGCCGGCGTGGCATCGCGCGGGCGCTGCTCGATACCGCCTGTGCCGCCCTGGCGGCGCATCATGTCGGGCGCGTTTATCTGCTGACGGATCATACGCAGTTTTACGAGCATTGCGGATTTACGTATCTGTGCGACGCGGAGGATGCAGCGGGAGCCCGCGCCCGGGTCTACGTCCGCAATACGGTGGAGGCACGCCGGCGGTGCCCGCCCGAACCAACCCAGCCGGAAGAGATTCCTTTCCAGTCATGAACACAACGGACGAAGAACCGATGAACCCGCTCCCGCCCATCGAGGAGGCGCCGGAAACGGCGGACGAGGCGGTCCCGGAGGCGGGGGAAGTGCCCGCGCCGGCGATGCCCGCGAAGAAGCGCATCGTCGCGCTCGTGGGGCGGCCCAACGTCGGCAAATCCGCCGTCTTCAACCGCATTGCCGGGCAGCGCATCGCCATCGTGTTCGAGGAGGCGGGCGTCACCCGCGACCGCCTTGAGCGCGAGGTGGTGCGCGACGGGCAGAGCTTTATGCTCGCCGATACAGGCGGCATCCTCGCGTGCGACGGCGAGCATCTCTCCGACCGCATCGATGCGGGCGTACTCCGGCAGGCGCTGGGCGCCATCGGCGATGCGGCGGTTGTTCTGCATATCGTCGACATTCAGGAGGGACTCCGCCCGCTTGATATCGAGGTTTCGCGCATCCTCCGCCGCGCCGGCGCCACCGTCATTGTGGTGGCGAACAAGTGCGACCACGACGGGCTCGTCGACCACGCCGCCGATTTTGCGCAGCTCGGCTATCCGATTGAGACGGTTTCCGCGCTGCACAATCTCGGCTTCGACCGGCTGTTCCGGCGCGTGTTCGCGCTGCTGCCGCCGGAGGCGCCGCTTCCCTACGGGGCGGGGCCGGACGACCGCAAGAACGAAATCACGATGGCGGTTGTGGGGCGTCCGAACGGCGGCAAATCTTCGTTCATCAACTGCGTGCTGCGCACGGAGCGGCTCATCGTCTCCGATGTGCCCGGCACGACGCGCGATCCCATCGACATTCCCTTTGAATTCGGCGGACGGCGCTTCACCCTCATCGATACGGCGGGCGTACGGCGCGAAGCGCGTGTGGATACGGCGGTGGAGCGCTACAGCCGCTACCGCACGCAGGATGCCATCGAGCGCTCGGATGTGCTCGTGCTGATGCTCGACTGCGAGCGCGGGGCGGGGCTGCTCGACCGCCAGCTGGCCGGGATGATCTCCGAGAGCGGAAAAGGCTGCGTCCTGGCGGTCAACAAGTGGGACATCACGCCGGACGCCGATAAAAAGGCGTTTCTCGAGCGGCTTTCGCACGAACTGCCGTTCATGACGCATTGCCCGGCCGTCTTTCTGTCGGCGAAAACGGGCTACCACGTCAATCGCGTGCTGGCAACGGCCGCGCGCGTGGCAGAGGCGTGTCAGTGCAAGCTGCCGACCGGACCGCTCAATCGGTGTCTGCAGGAGGCGTATCAGGCGATGGCCCCGGCGAAGGGTTCCAAGGCGATCCGCATGTACTACGCGACGCAGACGGGCATCAATCCCATCCGCATCCGCATTTTCGTCAACGACGTGCGGCGTCTGCCCGCTTCCTTCGAAGCGTATCTGACGCGCACGCTGCGCGAGACGTTCGACCTGCAGGGCGTGGGCATTTTCCTGCAGTTCCGCCCGCGTCCCCGCAAGGGAACCGAGCCTGGCGCCGCCGAGCCGCAGGGCGCACCGCCCAAGGGCGGCAAGCGCGCCGCCTCCAAGGTCGCCGGGAAGCCGCGCACCCGCCGTCGCCGCATGGCCCGCGGATAGCGCGCGGGCGTATGCGCCGCCGGGCGCGGCGGGGCGGCCGTCAGACGACGGCGGAGTGGGAGAGGCGGGCGTAGCCTGCGTTGAGCCGGGGACCCTTTTCGAAGGAAAGGGTTTCGTCCAGTTCGGGGATGCAATCGGTTTCGCCGGAGAGGAAACCGTTGACACGCCGTTCGGTTTCGCGGAGCCGTTCGAGAATGCCGGCAAAGCGGATCTGGATGCGCTCCATGCCCTGCGGGCGGTTGCGGGTCATCCACATACGGCGGTGCTCGGTCATGAGCGCCTCCATGGCGGCGATGGCGTTTTCGATGAGGGCGGGGACGCCCGCCAGGGCGGAGCGGTCGCCGCTGTCGCGGGCGGCGGGATCGTCGCGCAGCAGCGACTCCGCCAGCGCAATGCGGGCGCAGAGGGCCGAGAAAATGGCGCGCGCCAGCGGGATGGAGCCGCCCCGCAGAGAACGGCGCTCCGGCAGGGCGTCGAGCTTTTTCAGGGTTGCCAGCGCCCTGTCCCGGAGGTGGCAGAGATTCGAGGTGGGGTCGGCGTCGCTGAGCGGTTGCGCAGAGAGGTTCCGCGCAAGCATGTTCATGAGCGGGTCATCGTAGAGCAGCCAGTGGCAATGCCAGGTGCAGACGTCGCCCACGGCAAAGACCGCCTCAAAGGAAGCGCCGTCGCAAAGCATCGCATAGCGTTTCTCGAGCGTCTGCGGGTCGGTGGGGGCGCCGTACGCGAGGTCTGCCGCATAGAGTTTGCCGGAAAAGGCGCTTTCGAAATCGCAGAACCCGCCGTCATCGCCCCATTCGCAGAAGAAAAGGTCCTGAAGCCCCGTTTCCATGCCCGCCTCCATGCAGGGAATCAGGCGCGCCATCGTGTGCGTGGAAGCGAACCAGAGCAGATTCGAGGTCCAGATGCTCGCGGCGAGGCTGGGCTCGCCGTGGAGCGCTTGGTGGCGGCGGATATAGTCGATGTAGAAGGCTTTGTCGGTGTGGTAGTAATCCCAGTAGCAAAGCTGGAGATTCTCCGGAATCTTTTCCGCCACCGCCGCCGGAATCTCGCAGGGGTCGTAATAATCGCCTTTCGGAGAGGCGGCGCGGAACCACATGTCCGACCACATGATGGGCTTGACCACGTAGCGGTCGCAGATTTCGGAGACGCGGGCAATATGGTCCAGGAGAATGTCGAAGGCGGGCTTTTCGCCGTAGCGCTTGCGGTATTCGCCGGTGCCGATGCCCCACGCTTCGTCCATGCCGATGTGGAAGGTGCGCGTGCGCACATTCTGCGTCCAGAACTGCATCATCTTTTCGATGAGGGCATAGACCTTTTCTTCGCCGACGAGCATGACGCCGTTGAGGTCGCGGATGTCGCTGTAGTGGGGCCAGCCGAACATCTGATCGAGGTGGGCGAGCGTCTGGAAGCAGGGGACGAGCTCGACGCCGAAATCGGCGGCGCAGTCATCAAATGCGCGAATCTCTTCGGCGGTGTAGCGTCCGCGCTGGAGCCCGAAGTACGGTTCGCCCGGAAGCGTGTAGACATCCTCGGTGTAGAGCAGCAGACGGTTGTACCCGAGCAGCGCCAGCCGTTCGATGGTGGAAAAGACGGTCTCCGTGCGCGGCACCGCGCAGCGCGAGCAGTCAATCATGATGCCCAGCGTCCGGAACGGGGTCTTGCAGACGGCACCGGGGCGCAGCGTACCGGCGAGCGCGTCCCCCAGGAGCCGCATGGCCTGCGTGATGGTGTGGTAGCGGATGATGAGGGTACCGTCGGGCGCGAGGTCTGCGCACGCCTGTCCGGTTGTGCTCTTTTCGAAGGAGAGCCAAGTGTGTCCGGCGTCTTTTCGGAAACTTGCGCGATGCGCCCCGATTGTGTCAGGCGCGCGATTGCGCCATGCAGTTCTTCCGGGCAGGAGGAAGGCAGATAAACGGTTTTCATGATCAGCATCAGCGTTTTGTTTCCGGCAGAACATCAGCGGTTTCAGTTCCATCTGTTTTGCTCTGCCCGCCTCTATCATGACAACTTTTTCCAAACACTTCCACCCGCGGTGCGTGACGACCCGGTCCATCATTCCCGGACCGGGTGGCAAGCCGTCACAGACTGGACAACGGTTGATGGATTGTAGAAACCGGAAGCGGGAATTGTTATACTGGAGCCATGAACGAGAGTCGCAAACTGCCCATCGGCATCCAGTCTTTTGAAGAACTCCGCACAGAGGGATACCTCTATGTGGACAAGACGGATTTGGTTTACAAGCTGGTTACGGAGGGCAAGCAGTATTTTCTGTCGCGTCCCCGGCGTTTCGGCAAGAGTCTGCTGACGACGACTTTTCGCGCTTACTTCGAGGGGAAGAAAGACCTTTTCAAGGGGCTTGCCATCGAGAAACTGGAAACGGAGTGGAAATCCTATCCGGTTTTCTATCTGGATTTTTCACGCACAGGCGATTCGTACGCATACGTGGAGGCTCGCTTCACCGTTTGGATGGGTGAACTGGACGAGCAGTATCATTGCAAAACCGCCGGTTATCCGAATTTTGCCGAACGGTTCGGCGCGCTTGTTGAGGAGGTCTCCCGTAAACAGGGGCCGATTGTTTTTCTCGTCGACGAGTATGACAAACCGCTCCTTGGAGCGACGGGCGAGGACCGTGAACGTATCCGGTCTCTTTATAAGGCGATTTTCGGCAATCTGAAAGGGCTGGGTGAGTATTTCCGGTTTGCCTGGCTGACCGGGATTTCGAAGTTCGCGAAGGTTTCCATCTTCAGCGACCTCAATCAGCTCAATGTTATTTCGATGGACGAGGACTATGCGGCTCTTTGCGGTCTTACGCAGGAGGAAATCGAAACGACCTTCGGCCCGGAGATTGAGGTTCTCGCCAAGAAACGGCAGTTGACCCGCGAGGCATGTCTGGACAATCTCCGCAAGATGTACAACGGCTATCGCTTTCACCCGGATGGTGACCGCGTCTACAATCCGTTCAGTTTGCTCCAGGCCTTCAAGAAAAAGGAGTTCGGAGCCTACTGGTTTGATTCCGCGACCCCCTCTTCCCTGATTACCGCGCTTGAGAAAAACGCCGGGCAGTTGCGCGAACTTCCCGCGCAGGACAAGATTTCCGTCAGTGCCGCCGCACTCACCAGTGCGTACGAGGACAACAACAACCCGCTGACGTACCTTTTCCAGTCCGGGTATCTGACCATCAAAAGCTACGACGCCAGACGTTTCCGGTACACCCTCGATTTTCCGAATGACGAGGTGCGTTACGGTTTCCTGAATGCCCTGATTCCCTACGTCACGTATAAAAAGTTCGCCGATTGTGACGCACTCGAGATTGATGAGATGTCCAACGACCTGGAGGCCGGAAACACATCATCCATCATGGACCGGTTGCGAAGTCATCTCGCCAGCCTTCCGTACCACGAGGGGCCGGATGCGGCCATCAAGGCGGAGACCGTTTTCCGCAACGTGATTGCCAGTATTTTCCTGCTGACGGGGCAGATGGTTCACACGGAGAAGCACACGTCTCAAGGGCGCAGCGTGGTCGAAACCCCCGAACACGTATACATCTTCGAGTTCAAGGTCGACAAACCCGTGGAGGAGGCACTTGCGCAGATCGAGCAGAGCGGCTACGCAACGCCCTACGCAACCGATTCGCGCACGCTCCACAAAATCGGCGCTGTCTTTTCCACCAAGACGCGCACCCTCTCCGACTGACGCGAAGTGCTGAACTGACCTCCCCGATGACCTTGGAAGGAGAAGCGGGGTCATCGGTATAATCGGAGGTGCCGGCTGCGAACGTGTGCGCTGAAATGGCCGGCATCTCAGACTGTGTACGTCGTTCAGCCAGTTATCGGTGCCGGGAGATGCCGCCTTGCTCCGCCGCGCGAACCGCCGGGGACGCGGATGGTTACTCGCAGAGTTCGAGGATGGACCACGTGGAAGGGTCTTCCACGAAAATGAAGCCGACGTCGGTCGGGTCGAGTTTCCACCGCTGATGCGAGGTGTCGGCGTCATTTACCCGCAGTTCCAAGGCGATCTTTTTGCCGGGAGCAGGCGCAAAATCCGGAAGTTCCCGCCACGGAATCGCGCATTCCAGGCTCCATGTTCCGGAGCCTTTGCGGGCCTGGAATTCCGCGCCCTTCACATCCTCGACAATGCCTGCTTCGCGGTCTCTGACAATGCCCGCAATGGGGTGCCCCTCTCCGGATGCGGGGGTCAGGAACAGCTGCATGTCCCGGGGGCCGTATCCGGGATTGTCGTCCCGGACTTCCGTACTGACGAAGAGCTCGATGCTGTCGCCGCGATACAGTCTGGCGCGCGGTTCCGGGTTGTAAACCTCGTTGTCCCGCATATCCACGCCGACATAGAGGAAGGTTTCGTCCCAAGAGATGTATGCCTGCCCGCTGGCATCATCGCCGTTGACCTTGGGATTGTGGATGTAGAGCTGCGCGGCACCGGTCCATTCGGTGAAACGGCCGTCGAATACGGGAGCGGACTGCAGTTTATGCGCCCGTCTGGTGATCCGTTTCGGTTTTTCCGCCTTCGGCCACCGATCATCCCGCAGCACTTTGGACGCCGCGGACACATCGCTGTCCGGCAACCCGGTCAGATAGAGCGGATTCCCGTCCGCCGAAATCCGGATGACGCCGTTTCCCGGCGTCATGGTGGAGCGGGCGCCGAACAGATCGACGAGCGTCACGGTCTTTCCGGAGACGGGCACAAGCACCTCGCGGGATGCTCCACGGGTGAAGAGGGCGAGAACATTTTCTCCGTTTTTGCGGAACACCATGGCATCCAGACCGGGCCCGAACCACAGGTCTCCCAGATAATCACCGCCGTCAATCAGCCCGGCGAGGTTGGCAAGTGCGGCCAGCACGGGCTTGGGTTCCTGATTGCGCCGGATGAATCCGAACCAGTCTTCGTGATAGGTGGGATTCTGTTCGCTCTGCCCGACCCAGTGGGGAACAATCGCCTTGGCATCCTCGGCGTAGAGCGCCATGGACTGCCGCGCAACGGCGGCGGACTGCTCGAGTTCGCTGCGTCTGGCGGGTCCGGTCGGGCAGGAATGACTGCCGTATTCGGTGATGTACAGGTCGATGTTTCGCCCGGTCTTTTCGGAAATCCATTTTTTGTAGGCGCGGATGAAGGCGCGGTCTTCGGATGTGGCGTATGGGTGGAGGCAGACGAGGTCCATGCCGTCCATACCGCCGGCGGCGATGACCTTGGCATCGTACCCGTATTCGCTCATGTCACCGCGCAGGTTGGGGCCGAGTTTTGCGTCCGGGCGCACCTCGGAAACCACTTCGCGGATCCATTTTGACAGCGTGGCAAAGTCTTCCGGCGACATTTTGTCCCAGGGTTCGTTCCAGATTTCGAACACCGTCTGGCTGGCCGGCAGTTTCCGGAGGCTGTCCGCGAGCCATGCCCGGTATTCTTTTTCCTTCGGCACGGATTTCAGCGACCAGGAGCCGCGCCCGAACTTTTTCTCCCAGTCCTGCAGCGATCCGTACCGTTCCGTGTCGAAGAGCGTTTTCGGGAAGCGTTCGATTTTTACCACGGAAACGAGCTGCGAATCGGTCGTAATCTGAACGGTGGCGTCGACAATGGCCCGTGTCCAGAGCAGCCCCAGTCTGCACATCATGTCGATGGTTTCCTGCCTGTCGGACACGCCGCCCCACCATTTGATGCCGAACCGGCGGTCTTCTGCGAGAAAGGTTTCGCGGGAAGGCGAAGGCATATCCATGATGATGAAGGAAGTCCTGGCGGAAGATTCTGCCGGGGTCCCGTCCGGGCAAACCGTTTTCACGGCGATTGCCGCTTCGTAGTATCCGCGGTCCAGCTTGAGCGGTGAAACGTCGAGGGAGAAGCCGGCGGTTCCGGTTTCATCCACCGAAACCGGAACGGAGAGTTCGCCGCATATTCTGCCGAAGCCGTCTTTCAGGATGGCCGTTGCCGTGCCGGAGCTTTCCGGGAAACGCCGGAGAGAGCATGCGAGCGCGTGCGTTTCGTCCGGCGCGAAGATGTTGCAGGGGCGGTGCCTTTCCACCCGGATGCCGGATTTGATGTTGACGGTGTTGCGGGCGGAGGCTTCGACCGCCCGGAAGACGGGCCACTGCGAAACGGCGGCTTTCTGGCTGGACGATTCCGCGCGTTTGTGCCAATTTTTGCCGGTCCGCCATTCATCGATATCCGCGCGGTCCCGGTCCCACACAATCATCACAAAGGGCAGTTCGGCGCCTTCGGACAGGGTTGCACCTGCATAGGAGAGCGGAATCGACACTTCGGCGTTCCAGCCGTCCTTTGTTGTTTCGGTTGCCCACTGGACGTCTCCGGCGTCCGCCGGATTGCAGGAGGCGAAGAGGGTTTTCTTTTCTTTCGGGCTGACCTGCACCGTCACCATGCGGGCGGCGGGGGCGCCGTCTTTCGACGTGGGCGACACCGCGAGCGAGAGCCAGGCGGAGCGGTCCGGCGATGCAATCCGGAGTTCGAAGCAGTCACCGTTTGCGGCATTTTCCGGCCCGGACTGATTCACGATGGCCCGGTCTTTCACGGAGACTGCCGCATGGACGCGGTTGCTGTCCCAGGCGACTGCGGCAAAGGTAATCTTGAGATCGGGAACATTGGGGCTGCGCAATTCGACCTGCGGAGCCGTCTTCCACTCATCGAGCAGCCCATCGACAACCGGCGTCATCTTGCGTGCGCGTACGGTGTCTGCCGCCGGTGCCGCAGCGGCGCAGAAAACGAGCAGGGCGGCGATGCTTGCGCTCCGGAGGAGGCGGCGTTCAGAGTTGCGTCGGTTTTTCATGCGGTTTCTCCGTTTTTCTCAGGGTGGACCGATAGCGTCGGTTCGGGATCTCAGCGCAGGATGAGTACGGTTTGAAGACGCGGAACGGTTACGGAGAAGCCGTCGGGCGTGTAGGAAACCCGGTAGCCTTCCGGCAGGGTGACCCGGGCCTCGTCGAATTTGCCGGTCCGCGTTCCGCCGGTGACAATGGTCCAGACTTCGCCGCCGCGCGCTTTGTAGCCTTCTTCCGGAACGACTTCGATGCCGCCGCCGAGCAGAATTTTTCCGGAGACGGTCATCACCGCCTCGCCGCCCGCGGTTCCGGGACCGACCGGGATGCGGACGGTGGCGAGCGTATTCGTCAAAACGAGCGACTCCGCGGTCGCTTTGGCGCCCGGAGTTGCGAGCAGGGTGCCGTTTTCAATGCGCACTTCGCCGCTTGCGCTGAGGGCGCCCCCGAGCAGTGTCAGGTTCGAGGTCAATGCGCACGGGTTGTCGCCAGGAACGATGTCGCCCTGAACGTCCAGCGTCCCGGACGAAACGGCAACCTCCGCAACCACGTTGGTGGACGCACCGCGCTGGCTTCCGAGGAGGACGGAACCGCTCACGCGGACCACGCCGCCGGAGACATTGAGCGTCCCGGACAGGTTCTGTGCCCCGGCGGATTCAGCGAGCGAGAGCGAGCGCATGTTGAACGCTCCGCCGAATACATTGATGATACCGCAGACCAGACCGCCGGACGCTTCTCCGCCGTTGCCGATGCCCAGCCGGACATCAAGCGCGTCGACCAGCCCGGCGTCCATGGTGAAGGTGCCCGAAACGCCGCCTCTGCCGTTTTGCATGCCCCGGCCTTCGGCCATAATGACGTTCCCGAAGCGGGCATCGATGGTTCCGCCGGATGTATCGAACACGCAGGTGAGCGTGCGCGTGGATTTCCAGGAAACGGGGCGGTTTCCGTGCGCGCCCAGAATCAGTTCGGCGCGGGAATCGCCACCGTCCCGGCCGCGGATGCGCAGCGTCGGGTTTTCGCAGGAAACGCTGAAACGGACCTTTCCGGAGTTTTCGTTCCAGGTGTCCAGGGCCCGGCCGCCGACGGCGAGAATGTCCGCTTGGATTTCATTGCTGTCGCCGAGCACGAGTTCACTTGCGTGACCGTTTGCGCCGCCGCCGCTGTCGCCGATGCAGAGACGGGCGGCTGTCAGCACGTTGGTTGCGGAGAGGTAGAGGTATGCGCTGGAGCGACCATATCTGCCGAGCATGAGGTCGCGGACGTTGAAGGCTGCGGAAGAGAGTCCGCTCAGGTCGACGTAGGCGCGTCCGTTTTCGTTGCTGGAGCGTTTGGTGATTAGCACATCGCGTTCCGGGGCATCGACGGCAAGGGCGCCGCCGCCGGTAAAGGCCACGCGCGTATCCGTTGTTTTGGCCAGGGTTTCGGTGCTTCCGGCGAACAGGACGGTTTCGTCCGTCGTGCCGCCTGTCACGCTGAGCGTCACGTCCTGCGGAATCTGAATGATGTGTTTTGCGCCTTTGGCGTTTTCGTTGGTGGAATTGGTGAATTTCAGCGAATCGACCGACAGGCTGTGCGGGACGATGCTGTTGGGCTCTGTGTCGGAGGAGAGAAGCCCCTGCATGTCGAAGAGGAGGTCGGCGCCGTCCGGAGCGGCGGCCGGGGTCCAGTTTTCCGCCGTTGTCCAGCGTTTGTCGCCTGCTTCGCCTGTCCAGAACTGCCGGATGGTGTACGTCTGCGCGGTCAGGATGCTGGTGCGTTTTCCCTCGGCAAACGAAGCCGCGCGGACGGTGGCGGATGCTTCCAGCGTGAAGGGCCCGGCGTAGACGAAGCCGTTGGTTTCTGCGGGTTCGGAGCCGTCGAGGGTGTAGCGGATGACGCCGTTTGTCTCCTCGGTTTCCATGGAGACGTCGATGCTGCCGATGAATTCTCCGCCGTCGGGGGAAATCGTCACCGGCCTGGCAACCGGGGTGCTTTCGCTGAAGATGCATTCGTCCCAAGTGGTGGCGATGCGGATATTGTCGATGTAGTACGCATCGCCGTCTTCGGCGAGTGCAATCCGCCCGGCGAGCATGCCGATTTCCGCGGCGCGCTCGAGCTCCAGACAGACATCCGGCTCCGGCTCCGTGGTGGTCGATGGATTGATGAACAGCGACATTTCGTCGTATTTGGCCGTCTCCCCCGGCGTGGTTTTGTTGATTTTCAGGACGAGCAGGTACGTCTGCCCGGGCTCGGTCGGTATCCCGGAATGGACGTCTTTGCTGCCGTACCGGATGGAGAAGTCGTGCGCGCCGATCGACGCATTGCGCCGATGGGATATCCCCGCCATGGGGTCGCCGCTGCCGGCGGTATGCAGCCCGAGCGCAAAATAGTCTTCATTGGCTGCGTCGGCACCGGCCGTGGGCGACTGAAACAGAAACGAGAGATAAAGGGTGTCCTGATTCAGCGTAATCGGACGCGAGAAGTTGAATTTGCTGTCGTTGGGCAGCATCATGCGCATGCATTGCGCACCGCCGTCGGAGGAGAGATCGCCGTTTGTGTATGTGAGACGGTTTGCGACGACGTCGATGTTGTGGCTGGCGGAGCGCAGTTCGTAGGGGCCCTCAAAACCCGTTCCCGTATCCTGCCCGGCAACGTTTCCCAAAGCCGCGCGCTCGAAATCTTCGAATGCGAGGATCTGCTGTGCGGAACCCGCAAGCGGACAGCCCAGCGCAACGGCGGACAAGACCAGCATGATTGCTTTTTTCATGTGAATTTCCCTTTTGAGGCGATCGGATATTCGTCGGAATCAAGAACCCGGGTCAGTGAATACCCGACAGGTTAAGCACGTCTTTCCGCACAGAAGAGGCGGGTATGCTCTCCGGCGCAAACGTTGTAGTAAATTCGATGTCCGTCGGGACTGAATACGGGGTGGGCGTGCGACGGCCGCCACGATTTTGCACCGTGGATGGAATCGAAGTGGTCAATTCTCTCGGTAGAGCCGTCGGCGGCACTGCCGACGGTGATTACGCGTCTGCCGGTGGCGAGAAAGTCCGGATGGGAGGCTTTGCCGTCGCTCACGAACAGATTCCCGTCTGGCGCGAACGACGGATGGTCAGACGGAATGGGTGCGAGCCGCCGCTCCTGCCCGGTGCGGATATCCAGCACGATATTGCCCTTTTCGAGGATTTCGGCGGAATCCGGGTACCACGACGGATGTCCCCATTGCGGCACGAACCGGATGAATGCGCCGGAAGCGAAGTCGCAGATGAATTTTCCTTCACGGCGGCTGGCGGCTGGCGATTTGAAGTTGTCCGTTGCGGTCCCGCGGGCGAGTTTGAAGAACACGCGTGTTCCGTCCGGGCTGACGACCGGGAAGAACACGGAAAGGGGCTGCCCGTTGTCCGGCAGAAATTCGTCCAGCCACGCTTTGGGCGCATGGGCGGCGGCGTCTTCCGCTGTTGTGACGGTATGGATTTCACCGGTGAGGAGGTTCACGGCTTCGAGGGCGCGGTGTCCGTCGGGATTCCAGTGGCATCCGCAGACCGGCACCTCGAGGGCTTTCGTCGCACCGAAGCCGATCTGCCTGTCTTCGGCGAGGGTGATTTTCCGCCCGGTTTGCAAATCCAGGGCAAAGACGCTCCATCGGCCTTCGCGGCAGTCGTGCCAGGCGACGAAGCGTCCCGCGCCGAGCCATTGCTGGCAGGCTGCGCGGTGCGCGTCCTCTGCGGTGATGTCCGTGGCGATGACCGTTTCGCGCCCGGTGCTTCGTTCGCGGAGGACGAGCCGGCCGGTTTCTCCGCTCGGGTCTTCAGAGGCGTAGAACAGGACGCACGTCCCGTCCGGGCTTTCGGGGGAGACGTTGAAGTAGGTGTGGATGGTGTTGCCGGACGTTTCCGGCGAAACATCGGCGATGGAGCAGCGGCGCCAAACGGAAGCCGCGCCCGGCGGATTACGGGTGTCCATCTTTTGCTGCTTCCTGAGGCTTGCCCGCCGTTTCGCCGGAGAGGCCCGCCCCGTGCCCGGGTGCAGGTCCCGTGCTCCCTCTCCAGATGACTTCGCCGCCGATGAAGAGGTCCTTCCCGGGGACGGGAGCTCCGCCGATGATGTCCAGCAGAAGGTTCACGGCATCCGAAACGAGCGTCTCCTCGGACCGGCTGATGGTCGTGAGGGCGGGATTGAGCGTCCGCGCGAAGGCGACGTCATCGTGCCCGACGATGCTCACATCGCGCGGGATGCGCTTTCCGGCGTCCATCAGCTCCATGATGGCGCCGAGAGCGACCCAGTCATTTGTGCAGAAAATGGCGGTGGGCATCGCATCCGGGACGGAATTGCAGAGCCTTCTGACGCCTTCGCGGCCGCCGGGAATCTCGGAAGGAAGATGATCCACGAGATATTCGGGAGCGAACGGGATATCCACCTGCGCCAATGCCTGGCGGAAGGCGGAGAGCTTTGTTTCGCTCGTGGGGAACTGCGAGTCATTCATGAGAAAGGCGAATCGGCGGTGACCCCATGCCGCCAGCCGGAGGACCGCCTGCTCAATGGCCTGGCGCGGATACGAGCAGACGCACGGGATGCCGATCCGGCTGAGGGAATCGTTGACCGCCACCGCCGGGATGCCGAGCTCCCGGATTCTCGCGACAAACGCCTGCGAGGGATGTCCGGCGATCAGCACGCCGTCCACCCGGTTTTCCAGGAGGACGGCAGGGAGGCGGGCGCCGTCCGAATCCCGCAGGAAGCATTCCACATTGACGTGGAAGTTTTTGCAGCTGAGCACCCGCTGGGCCAGCCATGCCAGCCGTTCCAGGAAGAATTCGCCCGCGCCGCCGATCCGTTCCGTATCGTTGGAGCCGATCAGCACGCCGATGGCGTTTTTCCGGTTCGAACGCATCGGCTTGGGTCTGTACCCGTTGCGGGCCGCGAGTTCCCGGATGGCCTGGGCTCTCTCTTTGCTGATGCGCGGATTCCGGTTGAGCGCACGGGAGATGGTGCTCACATCCACGTTCGCGATTTTGGCCAGTTCCCTGAGTCCGATTTCTGTCTGCATGTTGTTCTCCATCGAACGCTGTTGTTGTTGCGGCGGGTTCAGCGCACCGTTACCGGTCGGCTCCACGCTTCCGGCATGTCCAGCGCCCCGGCCGCCAGAACCATGCAGCGCAGGTTCTTGCCCGACAGCTCCGCCGTGATTTTCAGCTCGGGGCCGGCGCCGTACGTGACCGGATAGCCGTCTGCAAACCAGTAGTAGCGGAAATCGGTGATGCCGGGCGCGTCGACATGGCACCGTACCGTGCCGCCGGGCTCCGCATTGCCGGAAAGCTCCGGAAGCGAGACGAACGGTGCCCGCACGGCGTTTACCGCTTCGGATTTCTGCCAGACTTCAATCCAGTCAACGAAAAAGTCCTCCGGAATGACGGCATTGCCCTGCTTGGCTTTCAGCGCGTAGTCGAGCTGCAGATCGAGCCGCTCCAGATACGTGGGGGCGGTTTTCGTTCGGCACACTTCGACCCAGCGTTCGCCGCCGTTGCCGTCATCAATGGTGAGATTGACGTACGTCATGTCGCGCCCGATGACGAATTCCCATGTGTGATACCGGCCGTCCCAGAGGTAGAATCCGCCCGGAATTTTGCCTTTCTCCTCATTGAGCAGTCCGCCGTACACTTTGAAGCGCTGGTAGCTATCGTTGTTTTTGGCGAAGACGCTTTTGATGTGCGGATAATGGTAATGCGTCGAAAGTCCGTTGTACCAGGTGCCGTTGATGCCGTCGAATTCAAACCAGTCGCATTCGATGCGGTTGGAAGCCCGCCAGTACAGCCATTCCGTGCCGTACGACCAGAATGCCGGGAAGAGTCCTCCCGCCACATCCTCTTTTTTGCGCTTGGGGAACATGCACCGGATGCGGAAGATTTTCTCGCCCGCCCACGTGTAGCCCTGTCCCATGTCGTTGACGCTGTAGAACGCCCCCGCGTACCACTTGCCCGCATGTTCGCGCAGCGCGACGTTCTGAACGCCCGCCTCCGCATCGTGTCCGTACACGTCGGGTATTCTGCCGGGCGCAAGCAGCCGGGCGCTGCCGCCAACGGCGGAATTGAAGCCGGGCGCCATCCACAGGTCGCCGGCGCTGCTTGTGCCCGGGGCGATTCTGAACTTCGTGAAATCGTCCCGGAAAACAAGCTCGAAGCCTTCCGGCTCGACCCGCGCCCCGCCGGCGTTGACTCTCGTGAGGCTTTTGTCTTTGGTGGATTCGCCCCAGCGCAGCCAGGTCTCGTTGTCGTGAATGTACCGGTGCGGCAGGTCTTCGGCGTCGAGGCGCGGCGCGCGCGTCCTGTACGGATGGGCCTCGGGCAGCCGGGCGCAGAAGCCCAGTCGGCGGGCCGCCCAGCCGTCGAATTTCCGGACGGCGGCTTCGGAGAGTTCCGTCTGCCCCAGCAGCAGGGCGTCGAACGACCACGCCATGCTTTCCGGGTCGGCATCGCCGATGCGCGATTCCACGCGGTATGCTTCTTCGCTCGAGAACCGGCCGGGTTGCGCGGCGGTTTCCTTCATGGGAACACCGTTGACGGACCCGAACATGTTGCCTTGCCTCATCCCAAACACGATGCAGTTCCAGTTTGTGCCGTCCGCAATGACGGCGTCGGAAACGAGTTTGCGCACGTCCAGACCGTTTGCACCGCGTCCGACGTACTGGGCGCAAAGCCCTTTGCCTTTTTCATACCATACCTTGGGGGAGGATTTGGACGGCCCCCGGCCGGCGTTGATGTCGAGCAGCACAACGCGCTCGCCCGTCGATTCATCCAGACGGAAGGTGATGGCGCCCCAGCGGTAGTTCCACCGGGCATTGCGGTCGCCATCCATGCGCAGGTGCGCCCCTGTTCCTGCCGGAAACGAAATCCGTCCGTCCGGCGTCCGTACCGGTCGCACCGCTGCATTCTCCTGCGCGGGTTGCCGGTCAAGCAGACCCTGAGGTACAAGGTTGCCGACGGCACCCTCCGGAGCGTCTTCGGCAAAAAACGAAAGCGAAATCCACTCGCAGAACAGATCCGGCGTCCATGGAATGTGCAGCCCCGGCAAAACCTCCGGATGCTTCTTGTGGGAGAGAAGAACGAGTTGCTGGAGCGGGTGACGCCCGGTTTCCTGCTCTTCCACCGTGACGATGCCGTCCCCGTCCGCATCGAATTCCTCTTTTGCCAGTTCCGGATACGCCTTTTGCAAGGTCCGGAGCATCTTTGCGCGGTGTTCCGGTTCATACCGTCCGTTGAAAACGCCATCTCCGGCGGCATAGAGCACCACCGGACAGAACAGGACGGACAAGCAGGTGAACAGGCTTCTTTTCACGGGACCTCCGCAGGTGAAAATGGAAACAAACGGGCTCTTTTTTTGCTGATGCAATTGTTGCACAAGACAGTACCAACTTTTGCACAACGTCTTCAAGTTTTATTTTCCGCCACCCGTTGCGTTTCCTTGCAACATGTGGCAGCGGCGTGTTTCTGTAGAAACGGGGCGCGGAAAATGTTATCCTGAAGCCATGAACGAGAGTCGCAAACTGCCCATCGGCATTCAGTCCTTCGAAAAACTCCGCACAGGGGGGTGCCTCTATGTGGACAAGACGGATTTGGTTTACAAGCTGGCGACAGAAGGGTCGCAGTACTTCCTGTCGCGACCGCGCCGGTTCGGCAAGAGTCTGCTGACCAGAACCTTGCAGGCTTACTTTGGGGGTAAAAAGGAGCTCTTCAAGGGCCTTTCCATCGAGAAACTGGAGACGGAATGGACGAAGTATCCGGTACTCTATCTGGATTTTGCGGGTTTTAACTTCAATTATCCGGGAATGTTCGAGTTGGCGATGGATGAGCATCTCCAGCTGTGGGAGAAAGCGTTTGGCGTCGCAAAGAAAAGTGATTTGCCTGCGTTGCGTTTCCGGAATCTCGTCCGTGAGATTCGGGAGAAGACCGGCGAGCGGATTGTTTTGCTGGTGGACGAGTATGACAAGCCGCTTCTGGAAACCGAAGGCGAGGAGCGCGAACGGATCCGTTCCACGCTCAAGGGTTTTTTCGGGAACCTGAAAAGCATGGATGATGATTTCCGCTTTGCGTGGCTGACCGGTATCACGAAGTTCGCAAAGGTCTCTATCTTCAGTGATCTCAACCAGCTCAAGAATCTTTCGATGAAGCGGGAATATGCCACGCTCTGTGGCATCACGCAAGCCGAGTTGGAGGCGACGTTTGGACCGGAAATCGATGCGATG
>CASFKR010000081.1 GCA_949295265.1 uncultured Verrucomicrobiota bacterium | reverse complement strand
GATGACCTTGCGGGGCGTTGCGCCGTTGAGCGAGCGGATCACCTGCTCATCCGCCAGCGCCAGCTTTTCCATCTCCGCGGGCGTGGCTTCCGCGGGCATCAGGATGCGTGCGCGCACCTTGCCGCGAATCTGGACGGCGATTTCGACCTCGGAGACTACGAGCGCCTTTTCATCCCACTTGGGCCACGGAACGTAGGCGATGGAGCCTTCGTGCCCCAGCGTTTCCCAGAGCTCTTCGCCCAGGTGCGGCGCAAAGGGCGCGAGGAGCTGCACGTAGGCCTCGGCGGCTTCGCGCGGCAGGGGCTTGCCCTCGCCGGAGAAGGCGTTGAGGCAGATCATGAGCTGCGAAATGGCCGTGTTGAAAGCGAGCCCTTCGATGTCGTTCGTCACCTTTTTGATGGTTTCGTGCAGCATGCGCGCCTGATCCGGCGTGAGCTTGTCATCGGTAACCGGCTGGGACGTCACCATGTTGAAGGAGCGGCGCAGGAAGCGCGCAACGCCCTCGACGCCCTTCGTGTTCCACGGTTTGACGTCCTGCAGCGCGCCCATGAACATCTCGTAGAGACGGAGTGCGTCCGCGCCGTAGTCGCGAATGACGTCATCCGGATTGACGACGTTCTTGAGCGACTTGGACATCTTGGCGGCAAACTCGGTCAGCGGTTCGCCGGTGTCCTTGCGCACGGGCTTGGCCGGATTGGAGAGGTCGACCTGGTCGGTGGAAACGAGCACGCCGCGCTCATCCTTGTAGGAGAGCCCGAGAATCATGCCCTGGTTGACCAGCTTGTGGAACGGCTCCGGCGTGGAGACGTAGCCGAGGTCAAAGAGCACCTTATGCCAGAAACGCGCGTAGAGCAGGTGGAGCACGGCGTGCTCCGCACCGCCGATGTACAGGTCGACGGGCATCCAGTACTTTTCCTTGGCCGCATCGCAGAAGCACCGGTCGTTGTGCGGGTCGATGTAGCGCAGATAGTACCAGCAGGAGCCGGCCCACTGCGGCATGGTATTCGTCTCGCGCCAGCCTTGCTTGCCGGTTTTCGGGTCGGTGTAGCGCAGCCACTTGGTCGCCTTGGAGAGGGGCGGCTCGCCGGTGCCGGTCGGCTTGAAGTCCTCCATTTCCGGGAGCTCCAGCGGAAGGTCCTCCATCGGGAGCAGCTGCGTGGTGCCGTCATCCATGTGGACGATGGGGAAGGGTTCGCCCCAGTAGCGCTGGCGGGAGAAGAGCCAGTCGCGGAGCTTGTATTTGACGGCGCCCTTGCCGAGGCCCTTCTTTTCGAGCCAGGCGGTAATGGCCGGAATGGACTCCTTGACGGTCAGCCCGTCGAGGGAGATTTCCGCGTTGGAAGAGTTGAAGAGGCGTCCGGGACCCGTCCAGCAGGCTTTGGCGGCGGCCACATCGTCGATGGAGACGCCTGCGGCGGCGGCTTCCTTTTCATCCGGTTTGATGACGGGGATGACGGGGATGGCGAACTTTTTGGCGAAATCCCAGTCGCGGTCATCGTGAGCGGGTACGGCCATGATGGCGCCGGTGCCGTAGGAGGCCAGCACGTAGTCGGAAATCCAGATGGGGATTTTGGCGCCGTTGACGGGGTTGACGCCGTAGGCGCCGGTAAAGACGCCGGTCTTTTCCTTGGCGAGATCGGTGCGCTCGAGGTCGGATTTGCGGGCGGCTTCCGCGCGGTAGGCATCGACGGCCTCCATGCAGGCGGGCGCAGTGATTTCCGGCACGAGCGGATGCTCGGGCGAGAGCACCATGTAGGTGGCGCCGAAGAGGGTGTCCGGACGCGTGGTGTAGACGGTCACGGCATGCGGGGTGCCGTCCACGGCAAAGGTGACTTCCGCGCCGGTGGAGCGGCCGATCCAGTTACGCTGCATCTCCTTGATGCCTTCCGGCCAGTCCAGCGTATCCAGATCGTTGAGGAGGCGCTCCGCGTATGCCGTGATGCGGAGCATCCACTGGCGCATGGGGCGGCGCTCAACCGGGAAGTTCCCGCGTTCCGAGCGGCCGTTGATAACCTCCTCGTTGGCGAGGACCGTTCCCAGGGCGGGGCACCAGTTGACGGGCACCTCGGCCATGTAGGCGAGCCCTTTTTCGTAGAGTTTCTCGAAGATCCACTGCGTCCACTTGTAGTACGCGGGATCCGTTGTGGAAATTTTCCGGTCCCAATCGTACGAAAACCCGATGGAGCGGATCTGGCGCTCGAAGGTGGCGATGTTCTTCGCCGTCGTGATTTCGGGGTGCGTACCCGTTTCCACGGCAAACTGCTCCGCCGGAAGTCCGAAGGCGTCAAAGCCCATGGGGTGGAGCACGTTGAACCCGGCGGCGCGCTTGTAGCGGCAGATGATGTCGGTTGCCGTATAGCCCTCGGGGTGGCCGACGTGGAGGCCGGCCCCGGAGGGGTACGGGAACATGTCCAGCGCGTAGTATTTCGGCTTCGGGGAGAAATCAACGGCGGCGAAGGTCTTGTGTTCGTCCCAATAGGCCTGCCATTTCTTTTCGATTTCCGTGAAATTGTAATCGGAGAAGCTCATCGTAAGGTCCTTCCGCAGCGGCGGTTTGCAGCGCTGCATGAAGCGGAATCAGGAGGAAGGGGAGAGGCGGAATCAGCCCTGAATGATGCGGGCGCCTTCGGAGCAGATGATCAGGCGCGTATCGCAGGGTTCGCCATGCTTGTGCGCATACGCGCTGCGGATGGCCTGCGCGGCCGTTTCGGCGTGGCGCTTTTCCACGAGCACCACGGCGGAGCCGCCGAAGCCGCCGCCCGAGAGGCGTGCGCCCAGCACGCCGGGAATCGCTTTGGCCGCATCCACGACCGTGTCGAGTTCCGGGCAGGAATTTTCGAAGTATTTGCGCGAGGATTCGTGCGACTGGAACATCAGCTGTCCGAATGCCGCGGCATCGCCGTCGCGCAGGAATTCCACGCCGGCCAGCACGCGCTCATCTTCGCCGATCGGGTGCGCCGCGCGCCTGGCCACGCGCTCATCCAGCGAGGGGCCGTACTGCAGCCATTCGTTCCAGGAGACGTCGCGGAGGGCGGCCACCGGGTGGTCGAGCACCGTTGCAAAGTGGCGCGCGGCAATTTCGCAGCTCTGGCGGCGCTCATTGTAGGCGCCGTCCACGAGCGCGTGCTTCGCGTGCGTGTTGCACATCAGGAAGCAGACATCCTCCGGGAAGTTGACCGGCTTGATGTCGAACGTGCGGAAGTCCGAGAGCACCAGCGCGTTTTCCTTGCCGTAAATGGAGGAGACCTGATCGAGCAGACCGCACTTGACGCCTGCGTACTCATGCTCCGCCTTCTGGCCGATGCGTGCGAGGTCGAGTTTGGAAATCTCCACATCAAAGAGTTTGGCAAAGCAGAGCGCGGCCGCCGTTTCCAGCGCCGCCGAGGAGGAGAGCCCGGAGCCCAGCGGAATGTTGCCGAAGAACATCGCATCGAAACCGCACGGCGGCGCCTTGCGGGCGGAAACGCCGGAGAGACAGCCCTTCACGTAGTTGGACCACATGTGATCCTCGGTCGGCATGGGGGCGTCAACGAGGAATTGCACTTCCTCCATGATATCGCCGGCCATCAGGCGGACCTGACGGTCCTCCCGCCGGGCGAGGGCGAAGCAGGTGCCGTAGTTGATGGCGGCCGACAGCACGTACCCTTCGTTGTAATCGGTGTGATTACCGAGCACCTCAATGCGCCCGGGCGCATAGGAGATGATCTCAGGGGCGCGTCCGTAGTGGGCGGTAAACTTCCCGGTCAGGGTATCCATAAGGTCTTGCATGGGAAAGGCGGATGGTTGGGTCAGAACAGGTTCGGCGAAAGAGAGGAAAGCAAAGCGGCCCGCAGCAAAAGGAGCGCGGACCGCCTGGAGGGGTCAGCCCCGGATGACGGCGAGAATTTCGTCGCGGCGGCGAATCATCTCGTCCTCGGTTTTGGCCTCGAGGTTGAGGCGGATGAGCGGCTCGGTGTTGGAGCAGCGGACGTTGAACCACCAGTCGGCGAATTCAACGCTGAGCCCGTCGAGCTCGAAGGCGTGCCCTTGCGCGCCGTAGCGGTCCTTGAGCGTGGCGAGCACCTTCGCGGCGGCATCGGCGGATGCCAGGCGGGTGTTGATTTCGCCGGAGGCAACGTAGCGCTGAATCGGCTTGATGAGTTCGGAAAGGGGCTTGTCCGCGCGCGAGACGATGTTGGCGAGGCAGAGTACCGCCAGCGAGGAGGATTCGGCCGTGAAGTTGGCCTTGAAGTAGTAGTGCCCGGAAAGCTCGCCCGCAAAGAGCGCGTCGTTTTCGCGCATCTGCTGCTTGATGAAGGCATGGCCGACGCGGCTCATCATCGGCTTGCCGCCATGTTCGAGGATGACCTCCTTGACGGCCCAGGAAGAGCGCAGGTCGTAGAAGATGGTGGCACCCGGATGGGTGCGGAGCAGGTCTTCCGCCACGAGCGCGGTAATCATGTCCATCGGAATGATGTCGCCTTTTTCATCGATGAACCCGGCGCGGTCGGCGTCGCCGTCGAAGGCCACGCCGAAATCGTACCCGCCCTTGCGCACTTCGGCGCGGATGGCGTCGAGCGTTTCGTGCTTGAGGGGGTTCGCTTCGTGGTTCGGGAAGGTGCCGTCCGGCTCCGGATAGAGCGAAGTCCAGGTGAGCGGAAGCCCTTCGAAGACCTTGGCCTCGGTCGTCCCCATGCCGTTGGCAAAGTCGCAGCAGATGCGGAGCGGACGCGCCAAATCGGCATTTTTGCGGATGAATTCGCAGTAGGACGGAATGACGTCGACCTTTGTGACGGTGCCGGGAACGGCCGCCTTGGGGGCGTAGGCGCCCTTGGCGATGATCGCCTCGATGTCGGCGATGCCGGTGGCGCCGGAGATGGGGATGGCGCGCTCGCGGCAGAGCTTGAAGCCGTTGTACTCTTTGGGGTTGTGCGAAGCGGTGATCATCACCGAGGCGTCGCAACCGAGGGATCCGTTCCCGTAGTAGGAAACCGGCGTGGAGCAGAGCCCGAGGTCGATGATGTCGGCACCCAATTCGGTGGCGCCTTTCGCGAAGTGCTCAAAGAGCGGGACGGAAGAGGGGCGAATGTCGCGACCGATGGCGATTTTTTTGCAGTTCAGGAACGTTACGAACGCGCGCCCCAGATCGTAGGCGACCGCTTCGGTCAGTTCCGTGCCATAAATACCGCGGATGTCGTACGCTTTGAAAATGCCGGCCATGGAAGAAAAAGGGTTGTCAGAGAGGGGGAAAAATGAGGAGTGCCGCAAGACGGGCGGCGACGGATAATTCAGCCGCAAATACTAGCGAATTCAGGCGCATGCGTAAAGCGCGATGCGGCGAAACTGCGCCCGGAATGCCGCGCGGGAAACGTGCCGGGGCGGCGCGAAACAAAGGCGGCCCTTTCCCGGAGAAAAGGAACCGCCGAAACAGAGGTGCGAAGGGGAAGAACGCACGGGGAAATCAGGTGTAGCGCAGAACCTCGTCAACGGTGGTGGTGCCGTCGAGGATGTTGCGGATGCCGTCCTCGCGCATCGTGCGCATCCCGAGTTCGCGGGCTTTTTCGCGGATGGTGAGCGTGGGCTTGCGCTCGGTAATCATGATGCGGATGGGGTCGGTCACGCGCAGATACTCGTAGAGACCTTTGCGCCCCTTGTACCCGGATTTGTTGCACTGGTCGCAACCCGCGCCGAAGTAGAAGGGCTGGCCGCCGGTCTGCTCGCGCGTGAGATTGAGGCGCTTGAGCGTGTCCTCCGTGGGGTCGTACGACGTGCGGCAGTTCTTGCAGCATTTGCGGAGCAGGCGCTGCCCCAGCACGGCATTGAGCGTCGAGGCGATCAGGTAGGGCGCCACGTCCATGTCGATGAGACGCGTCACCGCGCCGGCGGCATCGTTCGTGTGCAGCGTGGAGAACACCAGGTGGCCCGTGAGCGAAGCCTGGACGGCGATCTGCGCCGTCTCCAGGTCGCGGATTTCGCCGACCATGATGATATCGGGGTCCTGACGGAGGAAGGCGCGCAGCACGAGCGGGAAGGTGTTGCCCTGCAACGGATTGATGGGAACCTGCACGAGACCGTCGATGTCGTATTCGACGGGTTCCTCAGCGGTGAGGATTTTCGTGCCTTCCTTGTTGATGCGGCGCAGGCAGGAGTACAGCGTGGTCGTCTTGCCGGAGCCGGTCGGCCCCGTCACCACGATGATGCCGTTGGGCTTGGAGATGTCTTCGCCGATGTAGTTGTAGACGTCCTCGGGCATGCCGAGGTTTTCGAGGTCGAGCGAGACGACGGAGCGGTCCAGAACACGAAGCACGACGGATTCGCCGAACTGCGTCGGAAGGCAGGACACACGCAGGTCGATCTGGCGCCCTCCGACGGGCAGCTGGATGCGGCCGTCCTGCGGGAGGCGGCGCTCGGCGATGTTCAGACCGGCCATGACCTTGATGCGGGAAATGACGGGCGTCGCCAGCGATTTGGGCGGCGGCGTCATTTCGTAGAGGGCGCCGTCCACGCGGTAGCGGATGCGGAATTCCTTCTCGAAGGGCTCGAAGTGGATATCCGAGGCGCGTGCCTGAACGGCCTGCAGCAGCACGAGCTGCACGAAGCGGACAACGGGTGCGGACGAGGCGGCGCTTTCGAGCTCCTTTTCGTCCATCTCCTCGGAGAGGCCCGTCGTAACCGTCTCGAAATCCGTCAGCGAGGCATAGTTGTCGAGGATCGAGTCGGTGCCGCCGTAGTAGCGGGAGATGCAGTCGAGCACCTCGGATTTGCGCGCCAGAGCAAAGGAGATTTCCTTGTCGAGGACGAAGCTGAGCTCATCGCTGACGATGGGCGAGGGAATGGTGTACGCGGCGAGCGTCACGGCGGAGCCGTTCGCCTCGATGGGCACCACGCCGTACATGCGCGCCGTGGCGCCTTGCACGGTGGAGAGCACCTCCGGGGAAATGTCTACACCGGCGAGCGGAATCACCTCGCAGCCGTTGTTGGCGGCCAGTGCGGTGAGCAGATCGTCTTCGGAAAGGTAATTTCCGTCGACGATGATGTCGCGCGCCTCCTTCCCGGAGCGTTCCTTTTCCTCCAGGATTTCGTCGCAGGTCGTTTCATCGAGATACCCGGAGAGGTTGAGGGTCTCGAGGACGGGGTCGACGGAGAGGTTTGAATGCGTGGAATCGTCCATAGCGGTACGGCAAACCAGAGTCGGGCAAAGGATTTGTTGGGTTCAGCGTGGCAGGGGCGTGTCAGCCCTGCCCGGTCATCTCGCGGAGTTTCTGAAGCTGGGTGTCGGGGTCGCGGGACTTGGAGATGAACTCCTCGTAGGAGATGATGCCGGCGGTGTAGAGGTTGAGCAGGTGCGAGTCGAGCGTCTGCATGCCGAACTTGGCACCGGTCTGAATATCGGAGATGATGCGGTGGGTATTGCCGTCGCGGATCATGGAGGCGATCGAGGGGGTGTTGACCATGATTTCGAAGGCGCCCACGCGGCCGGGGTGGTCGATGCGCGGAATCAGCAGCTGGGAGATGACGGCGACCAGACCCACGGAGAGCTGCATGCGCACCTGCTCCTGCTGATCGGTGGGGAAGGAGCCCACGATACGGTCGACCGTCGAGGCGGCGCCGGTCGTGTGCAGCGTGGCGAAGACGAGGTGGCCGGTTTCGGCGGCGGTGATGGCGGCGCCCATCGTTTCGAGGTCGCGCATTTCACCGACGAGAATCACATCCGGGTCCTGGCGCAGCGCGCGGCGGATGGCCTCTGCGAAGGAGGGGACGTCGGCGCCGATTTCGCGCTGGGTGACCATCGACTTTTTGTGGTTGTGATAGTATTCGATGGGGTCTTCGATGGTGATGATGTGGCACGCCCGGTTCTCATTGATGAAGTTGAGCATCGAGGTGAGCGTGGTCGTCTTGCCGGAGCCCGTGGGGCCCGTCACGAGGATGAGACCGCGCGGCTTGTAAAGCAGTTCCTTGATCTGGTCGGGCAATCCGATGGCGTCGAGCGGAATCATGTCGTTGGGAATCCGGCGCAGCACGATGCCGATGTTGCCCTTGGCTTTGAAGACGGAGACACGGAAGCGGGCCTGGTCGCCGAAGGCGTAACCGAAGTCGGCGCCGCCTTTGGTGTGCACGGCCTCGATGTTGGCGGGGGTCGTAATCGCCTGCATGAGCTTCTCGGTATCCTCGGGCAGGAGCGGATCCATGTCCAGCGGCGTCAGTTCACCGTGAACACGCAGCAGGGGCGGATCGCCCACCTCGATCAGCAGGTCGGACGCGCCATTGTCGCAGGCGGCCTGCATGAGCATTTCCATCAGATTGTCTTCAATCATGGCTAGTTCTCGTCTCCCATGGTCACGCGAAGCACCTCGCTCACGGTGGTAATGCCGGCAAGGACTTTGCGGATGCCATCCTCCCGGAGCGTCCGCATGCCGATTTCACGGGCACGGGCGCGCAGGTCGCGGGCGGGGCGGTTGTCAAAGATCATTTGCTGGATTTCATCATCCAGACGGAAAATTTCGAAGAGACCTTTACGGCCTTTGTACCCGGACTGATTGCAGCGCACGCAGCCGGTGCCGTGGAAGAGGCGGCTGCCTTCGTACTCCGCCGGGTCGAGCCCGAGCGAGCGCAGCTCCGTCACTTCCGGCGCATATTCTTCGCGGCAGTCCGTGCAGATGGAGCGCACGAGGCGCTGCGCCATGACGGCGCGCAGCGCCGAGGCCACGAGGAAGGGCTTCACGCCGATGTCGAGCAGACGCGTAATGGCCGAGGGCGCGTCGTTGGTGTGCAGCGTGGAGAACACCAGGTGGCCCGTCAGCGCGGCTTCCGTCGCGATGGCGGCCGTCTCCAGGTCGCGGATTTCACCGATCATCACGATGTTCGGCGCCTGACGCAGAATGGCGCGCAACGCCGCGTCGAAGGTCATGCCGATGTCGGTATGCACGGCCACCTGGTTGATGCCGGTCATCTGGTATTCGACCGGGTCTTCCACCGTGATGATCTTGCGGTCGGGCTTGTTGATCTGCCCCAGGCAGGCGTAAAGCGTCGTCGTCTTGCCGGAACCGGTCGGACCCGTCACGAGGATGACGCCGTCCGGCAGCGAAATGAGGTTTTCGAAGAGCTGCTGGTCGTCCGTCATAAACCCGAGTTCAGGCAGACCCAGCGAGAGGTTCTGCTTGTCGAGGATACGCATGACGATGGATTCGCCATGCCCGGTCGGCACCGTCGACACACGCAAATCCAGTTCGCGGCCTTTGACCTTGATCTGAATTCGTCCGTCCTGCGGGATGCGGCGCTCCGAGAGCTTCATGTTGGCCATGAGCTTGAAGCGCTGCAGGATGGCGCCCTGGAGGCGGCGCGGCGGCGGTTCCTGCTCGCGCAGCACGCCGTCGATGCGGTACCGGATGCGGAAGCGCGTCTCCATCGGCTCCAGGTGAATATCCGAAGCGCGGGCCACGAAGGCGCGCATGATGATTTGCGCGCAGAGTTTGACGATGGGCGCGTCTTTTTCGCCGGCCTGGGCGGCTCCGAGCTGGTTTTCCAGCCCGGCTTCGTCGTCGTCAATGGCGGTGCCGCCGTCCGACTCCTTCTTCTGGTCATCCTTGAACAGACCGTAGAGCTCCTGTATTTCGGAGAGGTCCTGGTCCGGATAGAGGGTGCCGAGCGCCTGGATAATCTGTTGCGGCGGCGCCACGACGCCCTCGACGTCCTTGTTGAGGATGGAGCGCAGCGAGTCGAGCGTCTCGAAACTCATCGGGTCGGCCATGGCGACCGTCAGGACGCCATTGGTCTCCCACAACGGGACGACGCGGAATTTCCGCGCCAGATCGCCGGGCAGAAGATCGCGGATGTCATCGCCGAGCACGAGCCCGGAGATGTCGTAGAACTCCATGTTGAACGTGGCGGCAAGCACGCCCAGCACGTCGTTTTCCGTGAGGATTCCCGTTTTGATCAGATAGGAAACGGCGGAAATCCCCTCCTTGGCTCCTTCGAGAGAGGCGGAGTCGGCCGTGTCTGGATCGATCTTGTGGTTTTCCAGAAGAATCTGCAGTACGTATTCGTCGTTGGAGGTCACGGCAGGAAATCGGGAATGAATCGAATAAACAAAGGTCCTGCGGTCAGAGACCTGTCCGGAAGGCGCCGCAGGCGGGAGTCAATTGTGATGGATATCGTAACAAAAACGGGGGGGCCAAACAAGTGACCCCCGCGCATCGTGTTGCGTCCCCGTCGCGGACGCCGGACGAAACCCCGGAAGCCCCGGTTTGGCGGACGGCGGAGCGCGGTGCCGCGGGGCATTAGAAGGCTTGCGAAAGGATGCGCAGCGTGAGGATGGCGAGGGTGGTGTTTTGTGCGCGGGTGTGTTCGCCTTCCCAGTAGTATCGGCCCTCGTCATCACACTGTTGCAGGGAAATGAGGCGGTTGGCCAGGTGGTTGCGCCAGTCGTAGGGGAAGAGGCGGTTGTCGGGATTGGCGAGCAGGTGGCGGGGCAGGGAGGATGCGAGGACGGAGATGAGAAAGGCGTTTTCCGGGGTAAGCGGGCAGGCGGGGTCGGGCGGCGGAACGAGCCCGGTGAACCCGAGCGAAAGCCGCTGGGCGAGCCAGCGTACGTGCGCGAGAACGTCGGGGCCGGGTGCGGTTGTGCGGGCGCGCGCTGCGGCGCGCGCCTGACGCGCCAGGGCGGCTGCGGCAACGCTGGAGAGCGTCGGGTCGGGGAGCACGGGGCGTTCGGCAAGCCGATCCCAAAGTGCTGCGGTATCAGCGCCGAAGGCGTCGAGCGCAAGCAGCGCAAGCGCGCAATCGGCCGCCGAAAGCGTGTCGAGGCGGGCGCGTGCAAGCCGTTCGATGAGTGCGCGGGGCGGTTCTGCGCCGGTGCGGGCCGCCCCGAGGAGCGCATAGGCGGTCTGGCGGATGCGCGCGGCGTCCCAGGGGCGCGTTGCCTCTCCGGCGAGCATTTCCAGCGTCTGGAGGAGAGCCGCATCCGGGTAGCCCCTTTCACCGAGCGCGGTGGCAGGGATGGTGTCGGGCATGCCCGGCTCCCGGGACGCCCAGAATCCGTCCGGGGTCTGCGCCTCCAGCAGCGAATCACACGAGCGGTCGATGACCGCCCAGGTTTCGCGGCCGATCGATTCCGGCAGTCCGGCCTGGTCGCTCCGTACGACGAGGAGGTCGCCGCGGGCCGATGTGGCAGTGGCGAGGCAGAGGAGTGGCAGAAAGGTACTGAATTTCATGTTGCAAATCGGGACTCTTCAGCGGACCGAAGCCCTGCGGCCGATGGGCGGAGCGCCTCAGCCGAAGGCATTCGCATCATAGCATGTTTACCGCATCTGCGGACGGCTTCTTCAACGGAAGAAACGAAACGCACGCCCCGCCGGGTTCGCCTCTTTGTTCCCCTTTCGTGATGCCGGAACCGGAAGCGGAAAAGTACGCCGATCGCAGGGAGGCAAGCGACTTTCTGTAGAAACACCGGGCGGAAATTGGCATCGGCGTCCAATCCTTTGAAAAACTCCGCACAGGGGGATATCTCTATGTGGATAAGACGGATTTGGTTTATAAGCTGGCAACAGAAGGGTCGCAGTATTTTCTGTCGCGTCCGCGCCGTTTCGGCAAGAGTCTGCTGACCACAACCCTCCGCGCTTACTTCGGGGGTAAGAAAGACCTTTTCAAGGGGCTCGCCATCGAAAAACTGGAAACGAAGTGGAAGAAGTATCCGGTTTTTTATCTGGATTTTTCACGCACCGGCGATTCGTACGCAGACGTGGAGGCCCGCTTTACCGTTTGGATGGGTGAACTGGACAAACAGTACAAATGCAGAACTTCCAGGTATCCGAATCTTGCCGAACGGTTCGGCGCGCTCGTCAAGAAGGTCTTCCGTAAACAGGGACCGATTGTTTTTCTCGTCGACGAGTATGATAAACCGCTTCTTGGAGCGAAGGGCGAGGACCGTGAGCGTATCCGTTCTCTTTTTAAGGCGATTTTCGGCAACCTGAAGGGACTGGATGAGTATTTCCGGTTCGCGTGGCTTACCGGGATTACGAAATTCGCAAAGGTTTCCATCTTCAGTGACCTCAACCAGCTCAACGTCATTTCGATGAACAAGACGTACGCTACGCTCTGCGGCATCACGCAAGCGGAGCTGGAGGCGAATTTTGCGCCGGAAATTGACGCGATGATGGCAGAGCAGGGATTAATCCGCGAGGCATGTCTGGACAATCTTCGCAAGATGTATGACGGCTATCGCTTTCATCCGAATGGTGAGCGCGTCTACAATCCGTTCAGTCTCATGAATGCCTTCTTCAACAAGGAATTCGGTGCCTACTGGTTTGAGTCCGGAACGTCCTCCTTCCTCGTCAATCTATTCCAGAAAAATGCCGACAAACTGCGCGAACTTCCTGCGCAGGACGAACTCACAGCAGACCGTGAGGTCCTCACCAGTGCGTACGAGGACAACAACAACCCGCTGACGTACCTTTTCCAATCCGGGTATCTCACCATCAAAAGCTACAATGCGGAGTTTCTTCGGTACACCATCGGGTTTCCCAATGACGAGGTTCGCTACGGTTTTCTGAAGGCTCTCATTCCCTACGTTACGTACAAGGCTTTTGAGAATAGCGGCGACCTTCAGATTGACAAGCTTGCCTTGGATTTCAAGACGGGAAACACGGCTTCTGTCATGAAGTGTCTGCAGGGTCATCTCGCCAGCCTTCCGTATCACGAAGGGTCGGATACAGCGCTGAAGTCCGAGAGCGTCTTCCGCAACGTGATTGCCAGCATTTTTCTGCTGACCGGGCAGCTGGTCCACACGGAGAAGCACACGTCCCAGGGGCGTATCGACAGCGTGGTCGAAACCCCGGAGCACGTCTACATCTTCGAGTTCAAGGTCGACAAATCTGTGGAGGAGGCGCTCGAGCAGATTGAACGCAACGGCTACGCAACACCCTACGTCGGCGATGCCCGCACGCTTCACAAAATCGGAGCCGTCTTCTCCACGAAGACCCGCACCCTCTCCGACTGGCGCGAAGTGCTCAGGCGGTAGCCGCCGCCTGCAGGGGCGGTCGGTTCGTGCGCGGTTTCAGCCAGCGTGAGGCGAATTCTCCGGAGGCGAGCCTCTCCGGAACGGAATTCCCCCGTTCGGTGTCCTTGAATTTGACCAATGGGGTTTTCCGGCGTCCATAAACAGGACCGTCCGCGCGATGGTTCAGGCGGCGGGGGCGTGTTTTCCGGAAAGGGGGTAAATGGTAGGATGGGGGCATGAACAGAAAGACTCCCGAATCCTGCCGCGCCTGTGCACAGGCGGTGGAATTGCTGGCTCCCTGCGGAACCCCTGCCGCGCTTCGGGCTGCCCTCGCAGCCGGTGCCAATGCCGTGTATCTAGGGCTGGACAAGCTCAATATGCGCGTGGGCGGAGCCCATAATTTCACGCTGCGGAGTCTGCCGGAGGCGTCCGCCTGCTGCCGGGCGGCCGGGGCGAAGCTCTACCTGACGCTCAACACGATTGTGTTTGACGGGGAACGGGCGGAGCTCTACCGGATGCTCGATGCGGCGGCGCCCTATGTGGATGCGGTCATCGCCAGCGACTGGGCCGTGTTTGCGGCGTGTCAGCGGCGTGGCATGGAGGCGCATGCGTCGACGCAGCTTTCCTGTGCCAATGCGGATGCGGCGCGCTTTCTCGTTTCCCAGGGCATCCGGCGCGTGGTGCTGGCGCGCGAATGCACGCTGAGCGAGGTCGCCGCCATCGCCGACGCCATCCGTCCGCTGGGCGGCGAAATCGAGATTTTTGTGCATGGCGCGCAGTGTGTTGCGGAATCGGGGCGCTGCTTTCTGTCGCATTTCGCTTACGGCGCGTCGGCGAACCGGGGCGAATGCCAGCAGCCGTGCCGCCGCCCCTACACGATTGTGCGCGAGGAGAATGAAGACAGTCCGCGTCCGCGCGCCGAATTCGCCGTCGGCGCCCATACCATTCTCTCCGCCCGCGATTTGTGTTCGCTTCCGTTCCTCGACAAAATCGTTGCAACGGGCGCCGCATCGCTCAAGATTGAAGGGCGCGCCCGGCCGCCGGAGTACGTGACGACCGTTGTCGGTGCGTACCGGGCGGCGCTGGACGCGCTGGCGCAGGGTACGTGGAGCGATGCGCTGGCGGCGGAGCTGACGGAGCGGTGCACCGAGGTTTACCACCGGCGCTTCGGCGTCGGGCTGTTCCATGGACGCCCGGGAGCCGATCAGTTCACGGACAACGACGAAAATCTGGCCACGCGCCGCAAGCGCAATGTCGGCGTGGTGGAGCACGATTATCCGCGTGCCGGGTTCGTGCAGATCCGCGTGCAGGATGCCGCGTTCCGGCTCGGGGACCGGCTGTCCATCCAGGGACCCTCCACCGGGGAGGTGCGCTTTGAAGTAACCTCCATCCGGCGCGATGAAGCCGTGCTGACGGAGGCGGTGCGCGGCAATTGGGTCACGGTGCCGCGCCCGGCCAGGGTGCGCCCCAACGACCGCGTCTATCTCCTCGAGCCCGCCACCTGAGGGGCGCCGACGCTACCGGGCGCCGCCCAGGTTGCGGGTCAGGACGAGGTCGACCTCGCGCTGGGAATCCTTCGCGAGGACGCGGTACTGCGTATCGGTCGAGTAGAGCGCGACGCCGCGCGAGGTGAGATCGCAGACGAGCCCGTAAATGCGCATCGGCTGGATTTTGCGGGCATCGTAGACGATGGAGAAAAAGACGGGGAACCCCTTGAGGGCGCCCAGGTCCTGCGAGGCGATTTCCTCGTGGGTTTCGAGGTCGATGAGCCGCACCACGAGGCGGTAGGTCGGCAGAGGCGTGACGCGCTCGAGGCAGGTGATGGTGCCGTGCAGGGTTTCGAGCTGGGGTACGGACGCCGCCAGGGCGGCGGCTTCGCGTTCGCGGCGGGCGGCACCCCAGGAGGCGCCGCAGACGGGGCAATGGGCGCATCCGGCGGCGGTGAGCCCCAGTGCAAGCAGGAAGGCGAGGGTGCGGACCTGACGGGCGGTCGGGGAAACGGTGCGTTTCATGGAGCGGACATTAAGCGGAAGGGGAGGAGCGATGGAGCCAGCGGACTGCGGAGAGGGCGGCGGCGCAACCGGTGCCGACGGCCCAGGCGATTTGGCGGACGGCGCCGGAAAGCACATCGCCGGCGGCGAAAATGCCGGGGCGGGACGTGACGCCCGTGGCGGGGTCGGCCTGTACGCCGCCATCGGGTCCGAGTGCGACCAGCGACGCAAAGGCGCGCACAGCCGGGGCCGTGCCGAGGCACGCGAAGAGCCCGTCGACCGGCCGCACCGTTTCGGTGCCGTCCGCGGCGGTCAGGCGGACCGCGCCGACGCCGCGCCCGTCTTCGCGCGGCAGGATTTCCGCGATGCGGGTTGTTGCGCCGAGCCATTCCACATTGGGAAGTGCTTTGGCGCGCGCGAGCGCGTCCGGCACAGCCGGGGAGCCGCCGGGGTGACCCGGTGCCACGAGAACGGAGCGGCAGAGCCGCGCGAGGTAAAAGGCCCCGGCGACCGCCTCCGCGCCCCCGCCGGCGAGGATGACGTCGCGCCCCTTGAAAAAGGCGCCGTCGCAGGTGACGCAGGCGGAAACGCCGCGCCCGAACCAGCGCGCCTCTCCGGGTACGTCCAGGCGCACCGGCTCCGTGCCGGCGCAGAGCACGAGCGCGCGCGCCGCCAGCGATTCGCCGAAATCGGTTTCGCACAGGAAAGAGCCGTCCGGCCGGGGCTCCACGCCTGTGAGGGATTCGCCGGTGCGGAATTCCACGCCGAAACGCTCCGCCTGCGCACGCATGGCGGCAGCCAGTTCCGGCCCCGTGACGCCCTCCGCAAAGCCGGGATAATTGTCGACGCGCTCCAGTTCGGCGAGGCGTCCTCCGGGCAACCGCTCCAGCACGACGGGGCGGATGCCCGCGCGGGCGGAGTAGAGGGCCGCAGTGAGTCCGGCGGGCCCGCCACCGGCAATCAGAAGTTCTTTCATGGAAAGGCGCGTGGGAGGGTGGCAGGGGCGTGGCAGCGGCGTGTCAGTTGCTTTCGCCGCTGGTTGCAAGGCTCATCCGCGAAATGCCGAGTTCGTTGGCCAGCCGTGCGACGGCGACGACGCTTCCGTAATCGACATCGGTATCGCCGCGGATGATGAGGCGGAACTCAGGGTTTTCCGCGAGGCGGGTGCGCAGGGCCGCGCGCAGATCTTCGAGCTGAATGTACTCGGTTCCGAGGGCGATGCGCCCTTCCTTGTCGACGGTGACGGTGGCGGACTGCTTTTGCGGATCAACCTGTTCGGACGTACCTTTGGGGAGACGCACCGGGATGCCCTGCTCGATGATGGGGAAGGTGATGATGAAGGCGATGAGCAGGAGAAAGGTGAGGTCCGACATGGACGTGAGGTTCAGGTCGGCATGGAGCTGGCGGGTCGGTGTGCGGCGGCGGATCATGGCGGGCGCGGGGGCGTCAGAAGAAGCGCCCGGCCGGTGGCGGGGGCGGG
>CASFKR010000080.1 GCA_949295265.1 uncultured Verrucomicrobiota bacterium | reverse complement strand
AGGCTCCTGCCGCTGAGGCGCCCGCCGCTGAGGCACCCGCCGCTGAGGCTCCCGCCGCTGAGGCTCCCGCCGCTGAGGCCCCTGCCGCTGAGGCGCCCGCCGCCTGATCGGCGCACACACACTTCACACGGCAAAAAAAGACCGGACGGATTTCCGCCCGGTCTTTTTGTTTTCAGGGGCTTTGGCCCCCGCCAGTTTCGCGCCCCGCGAAACGCGGAGCGCGTGCGCTTACAGCGTGTGGAGCGTATAGGCGCGGGTGCCGAGCCCGATCGCTTCACAGTGGTCCAGGCAGGTCCGCCAGTCCGTATCCGGCGAAACCGCATGGAAGTGGTCGCGGAATTCGCCCTTGGCTTTGCCGAGACGCGAATCGGGATTCGGCGTCTGCCTGTTGACCGCATCCGCACACGCCTGATCAATCGCCACCGGATCGAAGGAGGCGAACATCCCCACGTTCGGGACAATCGGCACGTCATTTTCCCCGTGGCAGTCGCAGAACGGGGAGATGTCAATGGCGAGGCTCACGTGGAAATGCGGCCGCCCGTGGAGAATCGCCAGCGTATATTCCGCCATCTTGCGGTTCACCAGATCGTTGGCTTCATCAAAAGCCGGCAGTACGGCATTCTTCGGGCAGACCCCGATGCAACGGCCGCAGCCGACGCACTTGTTGTGGTCAATCGACGCCTTGCGGTTCGTGATGACCGGCGCATCGTGCGCGCAAATGGCGCGGCAGCGGCCGCAGCCGATGCAGTTCTCCTGATCCACGTGCGGCTTGCCCGCCGAATGCATCTCCATCTTGCCGGCGCGCGAGCCGCCGCCCATGCCGATGTTCTTGATGGCGCCGCCGAAACCCGTCAACTCGTGCCCCTTGAAGTGGGTGAGCGAAATGACGATATCCGCATCCATCAGGGCGCGGCCGATCTTGGCCGCCTTGACATAGGTGCCGCCGGGCACCGGCACTTCCACGTCGTCCGTCCCCTTGAGACCGTCCGCAATGATGGTGTGCACCCCCGTTGCAAACGGGTTGTAGCCGTTCATGTAGGCGGAATCGAGGTGATCGAGCGCATTCTTGCGGCCGCCCACATAGAGCGTGTTGCAATCCGTCACAAAGGGCTTGCCGCCCAGTTCCTTGACCAGATCGCAGACCGTCCGCGCCCAATTTGCGCGCAGAAACGCCAGATTGCCGGGCTCGCCGAAGTGCAGCTTGACGGCAACAAACTTGTCCTTGAAATCAATCTGGTCAATCCCCGCCTTCAGCATCAGCTTGCGCAGTTTTGCCTGAAGACTGTCCCCCATCGGGACGGTGTGCATATCCGTAAACCAAACGTCGGAAGTTTTGCTCATGAAAGGCTCCTTGCAGTAACAAAAAGAAACACAAAAAGGGTAGCAAAAGGCGCGCCGCCCCGCCACTGTTCTCCGCTTTGCGGACGGCGGCGGCTACTGCGCGGCGGCTCGCTCCGTGCGTTCCGCCGCCGCAGCCGGTATCGGCGCGAGGGTCATCGTGAAAAAGCCGGTGCGCCCGGAAAGCTGCAACGCCGCAACATCGACCCGCCCCAGCGGAACCAGCCCCGGCGAATGCCGGAAATCGCGGTAGAAAAAGCACAGATTGCCCCAGGGCGCGTAGTAGGCGACCATGCCCGCCTTCGGCGTGCAGGCGCGCGGACTGCCCTGCGTCGGTAGCGGCTCGTCAAGCATGGCGATTTTCTCCGTCCCATTAAAATCCCGGAACTGCAGCGTCAGAGGCAGCCGCTCCAGTAGCGCCCGCGCCGCCGGGTTGTCCTCCAACGTGAGTTTCACCCGTGTTTCTCCGAGGATAACCTCCGCCTGCGGGAGCCCTTCCCCCGCGAGACACCCCGTCGCCATGGCCACAACGGCCAGACCCGTCAACCGCTTTGCGCGTTTCATGCCTGTTCTTTTCTGTATGAAATTGCAGCTTCCGGTGATACGCCCCGGCGCATTCCGTCCAAGCCGACCGGAAGACGAAAAGAATCATGCGGAAAAACTGGAATCAAGACCAATACTTTGTTACTATGCTTTTCATAGACGAAAGGAATCGTTCAACATGGATTTACGGGTTTTACGTTATTTCCTGGCTGTGGCGGAGGAGGGCAACATCACCCGCGCCGCGGAAAAGCTCTTTCTGACGCAGCCCACGCTCTCCAAGCAGCTCATGCAGCTGGAGGACGAACTGGGCGCGCCGCTGCTGATTCGCGGCACACGCCGCGTCGAGCTCACCGATGCCGGGCGCATCCTGCGCCGCCGCGCCGCCGAGCTGCTCGCCATGGCCGAGCGGACGCGCGAGGAGGTCATGCGCCGCGATGAACTCAGCGGCGAAGTCGCCATCGGCGCCGGGGAAACCGCCGCCTTCCGTCTCCTCGCGGAAGGTGCCGCCACCCTGCGCCAAAAACATCCCGGCATCCGCTTCCGCCTCTACAGCGGCAATGCCGAAGACGTCATCGAACGCCTCGAATGCGGCGTCCTCGATTTCGGCGTGCTCATTGAGCCCACGGATTTGTCCGCCTTCGATTTCATCGGGCTCCCCGCGCGCGACCGCTGGGGCATGCTCCTGCGCAAAGACCATCCGCTCGCCCGCAAAACCGCCATCGGCCCGGCGGATCTCGACGGCGTCCCCCTGCTCTGCTCCTCGCAGAAACGCGTCACCGAATTTCTCTCGCACTGGCTGGGCAAACCCTTTGCGGGGCTGAACATCATCGGCACGTACAACCTCATCTACAATGCCGCCCAGTTTGTGATTTCCGGGAACGGATGCGCCATCACGCTCGACCGCCTGGCGGACGTCTCTGCGGATTCGCCGCTCACCTTCCGTCCCCTTTCACCCTCGCTGGAGGTCGGCCTGGCCCTCGTCCATTCCCGGCGGCGGCCGCTCTCGCAACCGGCCCGCGCCTTCCTGAAAATCATCGAAGCGCTGCCGCCCCGCTTCTGAGCGCACCAACCGCCCTGCCACGCCGCTGCCGTCCCCCCGTGCGGCTCAAATCCCGGAAAACAGGGAGCCGGTCCGCTGTGGTTGCGCACGCGTGACGCGCCCGCGCGCGGCATTGCGTCCGGGCGTCAATTGACGTATCATTGAACGTGCATTTTACCCCGTCGTCGTAACCGCTCCCTGCCACGCCGCCGCCATGCCCATGCCACGCTCCTCCCTCCGTTTTCGCACCGTTCTCTCCGCCGGACTTCTTGCACTGGCGTTTCTGACCGGTTGCTCCCGTGTACCGCCGGAAGAGGCGGTGTCCAGGGGTCAGCAGGCGCTGCTCGACGGCGATTACGAGCTGGCCATCGACCTGCTCGAAACGGCGGCCAAAGCGTACCCGGACAATGCCGTGGTCTACTACAACCTCGGCATGGCCAACCTCCTCGGCAAGCACAACCGGGCCGCTGAAAACGCCTTTCTCAAATCGTCCACGCTCGAAAAGCGTCCCGAAGAAACCTCCGCCCTCCAGGGGCTTGCGGAAGCCCGCCGCCGCCGCGGCAACTTCGAAGGCGCCTCCGCCGCGTACCGCGCCGCCATCCAGAAATCGTACCGCAAACCCGATCTGCTGGCCGGACTCGCCGCCTGCGAAATGGGCTACGGCATGACCGGCACCGCCTCCGGCTACCTCAACGAGGCCCTGGCCATCGATCCCAAGAATCCCGTGGCCGTTTTCAACGATGCCATCCTCCATTCGCGCCGCGCCTCCGAATATTTCAACCAGACGCGCGCCGCAAAGCAGTTTTTCGTCTTTCTCGGGCTCCCCGCCGCCGACGAGAATCCGGAGCAGCGCGAAACGGCGCTGCGCGGCTTGAGCGAACTCAACAAAAACCGTTCCGTCGAACTGCAGGAGGAGATCGACGAAATGGTGATGCGCGCCTACTCGGGCAACACCCCGGCGTTGCGGCTCAAGCTCCTCGGCGAAGCCCTGGATCTGGACCGCTCCAACGCGGAGCTCTGGGAGCGCTTCATCGCCAATCTGGGCTATGCCGGATATCCGCAATCGCGCATCGATGAAGCGCGGCGCAATTGCGCGCGGCGCTTCCCCGATGACCCGCGCTTTCAGGTATCCGCTCCGTAACCGGCAGTCCTTGCCGCAAGCCGGGTTTCCCCGTCCATGAGTTCATCCCTGTTGCTTGCCGGCCTTCCGCAATCTCCCGGAGGCTGGATTGACATCCTTTTCGGCACCTTCCTGCTGCTGTCCGCCGTGCTGGGCGGCATCCGGGGCGGAAGCCGCGAACTGGGCAATGTCATCGGGTTTGCCGCGGCTCTGGTCATCCTCGTGCTGACCCTTCCGTGGATGGGGCAGGCCTTTCAAGCCTCCACCCGCCTTTTCGTCAAAATCCTGACCATCACCGCGCTGCTCCTCGCCACCATTCTCGGCGGACGCCTGGCCCGCCTGGCCGTCCGGAAACTCATTTCCCTCGTTTTTCCGAAGACCGTCGACCGCATCATCGGCGCCCTCTTCCGCTTTTGCGGCGCGGCGATTCTCTGCCTGCTGTTCTACAGTTTTGTCCGCCTGATTCCCTCCGAATCGCTCCACCAGTCCATCTTCTCTGAATCCGTTCTCGGCCGGATTGCCTCTCCCATCGTCTCCCGGATTGTGCAAAGCGCCGCCTCCTCGCTCCCGGCCATCCATTTCTAGCTTCTTTTTTTTTTCTGAATGAACGTTCTCTGGTATTACTCGGTCCGCGGCAACGTCTCGCCCGGACTCTCGTGGGCGCAACTGCGCGAAGCGGCCCGAAAGGGCGAGTTTTCACGCGATGACTACGTCTGGACGCCCGGCTACGGCAAAGAATGGCGCAAAGCCGCCGACATCGAGCAGCTCTTTCCCGTTCCCAACCCGCTGTCCGGCGAAAAGGCTTCCACCCCTGTTGACGAAGCGCTGAACGAGCTCGAAAAAGAGCGCGAAGCGGCGGCGGAAACGTTTTCCGACTATCTGGAAGAATACGAAAAATCGCACCCGCGCACGCCGCCCCTCGGCACTTCGGCCGGTGAACAGTCCGCCCGCAAACCGGAAGATGCGCACCCGGCGGCGCAACCGGAAGCCGACGGCGCGCGCCATGCGGCGTTCCGCAAGCCCGTCGGCGCCGGCATCCCCGCCGCCCTCCGCCGCCAGCTGCTCCTGCCCTCCCCCTTTGCCGACGCCGGCAAACGCCGCAGCGAGCCGGAGCCGCCGCGCGTCTTCGCCTCGCTCTCCCGCGCGTGGGCCAACACCCTCACGCTTCTCTTCCGGAACTTCTCCATCGGCCGCTGGCTCATCTACGCCGGCGCGGTTTTCTTCATCCTGCTCGGGCAGTCCCCCCTCTTTCTGCCCGTGCTTTCCACCACGGAAAGCGCAGCCTACATCCGCAAATTCCAGCTCGAAACCATTGCGGAGTCGCAGCTCTTTACGGAAATCCGCACCATCGCGCAGAATCCGTCCGCACTCATGGAGCAGGTGCAGAACAACCCGCAGAGCATCCTCCAGAAGGCGCTGCCGCTCCTGCAGGATTTCGGCGCACGCTGCTACGAGTGGTTCGCCGGGATGAACCTTACGCGCGCAGGGCTTCTCCTCGGACTGGCGCTGGCACTCCTCGTGGCCGCCTATCTGGCCAGCTGGTTTCTCTCCCGCGGCTGGACGCTCCTGCTGATGCGCATCTACCGCCAATCGGAGCCGCTGCCCGTCTCCTACATGCTCAGCCAGCCGGCCGCCGCCGTGCTGCAGCGCGGACTCTTCTGGCTGTATCTGCTCTTTCAGATGATCCGGGCGGCCCTGTTCGGGCTTGCCGTCTGGTATCTGGGGACCTTGCCGGAGGGCGCCACGCTCTCGCTGACGGCGTTTCAGACGTGGATTGTCGTCGTGCAGACGTTTGAACTCATCCGCCTGTTCCTGTTTGCGTGGGTGCGGGATTTTGCGACGCCGCGGCTGATGCTGCTGGGGCTCGGCTTCCGGGAGGCGTTGCGCAAATCGCTCCGGCACCTCGGCTTCTGGTTTGTGGGCTACACCATTCTGCTCTTCTTCCTGTTCACGATGGTGATGCAGATCATCCACCTGCTGCCGCGCGCCATCGTCGAATGGCCGCTGCTGCTCGCGCTCTTCCTGCCGCCGCTGTATCTGCTGCGGACGCTCTTCGCGCTGGATATCATCTTCCGCCAGCAGCCGGAGCTTCAGTTCCGCACCCCCATCTCGCCGCTGACCTTCGAGACGGGCCCCGACAACGCCGCCCGCCGTCCGGAATGACCGCCTTTGCGCCGGATGGCGCGGCAGGGACACCCCCGCTCACCGGTCTGCGCCGCCTGCAGGCAGGGCTACTCACGGCGGGGCTGACGCTCGCCCTGCTCCTGCCCGCGCTGTACCTGCAACTGCAGTCCGACGGCGCGGAACGGGCCGCGACGCCGCCCGCATCGTGCTCCGACGCCCTTTTCAATGCATTGGCGCCGCTGGGCATGGCCCTGTTCGTCGCGGTTGTCCGCCTCGATCTGTGGGAACGCCGTTTCAGCGACGCCTTCGGGCTTCCGCCGTGCCGGAATCCCCGGCTCGCCTTTCTGACGGCGCTCCTGCTGGGGATGCTCCTCTGCCCGCTCTTTTTCGCCGCATCCGGGCCCCTGCAGACGCTGTTCGAAAACCTGTTCGGCGTCGCGGACTCCGTACAGCATGCCGTTGCGGCCCTGACCACACCCAGCGAAAACCCGTGGCCGCAGCGCGTCTCGGCGCTCTGCGCCTTCACGCTGATCCCCTTCGGTGAGGAACTCACCTTCCGGGCGCTCATCTACGGCGGCTTGCGCGCGGGCTCCGTCCCCGGTGCCGCCGTGCTCAGCGCCCTGTTCTTCGCCTTTGCGCATCTGGACATCCTGCGCTTTCTGCCGCTGTTCGTGCTCGGGCTGCTTTTTTGCCTCGCCTGGCGCAAAGGCGGCCTTTTCGCCGCATTCGGTCTGCACGCCGGTTTCAATCTCGCCAATCTCCTTCTCATCCTGTTGTTCCCCGAGCCCATCGGCTGAGCCTGTGCCGCCACCCCCGCCCGGCGGCTGCCACGCCCCTGCCCGGGGAACGGTTTTCTTTCTTCCCGACCGCTTCCGTGAAACCCGCACCCGTACTGTTTACGCTCCGCTGCCCCGCCGAAGGACTCGTCTTCGGCGATACCGCCCTTTTTCCCGGTCTTGAACTCACCTGGCGCAAAGGTGAGCATTGGGGCGTCTGCGGCCCCAACGGCTCCGGCAAATCGGTGCTCGTGCACCTGATCTGCGGCGCCCTGTTCAAGCCGGAAGCGGAGCTGGAATACAACTTCGAGGGTCCGCGCGGCACCGACCCCGAGCGTGCCGTCTCGCTCGTCTCCCTCGAAAGCCAGTCCGCCCTGCTGGCCCGCATGGAGGCGTACGTGCAGATGCGCTGGAACAGCGCCGAGGAGGAATCCTCGCCGACGGTCGACACGTTCCTCTCTCAGAACAACATCGATGAAATTGCGCCCTACGAGCAGGTGCAGCGCACGCAGCGGGAAATCGACGCATTTGCCGCGCTGCGCGCGGCGGTCATCCGCCGGATGAACCTTTCGCATCTGCTGCAGCGCCGTTTCGCCTCCCTTTCCAACGGCGAAACGCGCCGCACCCTGCTGGCGCGGGCGCTCCTGCTGCGGCCGACGCTCATGCTCTTCGACGCCCCGTATGTGGGGCTGGATACCGCCTCGCGCGAGACACTCGAGTGCACCATCCGCGACATCATCGCGAGCGGCGATGCGCAGGTGCTGGTGGCATCGGTCCGCCGGGAGGAGATTCCTGCGGGCGTCACGCATCTGCTGCTCCTCAACGCCGACGGCACCGTGCGCTACCAGGGGCCCGCCGGCAAGGCGCCCAAAGACGGCGCCGCACCCGCGGCACCCGAAAAGCCCGCGAAAAAGAGCCGCAAAAAGCGCGCACCCGCCGCGGAAGCGGAACCGGACGCGCCTGCGGCGGTGCCGCCGCCCGCCACATTCGTCTCCAGCGGCGCCCCCACCGCCGGAAAGCCCCTCGTCGAAATGCGCAACCTGCACGTCGCCTACGGCGAGCATGTCGTCATCGACGGCCTCAATTGGGCCGTGCGCGCCGGGGAACACTGGCTGCTCTCCGGACCCAACGGCACCGGGAAAACGACGCTGCTGGCGTTCATCATTGGCGACCATCCGCAGGCGTATGCCAACGAAATCCGGCTTTTCGGCCGCCGCCGCGGCACGGGCGAGAGCATCTGGTCCATCAAGAAGCGCATCGGCTGGGTTTCGCCGGAACTGCATGCCTGCATGGGCCGCACCCAGAATGTGCTCAACATTGTGCTGTCCGGGTTTGTCGACACCCCGTTTTATCACGAAACGCGGACCCCCGCGCGGATGCGCCGCGCGCTCGAGGTGCTCGGACAGTTCGGGCTCGCGGAAACGGCGGACAAGCCCTTCGGCGTGCTCTCCGGCGGCGAGCAGCGGCTCGTCCTGCTCGCCCGCGCACTCGTCAAGAAACCGCCCCTGCTCGTACTCGACGAGCCGTGCCAGAATCTGGACGCCGCCAACCGCGAACGGTTCGTCCGGATGGTCGACCGCCTTTGCGCGGAAACGGATGTCACGCTCATTTACGTGACGCACCTCGCGGACTCTGTTCCGACGTGCATCGACCACTGGCTGACCGGCTCCCTGCCCCACGCCTGAGCCACGCCCCTGCCACCGCCGCGAACCGGATGGCGCCGCCGCGCGTTTCATACCGTAACGGGGCAACCCACCGCCCCGCCTGATTCCCGTTCCCTTTCGGCGGCCGCTCCCCCGGTCGCGTCGCGCATGAAGAAAAATCTTGCCGTCGGTCATTTCTACAACGAACCGTTCATCGAAGCCTGCACCCCGTGGCTCGGACGGATTGCCGAAGTCTTCTACGCCTGGCCGGGCGTGCTCTCCTGCCGCCCCGCGCCGGAAATGACGCCGGAGACGCGCCGGCGCCTCTTTTCCGATCTGCATTGGTGCCGCGACAACGGCATCCGGCTCGACACCCTCTTCAACTGCAACTGCTACGGCGATATTGCCGTCAGTCCGGAGTTGGCGGATTTTGTGACGCAATGTCTGCACGACATGGATGCGGAAGGACTCTTCCCGGATGTGGTGACGACAACCTCACCCTTCATTGCAGCCATTCTGCGCACCCGCTTCCCCGGCGTCCGGATCCGTGCGTCGGTCAACATGCGCGTCCACGGCACCATCGGCTTTGAGGCCCTCGCCGACGCCTTTGACGAGTTTTACATCTCCCGCGAATATCAGCGCAACCTCGACTACGTCGCCGTCATCTCCGACTGGTGCCGCAACCACGGGAAGCTGCTGGGCGCACAGGTCAACAGCGGTTGCCTCCGCCAGTGCCCCTACCAGCAGTTCCACGACAATCTGCATGGGCACAACCGCATCCGGCAATCGGGCGTCGGCGAACAGTTCAATTTCGACGTCTTCCGGTGCCGTACGCGCTATGTGAAAGAGCGCAACCTCATCGATTTTCTCCGCGGAACGTGGATCCGCCCGGAAGATACGCCGCTGTGGGAGGACCGGATCGACGTCTTCAAGCTCGCCACGCGGCGGACCGCGCACCCGACGCAGATTCTCAATGCCTACGCCTCCTACCGCTACGAAGGCGATTTGACGCAGCTCATGGACCCGCATTACACGGAGGCGTTCGCCCCGGGCATCGTCGACAATCAGGCCTTCCCGAAGGACTGGGCGATCTCCGGCATCGCGGGCGACTGCGCGAACAACTGCACCCATTGCGGCCGGTGCGATGCCGTCTGGCAGCGCGTCTACCACACGTGAACCACCTCGCATGCGGATGCAGAACCCGACTTTGAACGGAGCCTGAGACCGCGTGACGGTTCGCGCACGTGCCCCGCAAAAACAAGTCGGCCGCAAACCCGTTCCGGGCTTGCGGCCGATTCGTTTCCGCCGGTCGGCACCGCGCGTGTGCATGCGCCGGTCGGGCGCGGCACTCAGGCGCCGAGCGTGTAGCGGACGTAGCGGCGGACGCTGATGGTGTCGCCGAGCGCCTTGCCGACCTTGGCCAGGAGCTGGGCAACCGTCTGCTTCTCGCCGGGGGCGTTCTTGACGTAAAGCTGATCGACGAGGCAGTTTTCCGTGTAGAACTTGCCGATCTGACCCATCGCAATCTTCTCGAGAATCTCGCGGGGTTTGGGCTTGCCGCCCTTTTCAGCCTGCTCGGCCTCGAGCTTCTTCGCGTTGATTTCCATTTCGGTCTGGATGACGTCCTGCGGAACCTGCGAACGGTCGAGCCAGCGCGGCGAAGAAGCCGTGATCTGGAGGCAGAGGTCCTTGACGAGCTGCTGGAACTCGGGGGCCTCGAGCGTCTCCGCCTTCTCCACGCCGACCTCAACAATCACGCCGGCCTTGCCGCCGAGGTGAATGTAGGAGGCGAGTTTGCCCGTGCCCGTGAGCTCGAGCGCGTCCGCGCGGCGGATTTCGATCTTCTCGCCGACCTTGGCGACGAGGTTCTCGTGATCCTCCTTGGTGACGCCGGCGAGGTCCTGCTCCCCGGCGAGCGCCAGGTCGGCAACCTTCTGGACGAAATTCTTGAAATCGGTGGAGCCGGAAACGAAGTCGGTTTCGCAGTTGACCTCGACGAGGACGATGCGCTTGCCGCACTCGGAGGTCTTGGCGACGATGGCGCCTTCCTTGACGGCCTTCTCGGCACGCTTCGCGGAAACGGCGGCACCATGCTCACGGAGGAGCTTGATGGCGGCATCGTAGTCGCCATCGGTCTTCGTGAGGGCCTTCTTGCACTCCATCATGCTCACGCCGGTCATTTGGCGGAGCTTCATCACATCAGCAGCAGTAATAGCCATGGGAAAATTTCTGTGAAAAAGGGTTAAGGAACGGAAAAGGACGCTCAGGCTTCGGGCGTCTTGGCGGCGGCAGCGGCCGCAGCGGCGGCGCGCGCCTTGATGGCGGCGGCGGCGACCTCTGCGGACTTGCGGCGGGCATCGCTCTGGCGGGTCTTCTCGGCAGCCTTGGAGGCCTCGTTGGAACCGCTCTTCTCGGCGCGGGGCCGGCGCGTGCGGCGGGGACGCTCCCCGGCGGGGATGTCGCCCTTCTCGATGGCGATGGCAGCGGCGGCGGCACGCTTGGAGGCGCGCGCCTCATCCTGCTTGCGATGCTCCTCGGCAGCGCGGCGGGCGTACGACTCGGCGCCGTCCTTGATAATCTTGGCGAGGGAGTCGGAAATCAGCTTGATCGAACGGATCGAGTCATCGTTGCCCGGAATCGCGTAGCTCACCAGGTCGGGATCGGCGTTCGTATCGACGATGGCGATGACGGGGATGCCGAGGCGGTTGGCTTCGGCAACGGCGTTCTTCTCGCGGACGATGTCGATGACGAAGAGGGCTGCGGGGAGAGAATCCATGCGCGCAACGCCGGAGAGATTCTGCTGGAGTTTCTCGAGCTCACGGCGAAGGGCGGAAGCCTCTTTCTTGTGACGGGAAAGCTCGCCGTTGTTGTCGCGGTCCAGCTGCTCGAGCTGGCGCATCCGGCGGATGGACTTGCGGAGCGTCTGCGCATTGGTGAGCGTACCGCCGAGCCAGCGGTGCGTCATGTAGTAGGAGTCGGACTCGACCGCAGCGGCCTTGACGACTTCCTGCGCCTGCTTCTTGGTACCGACGAAGAGAACCTTCTTGCCGGCTTCGGCAATCTTCTGAACAAAAGCCAGCGCCTCTTCGAGCATCCCGAGCGATTGCGTGATATCGATGATGTGGATGCCGTTGCGCTTGTCGTAGATGTATTTCTTCATCTTCGGATTCCAGCGCTTCGTCTGGTGACCAAAGTGAAGACCCGCGTCCATCAGATCGCGGAGGGTAAGCTGGGACAACGAATTTGCCATGCGTGCACCTGTATAGGATTTTCTGTGATGTTGGGTGAATCTGCTTTCCTGCCGGGGCAGGGTTCGCTTCACGCGCCGCTTGCCGACTCAGCCGGAGCGGGTACGCGCGTATTGGGCGCTAACCCTATCAAAACACCTCGTCCCGGTCAACCCATCTTCGCGCGCCGGGTGTGAGCGGACGGTTGACCCTTGATTGCCGAAGTAAACGCACCTGATTCGATGCGTTTACTTTTGCAATCCTGGACGGGTCGGGGTTCGGGTGCTGCAATCGAGGCGGGGAAG
>CASFKR010000079.1 GCA_949295265.1 uncultured Verrucomicrobiota bacterium | reverse complement strand
GCTGTCCGTTGATTTGCTGTGTCATTTGTCTCCTTTTCTCGACAAAAAGGAGGCACTAACGTCAATTCCTACCGTGTCTCAAATTCGGGGAGTAGTGCAGGGGCGCATCGACAGCGTGGTCGAAACGCCGGAGCACGTCCACATCTTCGAGTTCAAGGTCGACAAAACCGTGGAGGAGGCGCTCGAACAGATTGAGCAGAGCGGCTACGCCAGGCCCTATGCCGGCGATTCGCGCACCCTCCACAAAATCGGCGCCGTCTTCTCCACCAAAACCCGCACCATTTCCGACTGGCGCGAAGTATTGGGGCGGTAACCGCATCTGCAGTGCCGATCGGGCGGAAGCGCCTGATTGGCAGGTTCCATTGCGGGAAAACGGAAAATCGGGTATGGTGAAGCCATCCGGGGAAAGAACGAAACCCGGAGATGAATTTCATGACGGCACAGCACATGAACAGCGACGATTTTTCTTTTCAAATCATGGTTCCGACCCGGTTCCTGTTCGGGGCGGGACAACTCGGACATCTGCATGAGCAGCCGCTTCCCGGCAAAAAGGCGTTGCTCGTCATTTCCAACGGCAAGTCGGCACGGGCAAGCGGTGCGCTGGCCCGCACGGAGGCACAGCTGCGTCAGGCCGGTGCCGATGTGGTGCTGTTCGACAACATTCAGCCCAATCCGCGCAAGGAAACCTGCGAGGAGGCCGGTGCGCTCGCACGGGCCGAAGACTGCGATTTCATCGTGGGGCTCGGCGGCGGCTCCGTTCTCGACGCCTCCAAAGCGATTGCAGCCTTGGCCGCCAATGGCGGCGATCTGTGGGATTACATGGCGGCGGGCACCGGCAAGGGGCTGCCCTTTGCCCGCAAGCCGCTGCCGCTTGTGGCGATTACGACGACCGCCGGAACCGGCTCGGAAGCCGATGGCGCCGCCGTCATTACAAAACTCGAGACGCACGAAAAGCAGGGGCTCGTCCATCCGGATCTCTTCCCCGTGCTTTCCATCATCGATCCGGAACTCATGCTGGGCGTCCCGCCGTCCTACACGGCTTTTCAGGGGTTTGACGCGCTTTTCCACTCCATGGAGGGCTATCTGAGCGCGAAAGCCAATCTCCTGAGTGAAACGATCGAAGAGCGCGCCATCCGGACGATTGCCACGTCCCTGCCACGGGCGTGCCGCAACGGTTCCGATCTGGAGGCGCGCACGCGCATGGCGTATGCCAACACGCTTTCGGGGCTCTCCATGGTCGCCTCTTCCTGCACGGCGGAACACGCCATCGAGCACGCCCTCAGCGCCTACCACGAAAACCTGCCGCATGGCGCCGGGCTCATTCTCATTTCGCTGGCGTACTACAGAACCATTCTCGCGAAGGGCGCCTGCAACGACCGCCTCATCCGGATGGCGCGCTGGCTCGGGCGCAACGATGCCGCAACGCCGGAGGAACTGCCCGCCGCGCTCGCCGATCTGCAGGCGGCCTGCGGCGTCGACAGCCTCCGTATGAGCGATTACGGCATTTCGCCGGATGAATTCGACGCCATGGCGGAAAATGCGCTCACCGTGATGGGCAAGCTCTTCCGGTTTGAGCGCGTTCCGCTGACCCATGCGGATATCGTTGCCATTCTGCAGGCATCCTGGCGGTAACAGTACGCGGTGAACAACGACTCCCCGAAACAGCCCGCCGCAACCGCCTGCGACGGGCGGACGGTTTTTCCCATTCTGTTTGCCGTCGGCTTCTGTCATTTGCTCAATGACATGATTCAGTCGGCGGTTCCGGCCGTTTTCCCCATTCTCAAAACGAATCTGGGTCTGAGCTTTGCCCAGATTGGCGTCATCACGCTCGTGCTGCAGTTGACCTCCTCCGTGTTCCAACCGGCGGCGGGCTGGGCGGCCGACCGCCATCCGCGCCCGTATTCGCTTGCGGCGGGCATGTGGTTTACGCTCTGCGGGCTCGTCGCCTTTTCTCAGGCGGGCTCCTTCTGGCTCGTGCTGCTTTCCGTCGCCCTCATCGGGTGCGGCTCCTCCATTTTCCATCCGGAGGCCTCGCGCATCGCCCAGCTGGCTTCCGGCGGACGGAAAAGTCTCGCCCAGGCGATCTTCCAGGTGGGCGGCAACAGCGGCAGCGCCTTCGGACCCCTCCTGACGGCGCTGCTGGTGCTTCCGCACGGCATGCGCGCGGTCGGTTGGCTCGCGTTTGCCGCGCTGCTCTGCTCCGGCGTCCTGTTCCGGGTCGGCCGCTGGTACAAAGCCCTTCTCACCCGTGGCAGGGGCGTGGCAGCGGCGTGGCAGAACCGCCGCGAAACGGCGGGTTCCGGGCTCTCCCCGTGGCGCATCCGCGCGGCGATGTCCATTCTCGTGCTGATGCTCTTTTCCAAGTACATCTACAATGCGTGCATCACGAACTATTTCACGTTTTACCTGATGGAAAAGTTCGGTGTGTCGGTGGGCGTCTCGCAGATGTGCCTCTTCGCCTATCTGGCGGCGTTTGCGGCGGGAACGCTCTTCGGCGGCGTGCTGGGGGACCGCTACGGCCGCAAATACGTGATTCTCTTTTCGATTCTCGGCGCGGCGCCCTTTACGCTGGCATTGCCGCACCTGAATCTGGCGGGCGCCATTGTCGCGATTGTGCTGGCGGGGCTCATCATCGCCTCGGCATTTTCGGCCATCGTGGTGTATGGCATCGACCTGATGCCGAATAATCCGGGGATGATCGCCGGCGTCTTTTTCGGGCTGATGTTCGGGCTGGGCGGAATCGGCTCAGCCGCTTTCGGCTGGCTTGCCGACCGGACGGGTCTGGACTTTATCTTCCATCTGAGCGCGTGGCTGCCGCTCCTCGGTATCGCCGCGTTTTATCTGCCGGACCTGAAACCGGGCCGCGATGCGGCGCAAGCCTGAGGAGACGGCATGGACGCATTTTTCTCCTACGGCGAAAAGGAACTCGCGCATTTGCGGCGGGCGGACCGGAAGCTGGCGGCAGTCATCGACCGCATCGGGATGCTCCGGCGCCGGGTGATGCCGGAGCTGTTCCCGGCGATCGTCCACAGCATCGCGGGCCAGCAGATTTCGACCAAAGCGCACGAAACCGTTTGGGGCCGTTTGGTTGCGGGGCTCGGGACCGTGTCGCCGGAAACGGTGCTCGCGCAGCCGGAGGAGACATTGCGCGGGTTTGGGCTGTCCGGGCGGAAGGTCGGCTTTATCCGCCGGATTGCCGCGGTTTTTGCGGCGGGCGAACTCGATCCGGCGGCACTTTCCGCGCTGCCGGATGAAGCGGTCGTGGCGCGGCTGACGCAGCTGCCGGGCATCGGGACGTGGAGCGCGGAGATGCTTCTCCTGTTTTGTCTGCAGCGTCCGGATGTGGTGATCTACGGCGATTTGGGCATCCGGCGCGGGATGTGCAGGGTTTACGGAAAGCGCGAAATCGACCGCGCTTTTTTCGCGCGCAAGCGCCGGCGCTATTCGCCCTTCGGCAGCGTGGCGAGTCTCTATCTGTGGGCCGTTTCTGCAGAGCCGCAACTGCGCGTGCCGTCCCGGAAAAGAGAAAACCCCGGCACTTCGGGAAGCGCCGGGGCGGAGATGCGGTGAAAACCGCTGCGGGTTATGGCTGCGCGGGGAACAGGAAGCCTGCGGACATCTGCAGGTAGTTCTCACCCGCGTAGGCGGGGAAGGCTTCCTTCATCGCGGCGATGAAGGCGTCCGCAGTTTCGCAGGTGCCTGTCAGCGCTTTCGCCTTCTCGAGGCAGGCGATTTTCTCGGCAACGGCGTCCTGCCCCTCGGGACCGGAGTGCGACGCGACGATGGTCGCGTAGCCTGCTGCCTGATAGCCGCGGAGCGTGGCGAGCATCGCGTCGATGGCGCTCGGGCTCACGAGGATGGAGTGGCAGAATTTGCCGAGCATGTGCGTGTAGACGGCGTTCAGCGCGGGAATGGCGAGGTCATACGTGTCACCCGTGTCAATCACGTTGAATGCGATGCCGCCGATGGTGACGGGGCCGGAGACGATCTCCGTGATGTTGGCCACATCGCCGCCATGGAAGTCATCGCCGAAAACCTTGTGCAGCGAGGCGGTCGTGGCATGCGTCGAGCCCGTTTCGGAGGCGGTCTTGGCGGCCGCCGTGCCGTAAACCTTCATGCCCTTGATGTAGGAGGCGCCGGCGAGGTGGGCATCGAGGAAGATGTCGTTCATGGGTTTGCCCAGCGAGTCCACGTACTGTTTCCAGGCTTCGAGGCTCGCGGTGAAGGCGGGCAGTTCGATGCCGACGAGGGCATCGGGACCTTCCACGATGAACGCCCAGTCGGCGAGAGCGTCACCGGTGTTTTAGGCATGCAGTTTGACGGTGCCGTGGTCATAGACGTCGACGGTGCCGACGGCGAGGGGGATGGTTTTGGTCGGGGTTGTCATGGCGGGAATCTCCTTGTTTTCGGGGTGTGCGAAAAGGGTGGTTTCGGGAGCAGTGGCGCAGCATCCGCAGAGGGCGGCGGTGAGCGCGATGCCGGTGAGAAGCGGGGATGTTTTCATGGTCAGGTTCTCCTTGGTTTGTGCCGGATATACGCTGTTTTGCGTTTCGACAATCCCGTAGTATAAACACAAAAAAGGCGGAAACAAGTACGCACTTTTTTATAATCGGGTCACCAAAAGGTGCCGATGGGGACATAAAAAAGCCGACGCCCGCGCAGCTGTGCGCGGACGCCGGAGATAAAACTGAAAAGCGAAGGTCAGAAGAAGCGGCGGAGCAGAGGCAGGAGGCCGATGCGCTCAAGGGGAGGCAGAACGCCGGCGCGCTCGCACCAGAAGTAGATGGCGTTGAGGATGCGGACGGGCAGCGTCACGCCGGGGAAGGGTTTGAGGCGGATGCGGCTTTGCTCCTGACCGATGGCCATCATATTGGCAAAGGTGGTGCGGGCGTAGGACCCGGTCATCACGATGCCGGTCAGGAAGCCGGCGATTTGCGCGTAGGTGGGATAGAGGCGCTCAATGATGTGGAGCAGGGTTCCATCGGTCCGGATGGGTTCTTCCGGGAAGTCTTCGTAGCGCAGGTGGAGGTCGAGGGCGGGCCGCAGCGCGCGGCTTCGCACCCACAGCATGCCGCCATAAGGGGCGCAGGGATGGGGGTCCCAGACGCGGGGGCGCGGCAAGGTTTCGAAATGACGGCGCCCCGGTTTTTCATTGACATACCAGGGACGCGAAAAGATGTCGGAAAAGACGCTGAAGAGGGGCTGCGGCGGGGTGAGCAGCCCCAGCCGCGGATGGGTTTCAAAGAGATGGATGACGTGCCGTACGAACGGCTCATCGGACAGCAGATTTTCGTAGCAGTGGCGGAAGTAGAGCGCGCCATGCACGGGGTGACGGGCGCCGCCCGATTTTTTATCGTGAATCAGGCAAACGTATTCGAAGCGGTCGAATACGTCCGCGCAGGTGGTCAGATAGGCCCCTTCGCTGCGGCCCCGGTTGGGTTGCAGGCGTGTTTCGACGCAGGGGTAGCGCGTGGCGTCGATGCGCGCGCGGTAGCGCTCGAGCATATCGGGGCGCGAAGAGACGATGAACAGGGACGAGCCTGCGGGCATGGATTGGATGTAGCGCAGGCAGTCCTCGACCTGATCCTCGAAATATACGAAGGTGATGAGGGCGAGGCGGGACGCGTCAACGGGCGGTGGCGGGTCGGCCGTTGTTGCTGTTGAAGTCGGCCCGATCGGGAAGAACAGTTGCAGAACCTTCTGTGCGCGGGATGGCGGGATGGTGGTGGCGCAATCCTCCAGAATGGTATCGACCGGATAGGCGGTGTGTTGCCGCAAATAGGCGAGCGCCTGCGGCGCGAGGTCGCCGCACGAGTAAGTGAGCAGATCGGAGAGCGGCTCCCGGAAGACGGTGCGGGCGAGCATCGGGGAGCCGTGTTGCAGGAGACCGATGGCGTAGCTGGTGCGCAGATCGCCGGGCGGCGTATCCGGGAAGGCGGCCCCGTCGAGAAAGGCGCCGGTGCGGAGTCCGACCTTCCGGAGCATCGTGCTCAGGGCGATGGCGCCGTGACGGCGTGCCCGTTTGGGCGTATCGGTGCGGCGCAGGTTTTTCCAGAATGCGCGAAAAGCGGGATGCCGGAGCGCCGCAGGACCAAAGTGGAGAAAATCGGGCTGCAGATGGGCCGGGTTGCCGGGTTCGATCAGGTACCAGTAGCCCCGCTTCGGACGATAGGCGGTGAGCGCCCAGGCGTCCAGTTGGCGCGCGGCCATCGTCTCCAGCAGGGGGGCAAAAGAGCCGGTTACGGGACCGTAGCAGGTGCTGTCGAGCAGCAGCAGCGAATCGAGCGCATCCAGGGAACCGGGCGGCAGCGAATCGAGGGCGGTTTTCCATGCGGCAAAGGTGTCCGGCTCCCCGTTGCGCACGAGGACATCGGTGCCCATCTGCGCACGGGCTTCCGGGGTCAGCGCCCCGCTGACGACGATGAGCACGCGGTCCGCTGCGGCACGGAGTTTTTCCAGCGTGTACGCCGCAAAGGGCTGCCACGCGCCATGCGGGTTGGAATAGGCGTAAATGGCCAGACGTTTCATAGGGAGAGCAGGGAACCGGGCCGCGCTGCCCGGGAAAAAGAAAACCAGCGTGGCGGCAGGGCGCGCGCTGGTTCGGAGGAAAACCGGAAAACGGGCGGTCCGCCCGTGCGGCGGGCTTAGACGAACGCGCGCAGATAGCGCAAATCGTTCGAATAAAGCAGACGCAAATCGGTAATGCCGTACTTGATCATGGCGAGACGCTCCACGCCCATGCCGAAGGCGTAGCCGTAGCAGTTCTCGTCGTATCCCACAAACTTGTAGACCTTGGTGTTGACGATGCCCGCACCGAGAATCTCAATCCAGCCGGAGCCCTTGCAGACGGGGCAACCCTTGCCGTGGCACAGGTGGCAGGAGAGGTCGACCTCGACCGACGGCTCGGTGAACGGGAAGAAGTGCGGACGGAAGCGCACCTGAACGCTCGGCCCCATCATCTCGCGCGCAAAGTGGGCGAGAACGGACTTGAGGTCGGCGAGGGACACCGGAACCGTGTCGACGTAGAGGCCTTCGATCTGGTGGAAATTCGCGGCGTGCGTGGCGTCGGTGGTGTCGCGGCGGTAGCAGCGGCCCGGGTTGATGATGCGGACGGGCGGCTTGTGCCCGAGCATGGTGCGGATCTGCACCGGCGAGGTCTGCGTGCGCAGGAGCAGCTGATCCTGCAGCCAGAAGGTGTCGCGCGCATCCCGCGAGGGGTGATGCTTGGCGGTATTCAGCGCGTCGAAGTTGTTGAACTCCGTTTCGATATCCGGACCATCCGCGACGGTGAAGCCCATCTGGGCGAAAATGCGGGTCGTTTCGTCGATGATGGCGGAAACGGGGTGGATGGTGCCCGCGCCGGTCCAGTTGCCGGGCAGGGAGAAATCGAACGCGCGGGCGGGACCCTCTTCGCGGCTGACGGTATCCTTGGCGGCGTTGAGCGCATCGGTGACGGCGGTGCGCAGTGCGTTGAGCGCCTGCCCGAAAGCGGGCTTTTCGGCGGGCGGCACATCGCGCAGCCCCTTCATGAGGGCGGGCAGGGAGCCATTGCGGCCGATGTATTTGATACGGCAGTTTTCGACGTCGGCCGGCGTTTTGCAGGCGGCGATTTCAGCCAGAGCCTGGGTTTGGAAGGTGGCAAGTTCGGAAAGTGTCATGGGCGTGGCGGCGGTGTGGCCGGGGAAGCAAACAGGGAAAGGGTCGGGGAGGAAGCCGGGGATGCAGGGGCGGATCAGACGCACCCTTTGCGCAGCATCAGGTTCGCGTACTTGCGCGTATCGCCGGTTTGGACGATGAGAAAAGCGGAGCGGGCACGCTCGTAGAAGGCGAAGCGTTCGATGTGTTCGATGGGTGCCCAGGCATTGCCATGGCGGTCGAGCGTTTCGCGGTAGGAGTTTTCCACGGCGGGGTCGAGCGTGTCGCCGGGGACGGCCGCCATCATGTGGAGCGCGCAGCCGTTGTAGGTATCCACGGGAACCAGCGGCAGAATCGCGTCGAGAATCTCCTGAACCCCGATGCCGGGCAGCCGGACGACGGTGCGCGAAGCGACCGACGCGGCAGGGAAATTGCCGTCGGCGAGCACGAGCTCATCGCCGTGCCCCATGGCGGAGAGGGCGGCAAGCAGTTCAGGCGGAATCAGCGGGGAGATACCTTTGAGCATGGCGGAAGCACACCGGGCGAACCGGTGTGTCAATAAAACGGTGCAGGCAAATGAATTTGCGAAATTATCGTAGAACGCCCGGGGAAAGTCAATTGCCAGAGGTCGTCCCGTACCGCTATACTTTCCGCATGAACGACTCCGATGTCCTCCTCAAACGAAAGCGGCGTGTCCGCCGCCTCTTCGGGCTCACCATCCTCATCCTCGCGGCGGTCTGGTTCTGCGACCGGCATTTTGTCACGGACAGGATGGTGAACGCGCTTTCGCCCGATGCGGCGGCCGTAGCCTATGTGTCCGATCTCTCCCGCGAATACGGGCGTTTTTATGCGAACCCGGTGGTGCGCGATACGCTGCGCACGCTGGGGGTTGACCCGGATGCGGCGGAAAAAGACGGCGCCGGCATTCACTGGCTGTTGCGGTTTATGACGGGGGCGCATTCGCTCTTTTCGCTGGAGCTGCTGCCCGGCGGCGAGGTGCGCGTCTGCGGCGCCAGCACCGTCGGCTGGCGGCGTCCCATCCTGGCGGCGGTTGAAGCCATGGGTTTTCTGCCGGGTGTCGGCAAGTTTGAACGCACGGAAAAAGGTGTCCAGTATCTGCGTTTCTCCCGCACGGGCCCGGTGCTTTCCTTCATCCTGCAGGGGGGCGTCCTTCTGGCGTGCTGGGGGGAGACCCCGGACACGGTTCTGGAAATGCAGGCGCGCTACGAACGTGGCACGGGCGTGGCACCGGGCGAGCCGATTCCGGCGGTGCGCCACCTCGCGTGGTCGTGCGTCAACAACAGCCGCAAAGGGCCCATCTGCGTGGCGTTGCGCTCGGATCCCGAACTCGCCGCTTTCCGCTTCCCGGCGGACGGCGCCTGGTCGCTCCCGGAAGGCGAGCTGTTCCTGACGGCGCAGTCGCTCGCGGAGGACGAGCTGCGCGTGGCGCTGCTGCTTCGGTGCCCGTCGCTGGCGGAAGGCGTTGCCGGGAGCGGCTTTGACGGACTGGAGGCGAAACTGCCGGTGCCGCTTTCCGCCACGACGGCATTTGTGGCGGGCGGCACGGAGGTGCTGACCGACTGGATGCGCCTCGGGGCGGGGCTTCCCTTTGCCCGGACGGGTGCTTCCGCGCTCTGGCTGACGGATACGGAGCATGGCGGCGCCCTTTCCTTTTTGCGGATTCCGGCGCTCTGCGGGCTCGCACCGGCGGTGGAGCCGGATCGCCTGCAGCGCTGGTACCAGCGTGCCGGGCGCGATGCATACTGGAGCGAAACGCCGCTGAGCGGGCTCCGGCTGTCGCCGAAAGCGCAGGACAACGGCGCGGCGCTCCTGCTGCGGCCCAAGACACTGGAATTTCTGGGGCGGACCCCGGACAAAGATTGCTGGTTTGTTTCGACCGAAGGCCCCGATGTGGCGTTCGGAACCGCCTGGGGCAGCTGGCGCAATGTGCGCGGCACCGCGAAAGAGGCGGAGCCGACCGTCGGCGGCACGCTGGCCCGCCTTGCCGCGGAAGCCGCAGACGCGGAGCGTCGGCCTTCACTCGCTTTCTGGGCGGATACCGGGAAAATCGTCCCGCTCGTGCGCAATAGCGCGGCGATTCTCGAGCTGGGTGCCCGGTTCGGTCTGCATGCCGACGACGCGCAGACTGTACGGGAAGGGCTCGACAAAGCCCGGACGCTCAGCGAGGCGGCGGCCGCGCTCGGCGTCCTCGAAGGTACCGCCGAAAAGGACGATGCGGGCTGGCTCCTGCATCTGCGCGCAACGGGGCGGAAGGGCTCCGGGGAGGTTGCCCCATGAGCGCCCTCCACCGGATGACCGCAGCGCTCTGGCTTTTTCTCGCGGCCGTCGCCGCTGCCGCTGCCGCGCCCCTGCCACGCTTTTCGCAGCAGACGGATCTGCCCGCCTACGGGCTGACCCTGCCCGTCATGCAATCGGCCAGGATCGATGCGCCGATGCCGCCGGAGGTTGTGCGCTATCAGTGGTCGGACGGCGTCCGTTCCTGGACCGAAGACCGCTCCGATCCCTTCGCGCTCTGGCGCGGGCTTCAGCGCGTCGCGCTCTGGCACGACCGCTTCGGCAACGAACTCCTGCTGGCATGCGCCACGCATTTCCCTCCGGGCGGGTTCGAGCATCCGCATGTGACGGAGGCGGAGTTCGAGGCGTGGTGTCTGGACGGTGCGCATCAGGTGCCCGAACAGCCGTCCGCCGATGCCATGACGGCGTGGGTGGAGGCGTACGACCCGGGCGTCATCGCCGGTGCGCCGCGCCGGATGCAGAACCTCTCCACGCGCATCCGGGCGGTGGAGTTTCCGACGCAGGACGGTGCCGCGCGGGCGTGGATGTTCCAGCTCAATGCGCGCTATCCGGGGCAGTCCGATGCTTTGCGCAACTGGTTCTACCTGCGCTACCGCGCGGCGGAAGCGGTGCGCGATGAGGCGGGGCTCAACCGCGTCACGCGCAACGATCTGCTGGGCGGCATCCGCGCCATTCCCATGCGGGAGGCGGGCGTCGCCGCCGGGGTCGACCCGCAGCAGCGCCTGTGGCCGCAGGGGCGCGGTGCGCGCTATGCCGACGATCCCGAGCGCCGCCGCGGGCGCGAGTCCATCGCCAATCTCGCCGGCTGGTGGTACATGGAGTCGGATCACTACATCCTGCTGAGCAACGATCCCTCCGCTGAACGTCGTGCCGCGCAGATTCTGACGGCGCTCGAGTCCATCCGCGCCTGTTTCGCCGCGCAGGTGCCGATGTTCCGCCGTGCGGAGCCGATGACCGGCATCGTCCGGCTTTTCCGGACGGATGACGAGTTTATGCGCTATTTTCAGGAGAGCAATCTGCCGCTCCCCGCAGCCCGCACGGCAGGGCTCTTTTCGGGGGCGACCCGCGAGCTGGCGGTGCGGCCCGGCACGCAGGGCAACCGCATGCGCGTCCTGCAGCACGAAGCGTTCCACCAGTACCTCTTCCAGGCGTGGCCGAATTGCAACAGTTCGCCCTGGATCAACGAGGGTTCCGCGGAGTTTTTCGGCTCTTTTGAATACCGTTCCAACCGCTGGACGCTCACGGAAGAGCGCGTCGTCGTCAATGACCTCGAGGCGCTGGCGCGCAACCGCGATGTGGACTGGGAGGAGCTGCTCCGCACGTTCCTGCTCTGGGACTATCCGTCGTTCTACAACCCGCAGGCGCACATTGGCCGCGGCACCGCCTTCAGCTATGCGTTCAGCTACGGGCTCATGCACTTCCTGTACCGCGGGGCGCCCGCGCTGCGCAACCGTCCGTACCGGGATATTCTCCCGACGTATCTCGAGACGCTGGAAGCCACGCGCGATCCCGTCGAGGCATCCATCCGCGCCTTCAAACTCGACGGCAACGGGGATTACCTGAAATCCTTCGCACGGGATTTCCGCGAATACTGGACGCGGAGCTCGGAGCGGACGCGCGCCGCCCGCCAGCCCATTCCCGGGACGTAGCGCTCCGCTACGCCGCGGGATACCGGTTGAGGAGAATGGCGGAGATGCGCCGTTGCGTCTGCGCCGCCTGCAGACAGCGCGCCGGATCGCCGCCGCAGCGGCGGTAGAGGTCCTGCCGGATGAGAAACGTCCCCGGTTGCGGCGCGGCGTCCGCCGGCGCCGGTACCGGGGCGCCGCCGCCGGTGGCAGTGGCGTGGCAGAGGAGGATGATGTCCGGAGCATCTTCCCGGACTGCGGTGCGGACGGCTTCGAAGAGCGCGCCCGGATAGAGTTCGTCGCGGCAGGAAACCGGGAAAACGTAATCGCCCGGCGCCGCCGTTGCGGTGTCGGCGTCCGGCAGATGGAAGCGTGCGCCGCCTTGCAGCGACAGGGTGTACATCAGGCGGTGGCCGCTGTGCAGGTTCGCCTGGGGCTCCAGCAACGTGAGCCAGATGGCGGGGCGGCGTCCCGGCTGCAGTGCCAGGGCCAGGCGGCGCAGGAGGCGCAGCGCCGTCCGCGCGGCATGCCGGGCGTGGCGCCGCCACGGG
>CASFKR010000078.1 GCA_949295265.1 uncultured Verrucomicrobiota bacterium | reverse complement strand
TGCGTTTTCTCCGCGTGATATGCGTCTTCCAAGGTACATTTACAGTTGTATTGGTGCGTTTACCTTTGCAACGGTGCGTTTACTTCTGCATACTACGAAAATTTTACGCAACGCCTCGCGCGCGTTCTCCGGTGAACCGGAAGCCGGTCAGCGGAGCGCGCGGTTGCGGTAGTTGAGATCCGCCCGCGCGGGATAGCCCGCCTTTTCCCAGAAGGCGTTGGCGGCGACATTGTCGCGGAAAACCGTGAGGAGCACTTTCTGAATGCCCTGAACGCGGAGCGCGTCCTCCGCATGGCGCACCAGCTCCGTGGCGATGCCACGCCGACGCCACGCCTCTGCCACGCAGAGATGGTGGAACAGACCGCGGCGGCCGTCGTGTCCGGCGAGAATGACGCCGCGCACGGCACCGTCCTCCTCCGCCAGGAAGCAGGTGTCCGGATTGCGGCGCAGATAGCGGGCCAGGCCCTCGGGGCTGTCATCGACCGCATTCATGGCGCGCACACAAAGCGGGTCGGCGAGCCAAAGGGCGCGAATTTCTTCGATATCCTTTTCGGTTACGGGACGGATGGCCACGGTCAGTCTCCTTTCAGGGTGCATCGGGACTGGAAAGCGGGGTGCCGTCGAGCCTGCGTACGAGCCCCGTATCCATGTCGTAGAGGGCGCCGACAATCTGCGTCTTGCCCTCGGCCTCCAGATGGCGCAACACGGGGCTCTCGCGCAAGGTTTCGATGGCGCGGCGGACATTGAGAACCTCGGCGAGCGGAGCCACGGCCGCCGGGTCGCCGGTCTGCGTTTTGGCCGCCTCGACGGACGGCTTCACGGCGCGCACGAGCGCACCGAGCGCTCCTCCGGGTACTTCCGGTTTCAGTGCGGCGGCAACGGCGCCGCACTGGGTATGCCCCAGCACGAGCACGACCGGGGTTCCGAGATGTTCGGCTCCGTATTCCACGCTGCCCGCCTCGAACGCACCGACCACGTTGCCCGCCGTCCGGATGACAAACAGATCGCCGAGCGAAGCACCGAAAAGGAGCTCCGGCGGCACCCGCGAATCGGAACAGGTGAGAACCGTTGCAAAGGGCTTTTGTCCATGCGCCGCGAGTTGTTCGCGCAAGGCTTTCGTTCTGCCGCCGGCGAACCCGGCATTGGCCTGCTCGAGCGCGAGCAGCGCCGCTACCGGTCTTTCCCTGGCCACAAGCGCCTGAGAATGGCTGCCCGTGTGCGGCATCGTGCCGCACCCGCTGACAAAAATCGCCACCGTTCCGAGCGTCAGCCAGAAGTTCTTCCGAATCATGGTATGCCTTTCTGCTGTTGTGCGCTCATTGTATCAGGCGTAAGTGCCTGCCGCAATGTGCGCACGAAGCAGGCTTATCCCGAAAGCCGCAAGCGCGGGGGTACCCGTTGCATAGCCAGTTCAGCGTGCCAACGTAACGTACCCGCGCCCGTACCGCGCACACGCGGCCGCGACCCTCAGTAGGGGGAGGCGAATTATGCTTAAAATGGCACAACCGTGCACCTCGGGATGAGTGCAACGAATCCCGAGGTAGGATCGGATAAAAAAAAAGCGCGCAACAGGCTACTTGCCCCGGAGCGCGCAGGTTGTCAGCGAGCGAAGCGGCGGAGGCGAAGCCGACGTTCTGTCCTGTTCGTCCTGTCCGTCGTGTCCGTCCTGTTCGTCGTGTCTGTCCTGTCCGTCCTGTCCTCCGGCGCACCCGCCACCCCGCCCGTTCAGGCGCCGGGGACGGGCGGAGGCGGGTCGGGGTCAGGCTCGTGAAATTCGTCGGCGGTGGAACACGGGCCGTCCCGGTAGGCGCCGAAGGCGGGATCATCCCAGCCGGGCGGCTGGGAATCGGCCGTCGGGTCCAGCGGACGCAACGCCGGACGCCGGGGCCGATCGGGCGGAGGCTCAGGCGACTCCATGGCGCTGCCTCAGCGCGCCGGGGCCGGAGCGGACGCGGCAGCGGGCGCCGGGTCGCGGTGGTGGCGGAGGATCACGCCGACGGCGCGGGCGTCCGGAAGAAGCCCCTGCTTCTCTACATGGACGGTGGCGCTCTGCACCCGCGCATCGGTGAAAATCAGATCAAGCAACGCTCCGGCATACGACTCGAGAAGCCGCCAGGAACGCGCGGCGGCCAGCCGCTGCGCAGCGGCACACAGCGCCGCATAATCGAGCGTGTCCGCCACGTCATCCGTCTGCGCCGCCCGCTGCAGGGGAAGCTGCACCGCAATGTCCGCAACCACCTCCAGTTCCGCCGCCCGCTCCGCCGCTGCAACGCCAAACCGACCGCGCAGGCGCAGCCCCCGAATCTCGATGGAATCCATCCGTTGTATCCTTTCCTGAATGCTTCAGAACCGCAGCTGACATTTCCGCAAAAACCGGCGCAAAGGGGGTTGCCAAAACGCCGGATTTTGGTATAATTATACGCGATTTTACCGTCGTTTCCGCTCCTTTTGCCGGTATCGTGCATGCGGCCGGTTGCCGTCTGAAGCAATCTCGGTCGCTGATATTATCACCAACCCTCCTTTCCCGCAATGCAAACGAAGAACGGCTTCACCCTGATTGAACTGCTGATTGTCGTCGCCATCATCTGCATTCTTTCCGCATTCCTTGTTCCCCGGGTTGGCACCTCGATGGAGCGCGCGCGTGAGCAGCATTGCCGGAACAATCTGCGCCAGCTCCAGGCGGCGGTCGTCGCCTATGCGCAGGATCACGACGGCAATCTGCCGTTTGCCTCTTCGTACGAGACGTATGACTCCTCCAGCGGGGTCTACACCGAGCACCGCGGCTGGATCAGCTGGAACACCTCCACGCGTTCGCTGGCGGATTTGGACCGGCTCTGGCAGGGCAACAGCGCAAAGTCTTCCCACTCCTCGGAAATGCGGGATGACGTGGGCGTCGGCAACTACGGCAAGGCGGGCATCGACAACGGCACGCTCTTCGACTACGTCCGCGAATACCGCTTCTACGTCTGCCCCGCCATCGAGCGCTGGTGCACCAAGCGCTACAACAAGGACGGCGCCTCTTCGTCCGATGCGTTTGACGACGGCTCCTCCTCGCGCACCTACAAGGTCTACCGCACCTACGCGATGAACCCCTTCTTCGGTTCGCCCGCGAACTTCCGCCGCTACTGGCGCGTGAAGTCCTCCCACATCGGCGTCACCGAAACATACAATGCCGGGCTCAAGGGCGGCACGCACATCCCCACAGCCGCCCAGCTGCTCCTCTTCACGGAAGTCTTCCCGAGCCTCTCGCCGCAGGATTCCATCAGCCGCGGCGGCTACCACGACACCATGCGCGGCTCCGATCGGAATTCCGACTGCATCCTCGATCCCGAAAAGTATAATTCGAACGAGGAATACATCTGCTACGAAAAAGATTCCGGCACCTACGGCATCCACAAAACCGCCGTCAAAGACGTCAATGGCGCGCTCGCCGTCTTCTTCGACGGGCATATCGAGATGGTTTATCCGCGCGTGGACGGCAAGGCCGGCGGTGCCAATACCGTCTGGTTCCTCAACCGCGGCTTCAAACCGGTGAACAATCCGGATTACGCCAACTGAGGCCTCCCGCGTATCCCCTCCCCTTTTCTGTTTCGTTCCGTTTGTTCTGAAACGGCGCCTCGCTCTTTCACGGGCGAAGCATCGCGCACCTTTCCGGCCTCAAAACCGGCAACGCCGTTTCCTACTTTCTGTCATCATGACCAAGAAAACGAAATCCGCACCCGCCCCCGTCGCTGAATCTGAAGAAGAACGCACGACCCCGGCCGAAACCGCCGCCGAACCGGCCAAAGGCACCAAAAAGCCCGCTTCCAAATCCGTAAAAACCAAACAAAAGGACGCGGAAAAGGAAGCCGCTCCCGCCAAGGGCAAAGAGAAAAAAGCCCCCGCCGCCAAAAACCGCAAAAAGACGAAATCCGCCGAGGAAGAGGCGGAGGAGACCGGCCGCACCAAAGCGGGCGGCGGCGACGTCTTTGACGACATGTTCGACGAACCGGCCGGCGCAGACGACAACGGCTGGGGAGACGGGCAGGATGAAGATGAGCTCGACCACGACAGCGAGCCCATCGGCCCCGCCGATGACGAGCTCGAAGATATGGAAGCCGAGCCCGTCAACATGAGCGATGAGGAAATCGACAAACTCGCCAGCGCCGAAGGCCGCCGGAGAGGCGACGGTCTCGGTGAACTGGATGACGACGATGGCTACGTCCCCGAAGATGACGCCTCCCCGTTCGATACCGATACCGTCGAAACGGGCTTCCAGCCATATCAGCCCGACGACGGCGGCGACGACCTCTTCGGGCCCATGTCCACGCCGCAGGAGGAAACAGACCGCACGCGCCATGCCGAGCAGACCGCGCTGCTGCGTGAACTCTTCAAGCGTGCCGAAAAAGGCTACCTGACGCACGATGACCTGAACCAGGTCCTGCCGCCGGATGTCGTCAACCCCGCCGAAGTCGAGGATTACATCGTCAACATTCAGGCGGCGGGCATCGACATCCTCGACCCCTCCGCCGTGGAAGCGGAGACCACAGACGCGGAAGCCAACAAGCCCGCCACCCCGCTGACCAAGGGCGACACCTTCGACGATCCCATCCGCATGTATCTGCATCAGATGGGGCAGGTTCCGCTGCTCACGCGCGAGCAGGAAGTGGAAATCTGCAAGAACATCGAAAAATCGGAGAAAGCCGTCCGCCTGCTCTTCAACAAATTCGCCTTTGCGCCGCGCTTCTACGCGAAGGTCATCGAGCAGATTGAAGACGGGTCCGAGCGGTTCGACCGCATCGTCACCGACAAGTACGTCGACAGCCGCGACAACTACATCAGCAAGCTGCCCGACCTCAAGAGCCGTCTGGAGAAGCTCACGGACGAGATGCGCAAGGCCAACCAGAAGTTCATCGATTCCAAGTTGGGCGACCAGATGCTCGAGGCCATCGTCAAATCCCGCGGCGAACGCACGCCGGAGCAGGTGGCGCTCGCAGGGAAAATTTCCCAGCACGGCAAGAAGTTTTCCAAGCTCTTCGAAGAATTCCAGAACCTGTGCATCGAGCTGAACTTCAAGCAGAAGGAAATCGAATCGCTGGCGGCGGTCGCCTCGGACTTCGCCGGCAACGACGGCGTACTCCCCCGCTCCGCCGTGGATCAGCAGGATGAATACTTTTCCATTTGGCGCCTGCATTACGGCAATTACAAGCGCATTCAGGACCGCAACAAGAACCACAAGATCTCGAAGAAGGACAAGGAAACGCTCGACATGGAGCGCACCATCATGGAGCGCATCTTCCGCGAGTGCTTCATCCCGCTGGACTTCGATGAGAACAAGAAGAACGAGCGCGCCCTCCTCACGAACCTGCGCGCCGTCTTCCAGGACCGGTCGCAGTCCGATGTGCCGAAAAACGTCGAAGAAGCGTACGCGCGCCTGCTCAAGGAGAAATTCCAGGAGCTCCGCGACCATCTCCGCAACGGGCTCAACGCCCGCACGCAGATGGTCGAAGCCAACCTGCGCCTCGTCATTTCCATCGTCAAAAAGTACATGAACCGCGGGCTTTCCTTCCTCGACCTGATTCAGGAAGGCAACACCGGGCTCATGAAGGCGGTGGAAAAGTTCGAGTACCGCCGCGGCTATAAATTCTCCACCTATGCGACCTGGTGGATTCGTCAGGCTGCGACGCGTGCCATTGCCGATCAGGCCCGCACGATTCGCATTCCGGTCCATATGATCGAGACGATTAACAAGCTCTTGCGGGTGCAGAAACACCTCGTGCAGGAGCTGGGTCGCGAACCCACGCCCGAGGAAACAGCCGAGCAGATGAACATGTCGGTCGACAAGGTGCGTTCCATCTTCAAGATGGCGCAGCACCCCATCTCGCTCCAGTCTCCGGTCGGCGATGGCGACGATGCCCATTTCGGAGATTTTCTGCCCGATCCGTCGGCGGAGAATCCCTCTGAAATGGCGGCCTACAGCATGCTCAAAGAGCGCATTCACGAAGTGCTCGGCTCCCTCACCCCGCGCGAGCGCGAAGTCATTGAGTACCGGTTCGGGCTCAAGGACGGCTATTCGCGCACACTCGAAGAGGTCGGCAAGCAGTTCAACGTAACGCGCGAGCGCATCCGCCAGATTGAGGCCAAGGGGCTTCGCAAGCTCCGCCATCCCAGCCGGATCCGCCGCTTCTCCGGCTTCCTCGAGTCCTCGAAGTAAACCCGTTTCTGCGCCTTGCTTCCCCCGGCACCCCGCGGACCATGCCACCCGGCAGGCGGTTCGCCGCCGGCGCCGGGAGGCAGCCGCAGCAAAGGGCAGCGTCCCCGCGGTCCGCATTCCGCCGCCCGGGGATTTTTCTCAACGGAATGCACCTGTTCACCTGACGGAACGGCGTCCTTACCCCCGTTCCCGCTCCTCTATTCCCACTCCCCCATCATGAATTCCCCGCTTCTCGCGATGACCAACTCCCAAGTGTACGGCATCGTCACCGTCTGCGTTCTCCTCCTCATTGCCGCCGGCCTTTATTTCTACAGCAAAAACAAGAAGAAAGCTCCCGCCGCCCGTTCCCGTTCCAACCGCCCGGACAAAGCACAGGCCGGCCGCAAGGGCAGCATCGAAATCTACGTCGGCAACCTCGTCTACGAAATGACGGACGACCAGCTGCGCGCCGAGTTTGCCAAGTTCGGCATTGTGGAATCCGCCCGCATCGTCACGGACCGCCGTTCCGGCCGCTCCAAGGGCTACGGCTTCGTCACGATGACGCACCGCTCCGAGGCGCAGATTGCCATCAGCAAGCTCAACAATTTCGATTACAAGGGCCGCAAGATGCGCGTCAATGAGTCGCGCCCCGGCAGCCGCCGCAACGGCGCCAACTGAGGCCGACGCCGCGCACCGCGCCTTTTGCCCTTTTCCTCACTCCCGGGACCGCCTTCTCCGTCCCCTCCCTTTTCTGCCTGACCGCCCGGTTCCGCGGGCTACATTTTTTACCCTTTCAGCATCATGCAACACAACCTTCTTTTCGCGCCGTTCGGACGCGACGATGACGGGTCCGGCGGCTCCGGATTCCGGAAGCCCTGGGAACGCGATACCAACGCAGACCACTTCAAGAGACCCTGGAAACCGCGCCGCAACGACTTCCACGGCGGCGGCTTCCGCAAGCCCTGGGAGCGCGACGGCGCTCCGCAAGACCGCACCGAAGACGGCGGCGAGGGCGGCGGTTTCCACCGCAAGCCGTTCCGCAAGCCCTTCGACGGGCGCGGCGGGGCCCGCCCCTACCCCCGCAAGGACGGCGGCTTCCGAAAGCCCTGGGAACGCGACAACGTCTCGTATACGGCCGCAGACGAAGTCCCCGGAGAGCATCTGGTTGAGGAAAGCCGCGAATGGGACCGCTCCGAAAACCGCTACGACCGCAACGGGAACCGCCCCTTCCGCAAGAGCTTCCGCTCCGCGCGCTCCTACGGCGATTTCCAGGGGAAATTCCGCCGCGATGTGCACGAAGAGCGCAAGCCCTGGGAATTTGAGCGCAAGCCCTGGCAGGAACGCGCCGAGCGCCCGGAGCGCCTGAAGCGCCACCGCCGCACCGCCCCCATTCCCGCGGAAGGCGAAATGCTCTTCGGCCGCCAGCCCGTCCGCGAAGTGCTGCGCGCCGCCCGCCGCCCCGTCCATCTGCTCGTGCTCGCCGACGGCGTCAAGGATTCCCCGGAGGTCGCCGACATCCGCGCCCTCTGCCAGGAAAAGGATATCCGCATCGCATTTTACCGCCGCGAAGACCTCGAGGCTTGGACCAACGGCGCGAACCATCAGGGCGTCGTCCTTTTCTGCGCCGATTATCCCTACGTGGAGCTCGATGAAATCGTCGCCGATCTCGATGCCTGCGAAGGCAACGGCATCGTGATGGTGCTCGACCACATCATCGATCCGCAGAACCTCGGCTCCATTTTGCGCACGTGCGAATGCGCCGGTGTCCTCGGCATCGTGCTGCCGACGGACCGCGCCGTGGGCGTGACGCCCGCCGCCGTCCGCGCCTCCGCCGGTGCCGCCGAGCACATCAAGATTGCCCGCATTTCCAACCTCGTGACCGCGCTGGAGCGCTTCAAGGGTGCCGGTGCCTGGATTACCGGGCTCGAAGCCCTGCCGGAGTCCCGCGGCTATTCCAAGGTCGATTATACCGGCAAGGTCTGCCTCGTGGTCGGCTCGGAAGCCCACGGCATCTGCACGCCCGTGCGCCGGAAGTGCGATTTCCTCGTGCGTCTGCCGATGTGCGGCAGCATCAACTCGCTCAACGCCGGGGTCGCCGCCGCCCTCGCCATCTACGAGGTATTGCGCCAGCAGGGCGTCGAGGGCAACGGATTGCCCGCGCGCGAACCCGTGGAAGAAGTGTACGAAGACGATGCCGGGGATGCCGCGGAGGAAGCGGTCGCGACAGACGGCTATGCGGACGATGCCGCCGACAGGCCTGGCGAACCGCAGCCCGGCTTCGATGAAGGCGACGCCGCCGACGAACCGTCCGCCTGAGCCACGCCCCTGCCACGCCGCCGGCGGATGAATCCCCCTCCGCCGGCGGCGCTCTTCTCCCCGTCCGGGAAGTGCCCGTCGGCGCCACCCCGGTGCCACGCCCCTGCCACGCGCAACGATGACCCCGTTTACCGTCCTCAGCGAACACACCGTCCTGCCCGGGTTCCATGCCCGCCGCGGCGTCCTGCAAACCGCGCATGGCGCCGTGCAGACCCCGGTCTTCATGCCCGTGGGAACGCAGGCGACCGTCAAAACGCTGGAACCGCGGGATTTGCACGAGTTGGGCGTCTCCATCATTCTCGGCAACACGTATCACCTGTTTCTGCGCCCGGGCAACGAGATTATGTCGCTGTGCGGCGGGTTGCACCGGTTCATGGGCTGGGATGGCCCCATCCTGACCGATTCCGGCGGCTTCCAGGTCTTTTCGCTGGGCAAGCTGCGCAAAATCCGTCCCGAAGGCGTGGAATTCCACTCGCACATTGACGGACGCAAGTTTCTGATGGGTCCGGCGGAGTCCATCCGCACGCAGCGGATTCTCGGCTCGGACGTCGTCATGTGCTTCGACGAGTGTATCCCGTATCCCGCCACGCGCGCATACGCGGAAAATTCGGTGAAGCAGACGCTCGCCTGGGCGCGGCAATGCCGGGAGCAGCCGCTCGCGCCGGGGCAGTTGCTCTTCGGCATCGTGCAGGGCGGCGCCATCCCGGAACTGCGCGGGAAATGCGCCCGCGGGCTGGTGGACATCGGGTTTGACGGCTATGCGATTGGCGGCGTCAGCGTCGGCGAACCGGAGCCGGACATGATGCGCGCCATCGAATATTCCATCCCGCAGTTGCCGGCGGACCGCTCGCGCTACCTGATGGGCGTGGGCGACCGCATCCAGATCGTGGAAGCCGTCGCACGCGGGGTCGACATGTTCGACTGCGTGATGCCCACGCGCCATGCCCGCAACGGGTCCGCCTTCACGCGCCACGGCTCCATCCCCGTCAAGGCGGGCCGCTATGCGGACGACCTTTCGCCCGTCGAGGAGGGGTGCGACTGCTATTGCTGCCGCAACTTCACGCGCGCCTATGTGCGCCACCTCCTCCATGCGGGCGAAATCCTCGGCGTGCGGCTCCTCACCATCCACAACATCCGCTGCTACATGCGCTTCATGGCGGAACTGCGCGAAAGCCTCGAGGCGGGGCAGTTCGCGGAATTCCGCCGCCAGGCCTGGCGCGATCTGCGCAATGCCGAGCCGCCGCTCCCCGCCGCACCCTGACCCGGCACCGCGCTTCCCCGCCGGAAAATCCGCTGGAAATACCCCCTTTTTATTGCTATCATTTACGCAATAGCATTTACGCATTCCCTTTTTCGTACATTCCCTTACTGATTCATTCCCATGACCGCTTTTCTTGCTCAGGCCGCCGCACAGCCTGCCCCGGGCCTTCTGGCGAATCCGATGGTTTTCCTGATTCTGATGTTCGCGATTTTCTACTTCATCGCGATTCGTCCGCAACAGCGTCGGGAAAAGGAGCGCAAAGCGCAGATCGCCGCCCTGCGCGCCGGGCAGTCCATCCTCTTCTGCGGCGGCATGATCGGCGTTGTCGAAGAAGTTCACGAGAACTCCTTCATCGTCCGCACTGCCAAGCAGACCCTCGTCGAAATCGCCCGCGGTGCCGTTGAGCGCGCGCTCACGGATGCCAACGGCACGCCCACGCCCGCTTCCAAGTAAGGCGGCCGTGCGCCCTGCCGCGCGCCGGACCGTTTCCCCTCTCCTTCCGTTTTTGTCTGTGTTTATCCGCACCCATGAATAAGCAATTCGGAGTATGGGCCCTGATTATCGGCCTTATTGTCTGCTCCATCTTTCTCGTGACTCCGCCCTCGCAGAAGGTCCGTCTCGGTCTGGACCTGCAAGGCGGCTACAGCTTCACCGTTCAGCTCGACAAGTCTGCGCTCGAAGACACCATCCGCGAGCGCTACCCGGATGCTCCGGATGAGGAAATCGCCCAGCGCGTCCGCGAGGCGGAAGCCTCCGCGGATGAGACGGCTGTCGGCATCATCCGCTCCCGTATCGACTCGCTCGGCACGGAGGAGCCCGTCATCACCAAAGGCAAAGACGGCCGCATCTACGTGCAGATTCCCGGCGCCTCGGAAGAGCAGCGCGACCGCGCCGAGCGCCTCGTGCGCTCCGTCGCCGCGCTCGACTTCCGTCTGGTCGCGGTCGATTCCGACCGCTGGGCCGACGAGGTGCTCTCCTCCGGCATCGCTCCGAAGGGCTACAAGTACGCCGATATGGGCGAGGCGGGCCGTTGCTATGTGCGCGATGAATCCGTCGAACAGCCCGATTTCCGCGAAATTCGCCGCTTCGGCAATCCCCGGGGTGCCAACATCTGCATGCTCGAGCGCCGCGACGTCAATGGCGTGACCACGTACCGCCCCATCCTCGTGCGCTCCCGTCCGAACATGTCGGGCGTCAACCTCAGCCGCGCTTCCGTGACGACGGACGAGCTCGGCCGCGTCATGGTCGCCATCTCCTTCGATGCGGAAGGCACGAAGGATTTCGCCGCGCTCACGCGCAAGCATGCGGCGCACAACGGCCGCCCGGGCCGCCAGCTTGCCATCGTGCTCGACGGTCTCGTCTACTCCGCCCCCGTGCTCAATGAGCCCATCACCGGCGGCAAGGCCGTCATCTCCGGCTCGTTCACGTACGCCGAAGCCACGATGCTCAAGAACGTGCTCAACTCCGGCGCCATGCCCGCGCCGCTCAAGTTCCTCGGCAAGCGTTTCGTGAACCCGACCCTCGGCGAAGACTCCATCGCCGACGCCACCAACGCCATCGTCGTCGGCACCTCCGCCATCCTGCTCTTCATGCTGTGGTACTACCGCTCGATGGGTCTCGTCGCCGATCTCGCGCTCGTCCTCAACTTCGTGCTGCTGCCGCTCTGCGCCGTGCTCGCTTCCGGCATCCTTTCGCAGTTCACCAACGAAGCCACCATTTCCAACGGCTCGCTTCTGCGCCTGCCCGTCCTGACGCTCCCCGGTATCGCCGGTATCCTGCTCTCCATCGGCATGGCCGTCGACGCCAACGTGCTCATCTACGAACGCACGCGTGAAGAGTTGCACCGTAAGCGCCCGACGTTCCCGTCCATCATGGCCGGTTACGACCGCGCGTTCAGCGCCATCTTTGACGGCAACCTGACGACCGTCATCACTGGCATCGTGCTCTTCATCTTCGGCACCGGCCCCATCCGCGGCTTCTCCGTGACCCTCGTCGCCGGTATCATCGCCTCCATGTTCACGGCGCTCGTCGTTACCAAGGCCGTCTTCCGCGCCGCCGTCCGCGAGGACTCGACCTGGAAGCCCAAGATGATGCAGCTCGTTCCGGACAACATCGACATCCCCTTCTTCAAGTACACGAAGAAGTACGCCGTTGTCGCGGTCGCTCTCATTGTCGTCACGCTCGCCATCACGATTGCGCGCGGCATCTCCAACCCCGCCTCCATTTTTGCGGTTGACTTCACCGGTGGTGCCAACATCTCCTACATCGTGACGCCCAAGGCTCCGGCTCCGACCGCCGCCCCCGCCGCGGAAGCCGCCGCAGAAGCCGCTGAGGTCGCCGTTGCCGAAGCCGCGACCAACACCGTCGCGGAAGCCGCCGAAGCCGCCGCCCCCGCCGAAGCTGCCGAAGCCGCCGAAGCCG
>CASFKR010000077.1 GCA_949295265.1 uncultured Verrucomicrobiota bacterium | reverse complement strand
GCCTTCCCCGCCTCGATTGCAGCACCCGAACCCCGACCCGTCCAGGATTGCAAAAGTAAACGCATCGAATCAGGTGCGTTTACTTCGGCAATCAAGGCAAAAATCCGGGATAAGCCTGAGCCGCGCATCCGCTTGCGGTTTTCCCCGGGAAAGACGATAATCGCGACCCAAAGAACGTGCCCGTTTTCCGGCACGCCGTTCACAACCCTCTCACAGAAAGATTTTCCCATGTCCGTCGATCTTGATTGGAAGAACCTCGGCTTCAAATACCGCGATACCGCCTGCCATATTGAATACCATTGGAAGGACGGCAAATGGGACTCCGGAACGCTCGTCGCGGAGCCTTATCTGAAGATGCACATTGCCGCCGCCTGCCTGCACTACGGGCAGGAGTGCTTCGAAGGCCTCAAGGTCTTCCGCCAGAAGGACGGCAAGGTCGTCGCTTTCCGTCCCCGCGAAAATGCGGAGCGCATGATTCGCACCGCCATCCGCACCTGTATGCCGCCCGTGCCGGTGGAGATTTTCACCGAAGCGCTCGAGCGCGTCGTCGCCGCCAATGCGGAGTACATCCCGCCCTACGGCTCCGGCGGTTCGCTGTATGTGCGCCCCCTCCTCATCGGCTCCGGCGCCCAGATCGGCGTCGCCCCCGCCGATTCCTACACCTTCCTGATTCTGGTGACCCCCGCCGGCGCCTACTACAAGGGCGGGCTCGAGCCCGTGCGCGCCATCATCATCGATGAATATGACCGCGCCGCACCGCTCGGCATGGGCGACGTCAAGGTCGGCGGCAACTACGCCGCTTCCATTTACGCCCACGAAATGGCCAAGCACAAGGGTTTCCCCGTCGAACTCTACCTCGATGCCAAGACGCACACCCTCGTGGAGGAATTCGCCACGTCGAACTTCCTCGGCATCAAGAAGGACGGCACCTACGTGACCACGAATTCGCGCTCCGTTCTGCCCTCCGTGACGAACCGCACCCTGCAGGAAATCTGCCAGGACGAAGGGCGCAAGGTCGAGGTCCGCCCCGTTCCGTACGAAGAACTGCGCGACTTTGCGGAAATCGCGGCTTGCGGCACCGCCGTTGTGGTGACGCCCGTCTACGAAATTGTCCGCAACGACGACATGATTCACATTTCGGACGAACACGAAGTGCCGCCGGTGCTCAACGACCTCTACGAAAAGGTGCAGGGCATCCAGTACGGGCTTCTGCCCGACACGCACGGCTGGTGCCACGAAATCAAGGTCTGACCCCCCTTTTTTCCGCTCCCTTTTTCGGCCGGAGGATGTGCGTGCACGTTCTCCGGCCTGCTTTTTGCGCCACGCCCCGTTCCCCGTTTTTTTTTTTCCCCCAGGCTTATCCCGTTTTTTTCGGGATCATTGATCCAGATTTCTTGAAAGATGGCTCCTGTAGCCTCTTTTCAAGACTAAATACTCTTGAATAGTCCGCCAATCCTTTTTCACCCGAAAGCTCAGTAAAATAACTCTGCCGTCGCTCCAATTGGTTGCGCTGACTTCGTTCAGGCGGCTCTGCCGCCGGGAAAAAGTCCTTATTTGACACCTTGGTCGGAACGTTCGTGGAGACTTCAGAAAGGGGCTTCGCCCCTCCGTGTGGCTCAATTATCTTAACTCATCGCGGGGCTGAGTTTCACAACCTTCCTCCGTGTGACTCAAAAAAACGGGATAAGCCCGTTTTTCGTTTGCCGCTTTACTTGCGGAACGGGGTTTGTGGTAGAATGGCACCTGTCTGTTCCACCGGGCACCAGCCCCGGAGACGCCTTTCTGCTTTCGATTCCCGATTTTTCCGGATTTGCCTGCGGTGCTCCGGCATCGCATTCCATCTATGGACACCTCCCCTGTCAGGATTGCCGTCATTGGTTGCGGCGTCATCGGTCCTCTCCACATCACCTGCTACCAGCACAGCCCCGGCGCCCGCGTCGACTGCGTCTGCGACCTCGTTGAAGCGCGTGCCAAAGGCGCGGCGGAAAAATACGGCGTCCCGCGCTGGACAACCCGGGCGGAAGACGTCTTCGCCGATCCCGAAATTGACGCCGTATCCATCTGCACGGACCACGCCTCGCATGCGGCGCTGGCCTGCGCGGCGCTGGCTGCAGGCAAGCATGTACTCTGCGAAAAATGCCTCGGCCACAATGGCGAGGATGTGGAGCAGATGGTCGCCGCTGCGGCGGCGCGTCCGGAACTGGTGGCCGCCGGCGTCTTCCAGCATCGCTTCGACCCGCTGCCGCGCGCCGTCCACGATCTGGTGCAGAAAGGGCTGCTCGGCACCCTCATCTCCATCGGTGGCATTCACAACTGCTACCGGGCCCGCGAATACTACGAGGCGGATGCCTGGCGCGGCACGCTCGCCGGCGAAGGCGGCGGCGTACTCATCAACCAGAGCATCCACTATCTCGACCTCGTGCTGTGGGTCGGCGGTACCCCGCTGGGCGTCCACGGCTATGCCGCCAACCTCGCCCACCAGGGCATCATCGAAACGGAAGACACCGCGTCCGTCTCAATGAAGTTGCGCTCCGGCGCGCTCGCCTCGTTCCTCTCCACCAACGCATCGCATCTGGGCTGGTTCACCGACCTGTATTTTACGGGAACCGAAGGGTTCATCGAAATTCGCGACAACACGCCGTTCCAATGCCTCTTCAAGGACCCGGAACGGCAGGAAGCCGTCCGGAAACGCCTCGATGCCGCCATCGCCAGCGAGGCCGAAGCCAAGGGCAAGGGCTACTACGGCGCGGGGCATCAGGCGCAAATTGATGACTTCATCGGCGCCATCCGCAACCGCCGCGCACCCTATGTTTCGTTCGCGGATGCCGCTGTGACGGCGCGGGCCGTTTTCGCGCTCTACGCCGACTCCAACCGCTGAAGATACCCCCCGTTTTCGCCACCCCTGCGCCACGCCCCTGCCACCGGGCAGGACGTTGGCGCCTTCAGGCATTCATTCCATCAGACCGTCCCATCCAACGGAGAACAGGAGTCAATCATGAAAATAGAGAGCAAAGCAATGAAGGAGAAGGAGCGGAATTATGACAAGATGACGGAGGAGGAGGCTCTGGAGATTCTCCGCAAGGAGTGGCCGGACTACAGCGAGAGGACGGAACAGGCACTGAAAGCCGGATGCGACATGGTAGAGTGGCTGTCGGTTCTCGACTCTTTTGGATAAGCCGCTCCCCCTTCCGTTTTCTTCTTTTCCTTTCCGACAACACCCGCCCCGCATGACAGAACCAATTGCACCGCCGACACCCCTGCCCAGACAGACGCGCACTGAAAAACGCCTGCGTTGCCGCATTCTCTTCCGCGAATTTTTCAAAATCGCGGCGTTTGTGCTGGGCGGCGGTTTTGCCATTCTGCTGGTGGCGGATGCCGTCTTCGTCCATAAACACAAGTGGATCCGGGAGGGCGAGCTCTCCGATATGCTCGCTCTCATCCAGACCGTTCCGGGGCTCACGGCCGGCAATATCGCCATCTACGTCGGCTACCGCGCCGCCGGGTTTGCAGGGGCTTTCTGGGCGCTGTTCGGCGTGGCGGCACCGTCCTTTCTCGTCATTACCGTGATTGCGCTGTGCTTCACGAATCTGCCGCTCACCCACCCCGTTGTCCATGGCGCCTTCATCGGTGTGCGCACGTCCATGACGGCCCTGACGCTGCTCGCCCTCGTCAACGTCTGGAAAAGCTCCGTGACCACCGCCATCGGGTTTACGGTCTTCGTGCTCTGCTCGCTGGCGGTGCTTCTCTACCACATCGGCCCCGGCTGGCTCATCCTGGGCGGACTCCTCTTCGGGCTGGCCAGCTGCCTCTTCAACACCAGGGACATCCTGCGCGCCGAAGCGCACCGTCCGCAATCGTGAGGGGGGACCGGACGATGCCGTATCTGATTCTGTTCGGAACGTTCTTCTTTTTCGGATGCTTCTGCCTCAGCGGCGGCAGCAGTCTGCTCCAGTTCTACATCGACGAACTGGTCGTCAACCGGGCATGGATGTCGTACGATGAACTGGCGAACTTCATGGCGATTTCGCAGGCGACGCCCGGCCCCATCGGCGTCAACCTCGCCACGTTCATCGGGTTCCGGCAACAGGGCGTTTTCGGGGGCCTGCTCGCCACAGTCGGACTCCTGCTGCCCTCGTTCATCATGATGAGCCTCGCCGTGCGTTCGTACGCCACGTGGTCGGACAAGCTCTGGCTCAAGGGACTCCTTTACGGGGTCAAACCGGTCGCGGCTTCGCTCATTTTCTCCGCCTTTGTGGTCTGCCTCGGCATGTCGATTTTCGATGGCCAGCTGCCGCTCGACCAGCTGCCCGGACTCGTCTCCGGCGCGAACGGATTCCCGGCTTTGCCCGCGCTGCGCCCGGCAATGGTCGCGCTCTTTCTGGTCGACGCCTGGCTCCTGTACCGGAAAAAGCTGAGCATCTTTCAGACCATTTTCCTCTCCGCCGGCATCGGTGCGCTCCTCGGCGCCCTCCCGCTCAACCTGCTCTGAAACGTAGGCTTATCCCGGATTTTTGAGCCACACGGAGGAAGGTTGTGAAACTCACAAGGTGTCAAATAAGGACTTTTTCTCGGCGGCAGAGCCGCCTGAACGAAGTCAGCGCAACCATTGGAGCAACGGCAAAGTTATTTTACTGAACTTTCGTGTGAAAAAGTATTGGCGGGCTATTCACGAATATCTAGTCTTGAAAAGAGGCTACAGGAGCCATCTTTCAAGAAAACTGAATCAAATATCCCGAAAAAACCGGGATAAGCCTGGAAACGCCACCGTCCTGACAGAACCGGGGGGGTCTGTGCTAGAATTGGACGCCGAAGAAAACAACGGGTGCGTTTTATTTGCTTTTTTACGTTTAGAGAACTCCCATATGCAGGGAAACAGCGATTTTGGTCCCCACAAGAAACGCCGGACCATTCAGGATTATCAGAAAGACGCGTTTTCCACACGCGTGACGGGCATCCTTTCTCTGGCCCGCAGCGGCGTCGGCTTTGTCACGCCGGAAAATGGCGGTGCCGACATTCTCGTTCCGGAGCGCGATGTGGGCGCCGCCCTGCCGGGCGACACGGTCGAGGTGCAGATGCTGCCGCCGGAGCGCCCGGGCGGACGACCGCTGGGGCGCGTGCTGTCGGTGCTGTCCCGCGCCACGCAGGACTTCGTCTGCACGCTCCACCGCGAAGGGCGCTACTGGACCGCCGTCCCGATTCTGGCCTGCGGCAACCGCACGTTCAACATCAAAAAGCCCGGCACGGCGCGCGATGGCGACCGCGTCATCGTCCGCTTTTCGGCATGGGACAATCCGCACCTCAATCCGGATGCGGAACTGGTCGGCGTCATCGGCAGCGCGGACAATCCGTCGCTCGATACGCTCGCCATTGAAAAGGCGTGGCACCTGCAAAGCGAATTTCCCGAAGAGGTGCTCCGCGAGGCGCAGGCCGTCTCCGCCCGGCTCAAGACGCCCGGCGAGCGGCTCGATTTGCGCGATGCCTGCATCATCACCATCGACCCGGAAACGGCGCGCGACTACGATGACGCGCTCTCGCTGACGGTCGACGAAAAAGGACGCCGCGTCCTCGGTGTGCACATCGCCGACGTCAGCCACTTCGTGCGCGAAGGCTCCGCCCTCGACCAGGAAGCCCGCAAACGCGGCACCAGCGTCTACCTCATCGACCACGTGCTGCCCATGCTCCCGGAGCAGCTTTCCAACGGCGTCTGCTCCCTCGTCCAGGGCGAAGACCGCCTGGCGTTCTCCGCTTTCATCACGTTCGACGGACGCGGCACACCGGTCGCGCGCAACTTTGCCCGCTCCATCATCCGCTCCTCCCGCCGCATGACGTATGAGGAGGCGATGCAGGTCATCGAACAGAACGGCGCCGGGCCGGAAGCGGTTCCGGCGCACATCCGGACGCTTATCGGCGAACTCCATGCGCTCTCCCAGCAGCTGCGCCGCAACCGCTTCGACCATTTCTCGCTGGATTTGACCTCCAACGAGCCCCGGCTCATTCTCGGGCCGGACGGCCGCGTCACCGACATTCTCCCCTCCGAGCACAATGCGGCGCACGAACTCGTGGAGGAGGCCATGATTGCCGCCAACGAAGCCGTCGCCTGGGAACTGGCTTCCCGCCGCATCCCGCATCTGTGCCGCTTCCACGACGCCCCCGACCCCGAAAAGCTCGAGGAACTGCGCACCTCGCTCGAAGGCATCGGGCTGCGGTGCGGCGACCTCTCCAATCCGGGCGTCCTCCTGCGCCTCCTGCGCGCCGTGCGCGGCACCGGGCTCGACTCCTACGTCTCGATGCTCGTGCTCCGCGCGATGAAACGCGCCGAATACAGCGCCGACAACGAAGGGCATTTCGGCCTCGCCAAGCGCTACTACTCGCACTTCACCTCGCCCATCCGGCGCTATCCGGACCTCGTCGCGCACCGCCAGCTCGCGCTGGCGCTGGCGGGCGACCGCACCCGCCAGCCCGCGCGCGAAACCCTGCGCGCCATCGCCTGGTCCTCCACCAAAACCGAATTCAACGCCGCTCAGGCGGAGCGCGATCTGGAGGAAATCAAAAAATACCGCTTCCTGGAGGAAAAACTCCGGCGGGGAAAACCGCCGGTCTTCGACGGCGTTGTGGTCCGCGTCATGGAATTCGGCGCCTTCATCGAAGTGCCCGCCCTGCAAATCAGCGGCATGGCGCACGTCTCCGCCATCTCCTCGTCCTTTCTGCGCTACGACGGCTTCCGCCAGCACCTGACGGGCGGCGGGCTCGACATCGGTCCCGGCACCCATGTGCGCGTGAGCGTCACGCATGTCGATTACGAGCAGCGCCACATCGACTTCACGGTCCGCGAAGTGGAAAAGACCGCCGCGCCCGACTTTGCGCTCTCCCTGAAAGAAAAAGCCGATGCGCATGCCCCCGCCGGACGCGCCGCCCGCATTCCGTTCGGGCCCCTTGCCGGCAAACCCGTGCCCCGCACCCGGAAAGCCAAAAAGGCGGGCCCCGCCACCGCCGCGGAAAAGAAAGCCGCCACGAAACGCAAAAAGGCCGCGGCGCAAAAAGAAAAACTCGCCAAAAAGGAACGCCGCGCCGACAAAAAGGCGGCCCGCACCCCGAAAGCCGCCAGCCGCCTCGTTTCCCGGCCGCTCCGCCCCGGCCGCTCCGCTTCCGCGCACCACGAACCGTAAATCCCCCGCATGCCCCGCGACCGCAATGTCCGCCGCGCTCTGGCGCTGCAGCTCGACCCCACCCTTCCCCCTTCGCTGGAACTGCGGGAAGGGCTCTGCCCCATTTTGCGTCCCGACTCCGCCATGAAAGAGCGGTTGGAGCGCCATGCCGAGCCGCTGCCCGTCTGCCGCGGCGAGGGCTGCGCCGTCCATGCCTTCTTCGAGCAGGCCCGCGCCGACGGCGTCCCGGTGGAACTCGATGTGGGTTGCGGCTACGGGCGCTTCGGGCGCGCCCATGCCGCCGCAAACCCCGGGCTCCGGGTTCTGGGACTCGAACAGGACGAAGCCCGCGTGGCGCGCTCCGACGTCACGGCGCGCCGCCTCGGCATCACCAACCTCGCCTACCTGATCGGCGAAGCGCGCTATGCCCTTGAATATTGCGTGCCGCCCGCCTCCGTTGCGGCCGTCTTCATCCTCTTTCCCGATCCCTGGCCGAAAGACCGCCACGCCCGCAACCGGATTTTCCGCGCACCGGTCATCAACCTGATCCACCGGCTGCTCGCCCCCGGCGGGCTCCTGCATGCCGCCACCGACAACCAGCCTTATTTCGGGCAGATGCTTGCCGTCATGGCTGAAGATTCGCGCTTTGCGCCGGTACCGCCCTACGTTCGCGGGCCAGAAGAACAGACCGACTTCGAACGCAAATTCCTCGCCCAGGACAAATCCGTCCACGCCGCTTCCTGGCGCAAGCTGCCCTGACTGCCACCCTGCCCCGGCGCGGGCGGCCGACGCGTCAGCCAGTGCCCCAGGCTGATTGGTTCACGCCGACTGGCAGAAAGCGGCAACCGCCGCCCTCGGCGTGGGCGGCCGACGCATCAGCCGACGCCCCAGGCCGGTCGGTTCACGCCGACCGGCAGAAAGCGGCAACCGCCGCACGCCGCACGCGTCAAACGGCGGGCAAAGCGGAGAGGAATTCGTCGAAAAGCGCTTCGAGCCGGGCGCGCTTGCGGACGGCTTCCAGCCAGCACACGGGAATGGAGCGCACGCCGTAGTATGCGCCGGCAATCTGTCCGTAGATGGACCCGATGCAAGCCGCATGCCCGCCGAGATTCACGGCTGCGAGCATCCCCTCCGCAAATGTGCGCTCCTTCCGGAAAGCCCACAGCGCCGCATTGAGCAGATCGCCCGCATCGCCCTCGTTTCGCACATTGGCGCGGGAATCAAAGGCGGATTTGTAATCGGTGCGCAGCCCCAGCATGTGCGCGTCGAGAATCTGCCCCATCCGCGTCACCTTCTCGCGCACAAATTCGCAATCGTGCGTGATATTGCTGATTTCGTGCAGAATCACGGGATCCCCGGTTGCGTGCGCCAGGATATACGATGGCGCCAGCCGGTTCAGACTCCCGTGATCGCGTGCCGGCGCCGCCCCGGAGCGCGCACGCTCCGCGTCGATGCGCTCGAGCGCAAGCCGCGATGCGGGCTCCGCGCCCACGCCGAAGCAGAGCGCCGAGGCGTAGCCCTCGCGGGACCAGCGTGCGAGCGTCTGCGCCATGTCGGCGGTATCGACGCGACGAAGGCGCACAAAACTGTCGATGATGCAGATCGCCTGAGCGGAAATGCCCGTCCACGAACCGGCGGGAAGCGTAGCCCCCGCACGATGCGTCTCCTGCATATCCGTCACAAACGGATGCGCATCCTTGTCCATCCGCGAGAGAGGCGTCCCCAGACAATCGCCGAGTACCATTCCCCACAGCATCCCCAAATAGCGCTCGCGCCGTTCGGGGAGCCCGCGCCCCCAGTCATCCGATTCGCTGATCATTGCGTTCCGTTTCCGCGATTGACGATGCCCGCCGGTGGCGGCGTACAGTCCCTGCCACCGACTCAGCGTACCATTTCAGCACGCTCTCCTTCAATCGGAAACCGCTCAACTCTGCGCTTTTTTTTTTTCGCCCGCAGTATGCAGAAGTAATCGCATCGAATCAGGTGCGTTTACTTTGGCAATCCACGCTCAACCGAAATTCGACGCCTCAACCGCATTTTCTCGGAAAAACTACAGAAAAATGTTATGCTTGAACCCAATTTCAGCTCCGTATCCGTTCGTAAGATGAAACGCCCTTCCTGCATCTCTTTACTGCTCGTATTTTTCACACCTTTCATGGCTGGTGCCTGGCTCACACAGCCTGAAAATCCGGAAGAGATGGCGGCAGCCCTCGAACAGCGTGCTGTTTCCGGGGATGGGCTTCTATATCCGGTGGTAGAGCAACCGGCTGTTCGGGTTCACCCGCCACTTCAATTGGACAATTCCTGGCCGAATGCATTTCTGAGCCGCATTGGAGAGACCATCTCTGTTCGGATTTCAGCCTTGACCGGCTTCTACGAATTCCGGGATGAAACAGGCGAATTGTTCTGGGTCGAATTCCCCTTTGCGCCAATATTATGGAATTGGGTTGCCTCGTTTCTGCGACCCTTTTTGTATCTGAGCCGGATGACGAATTGTTGGCTCCTTGGCGGCTGATTGATGAGTGGACATTGGTTTCCGGAGAAGCGCAAACCGATTCCGGCATGACATTCTCAACAAGTCTTGAAACAAGGTCGACTGATTCCGGCGAAGGGGTAACAGGCGAGGACGCGAATCCTGTTTCCTCTGCAGAGACGCTTGTGAATCATCTGCGGATTTCAGATTTTACGCTTACTTCCTCCAATCTGTCGTTTACCGTCGCTTGGCCGGAAGACTATGTGATACCGGATCACATTCTGGACCTCTATTGCACGACCAACTTTGCCAGTTCATCTTGGCGGTATATTTGCAGCAAATCATCAATATTTGTTTCTCCGTACACGTTCACGATTCCAGCGGAAATTGTCCCCGGATGGGGAAGCCTGCAAATTCATGAACACAATGCAGAATGCCCAGTCAGTACCAATTTCGTACTTTCGCCACTGGACGGAATAACCGTCTACACAAATATCGCATACGGCTGTACTGAGGCCCCCATTCAGACAGAGTCGGCATTTTTCCGTGTGGGCACCAGATTGGATACAGATGGAGATGGGACACCTGACGCTTACGAATATTTGGTTTCAGGCTCCAACCCCCAAATTGCAGACAGTGACGGAGATGGTCTGAACGACAGCAGAGAAATCTCTCTTGGAACAAACCCGTTAAACCCAGATACCGACGGAGACGGCATTTCTGACAGTGAAGAAGTGGCTCTCGGAACAGACCCGACAAATGCAGATACCGATGGAGATGGATTGTTTGACGACGAAGAAATCGAACTCGGCACCGACCCATGCGATTCGGACACGGATCATGACGGCATTCCGGACGGTGAAGAAATCGTCCACGAAACAAATCCAAGAGATTCTGACGACTTCCTTTGGCATCAATCCTGGTTGACTACTGGAAATGCCCCGGAAAACGTAGCAGAAAAGGCATTTATCTTCGTTCAGGAATAGACAACCATGAAAACGCTTTTTACTTGTATCCTGTTGCTGTTCTCCGCCTCCTTCTGTGTTTCAGTTCCTTTGCAGGAGAAACAGGATTTTGTCCGCGAGATTTACAACCGGGATCTGGAATCTATCGCCGTAAATTACTTGAAGGAACCCGTTCCTCCAAAAACATATGCGTACGAACCGATCCGCTATTCCTGGTGGGAGGTCTACATACTGGAATTTGACGTCGATGAAGACGGGAGGCCGGATTTTATTGCTGGAAATTGTGCTACCAGTTATGGTGTGGAGCCTTTGTCGCTCTATCGCAAGCCATCCGGCTCCTGGGATTTCGACTGCCAAATCTTTGAACTTGGGTATAACGTAAAACTGAAGAGCGGGATTGAAACCGCCGATGGACGAACCCGGTTGTGTGAATTTCCGGGCGACTACCTTCCATTAGAACGTTACATTGAAAAGTCCCTTCACTCAACGGTTCCCGGCACCCCGCAGGAACCGTTCATCTCTCTGGAAACATGGCGAAACTGGAACGATTTGTTACAACAAGCCAACTGGAATGACAACCCGTTGAAAACGCTCCGAAAAGGTGATCCTCCTGAAACCTGCCCCGGAATTAACAAGGAAGGATTGTTGGAACAGTTCTCAAACTTCATTGACAAAATTGGATTTTCCATTCTCCGTCCGGGTCGGATGGGGAGCCCACATGTTGGGTGGCGCCCGGCGGAGTGCGGGACATGATTGCCGATCCGGATTTCCGCTCCTGGGTGCATACGATGCCCATCGATATTTTTCAGGGATCCAACGCCATTCCTGTACAGGTTGCAGAACCCCGGCTGCAGACCCGCGGAAGCTACCGCGTGGCCATAGAAACAAATAAACTGTCCCGAACCGAACGCGAAGGCCTCGCTGAAACACTGGCGAAACACGGCTTTTCGACCAATGCCGTGTGGATGATTTCCGCAGACCTCAACGGTGACGGCGTTTTCGACGCTCTCGTTACGACAAACCGGCTTTCGGAAACGGCCGCCGGCAAGGTCGAGTGGCGCACCTGGCTGCAGCAGAAAGACGGCTGGATGCATCCCGAAACACCTGTCCGCCAGATTGAAACCGACAATGCGGTCCGCACCTTGCGAAGGGAACGGATTAAATGGGAACTGGAAAAGAATGCATGGCGCGTCATTGACAGTGCCATGTATGCACCGCCCATCCCGCCCGTCATACAGGCGGGAACGAACGACTTTTACCGGCTTTGGCCGACCCGTACCCGGAACGTTGTCAACGTCTTTTCCGTAACGGGACCCAATCCCTGGGATGTGGCATCTCCGCTCGTGGACGCCGTCATGCCGGAGACATTCCTCAAAACACGATTCCTCAACGGATACCGCCGATGCCTCTTGGACCGGATTCAGATTCATTCCACCTTCTATCCCAATGTGGCCTTCATTCCGTTGCGTGACTTCTTCGAATGTTTCCAGCCTTATTACAGCTTGGAACTCTCGCTCGGAGCCGGTTCGACCGGGATTTTGGTGGATACGATAGAGCAAATGGACCGCCTCCTCCCGGAGCCTCTCCTGCCCGATGTCACTGAACCTTCCCGGCCGTAAAAGACCTTTCTCAACCTAAATGCGCCTATGTGACATAATCGGGTTTATCCCGGATTATTGAGCCGCACGGAGGGGCGGTCGCAGTATGCAGAAGTAATCGCATCGAATCAGGTGCGTTTACTTCGGCAAACAAGGGCTCAAAAATCCGGGATAAGCCTGCGAAAAACAACGGTTGACAAGCATCAGGGAATCATTCCAAACTTTTCCTGTTCACAAGCAAACAGGGCCCGTCCCGTGTGCCTGTGGCGACAAGCAACCCAACAAATACAGTCTGCCCCGACCGCTTCGGCTCCACCCGTCTCCAACCATCCCATCGCCATGATGAAACCAGTTCTGAATGTCGGCATCTGCGGTATTGGACGAATCGCCAGCAATCACGCAGAAGAAATCGCCTCGTATCCGAATCTTTTCCGGCTGGTCGCCTGCGCCGACATACTGCCGGACCGGCTGGTTCACGAGCTGCCCAAACCGCTCGAGACCGCCGCCAAATATCACAGTCTCGAGGAAATGCTCGCCCATCCGGAACTGGATGTGGTAACCATCTGCGTGCGCCATGAAGACCACGTGCCCATGGCCGTCAAAATCATGGAAGCCGGGAAAATCGCCGTTGTCGAAAAGCCGGTCGCGACGTCCCTCGCCGAATACGACAGACTGCTGGACGCCGCCCGTCGGCATCCGGGCAAACTCTTCCTGCGGCACAACCGCCGCTTCGAGGCTCCCTTCGTCAAAGTGCGGCAACTGATGGATTCCGGTCTCATCGGGGACGTCCAGTACATCAAGCTGTACCGCTCCGTCGGCTTCTGCCGCCGCAACGACTGGATGACGATGACCGAATTCTACGGCGGTCTGCTTTCCAACTGGGGTCCCCACCTGATCGACCAGGCGCTGCAGCTGCTCGGCGGCAAAGTCGTCGACATCTGGGCCGATGTGCGCCACGTCATCAGCATCGGCGACAGCGATGACCTGTTCAAGATTCTGCTCAAGGCGGACAACGGCCGCCTCGCCGACATCGAGGTCTCCGGGTGCAATGCGATGCCCGGACGCGAGATGGAGATTATCGGCTCGCGCGGCACCATTGTCTACGAAGGCGGTAAACTGACCGCGCGCTACCTCGACCCGTCGCTCCAGTTGCGGACCGACCTCAAGCCCCATCCCGAAACCCCGCGCAAGACGTACGGCAATTTCGACGAGACGCTCAACTTCTTTTCTTCGGAAATCCAGATTCCGGCGCTCAACATGCGCGTGCTCTGGGAACACCTCTACAACGACGCCGTCAACCACATCCCCACGCCCGTAAAACTCGAAGAGGCGCGCGAAACGGTCCGCGTCACCGAAGAAGCCTTTCGCAAGAGCGGCTTCCAGCCGATGCTCCGGTACCTGGATGCGCACGCAAAAGCGTAAGCGCTCTTTCCGGCTCCCCCGATTCCTTTTTCTTCGTCCCCTATTGTTTCACTCGACAACCGAATCCCTCCCATGAGTACTCCACTGCCGCCCGAAGAGCGAACCCGCTGGTTCACCGAAGCCCGCTTCGGTCTCTTCATCCATTGGGGCCTGTATGCCAACGGCGCCCGCCACGAATGGCTGATGAACCACGAAGAAATCCCCATCGAGGAATACGAACGCAAGTACTTCAAGCACTTCAATCCGGACCTGTACAATCCGGAGGCATGGGCGCAGGCTGCGGCCGAAGCCGGCATGCGCTATTTCGTCATTACCACCAAGCACCACGAAGGGTTCTGCCTCTGGGACACCCAACAGACCGACTACAAGGCGCCCAACACGGAGGCGGGCCGCGATCTGCTGCGCCCGATGGTCGAAGCCTTCCGCGCCCGCGGTCTGCACGTCGGGTTCTACTACTCGGTCATCGACTGGCATCACCCGCAGAACTTCATCGACAACCGCGTCGGCCCCTACCGGAATCTCAGCGCGGAAGAAATCGCGGAAAAGAACAAAGGGCGCGACCAGAAGATTTACGCGAAATACATCCGCGACCAGGTCACCGAACTGCTCACCGGCTACGGTCCCATCGACATTCTGTGGTTCGACTACTCCTATCCGCCGGAAGACCCGGCTGATTTCTCGAAAGGCAAAGGCCGCCTCGCCTGGGAAAGCGAAAAGCTCGTGGAAACGGTCCGCTCGCTGGCGCCCGATATCCTCCTCAATGACCGCATCGACCTGCCCGGTTCCGGCGATATCGTCACGCCCGAGCAGTATACGCCCGCCAAGGGGATGGAAGTGGACGGCAAGCCCGTCGTCTGGGAAGCCTGCCAGACCTTCAGCGGCAGCTGGGGCTACCACCGCGATGAAATGCGGTGGCGCTCTTCCGCGGAAATCATCCACACGCTCATCGACTGCGTCTCCAAGAACGGCAACCTCCTGCTCAACGTAGGACCCAACGGGCGCGGCGAAATGGATGCGCGCGCCCTGAAGAGCCTGAAGGAAATCGGTGCCTGGATGCGCGTCAACAGCGACTCCATCTACGGGTGCGGCGCCGCACCGGAAGGCTTCGAGCCGCCTTCCGGCTGCGCCTACACGTACAACAAAGCGAAGAACCGCCTCTATCTGCACATTCTCTCGTGGCCCCACAGAACGGTGTACGCGAAGAACATCGCGGACAAGATCGAGTACGCGCAGTTCCTGCATGACCATTCCGAAATCACCTTCGGGCTGGAGGGCTGGCAGAAAGCGGAAGCCGTCAAGAACATGGCGACCTTCATCATCCCGTGGGAAAAGCCCGCCGGCATCGAAGTGCCCGTCATTGAAATCTTCCTCAAGTAGCCATCGGCTCCTGCCGAAAGGTCTGCCTGCAACGACCGGGGAATTTTCTCCGGTCGTTTTCTTTTTTCCCGCTTTCCAAAACCTGCAGCGTCCCCGCTGCATCGGCTTTACCGTCCACCGACGCATCAGCCAGCGCCCGAGGCCGGCAGAAAGCGGCAACCGCCGCACGCCGACCGGCAGAAAGCGGCAACTGCCGCACGCCGACCTCGGAGCGGACGGTCGACGCATCAGCCAGCGCCCGAGGCCGGCAGAAAGCGGCAACCGCCGCACGCCGCCCGCCGCCCGCCGCCCGCCTCTATGATTCCGGATGCAGGGAACAGGCGGCGCGGATATTCCAGCCGGAGGCCTCGAGCAGAGCCTCGGAATCATCCTCCGGCAGCCCCGTCAGATGCGAGACGATGCCAATCATGCGGTGCCGCAGCTTTTCATTGGTCGGCTTGAGGTTGATCATCAGGTTGCCCATCACATGCCCCGTGAGCACCATGGCACCGGTGGAAATCATGTTGAGAACCAGTTTCTGAGCCGTGCCGGCCTTCATACGCGTGGATCCGGCAACCGCCTCGGCGCCCGTGGGCGTCGTAATGACAATCTCAGCGATGGCGGCGATTTTCGCCGTTTTGTTGCTGGAAACGGAAACCGTGCGGGCGCCCAGCGCCCGTGCCCGCTCCAGCGCCGCGCAGACGTAGCGCGCATTGCCGCTCGCGGAAAGGCCGATAACCAGATCGCCGGCCGTAACGGCATACGCATCCAGATCGCGCACACCCTCTTCCGCGGAATCCTCCGCACCCTCCGCAGCCCGGACCATCGCCGAGGGCCCGCCCGCCAGGATGGCGACCACCTGCCCGGGATCCGTGCCGTACGTAGGCGGACACTCTGCGGCATCCTGCGCCGCAATGCGGCCCGAAGTGCCGCAACCCACATAGAAAATGCGCCCGCCCTGCCGCAACGCCTGTGCGGCAGCCTCCACCGCCGCTGCAATCTCCGGAAGCGCCGCCTCCACCGCATCGACGGCCAGCCGGTTTTCCACCTGAAAGGCGGCGACCATTTCCTGCGCACTCATCTGATCGAGGTGAGCGGTGCGGGGATTCAGTGCTTCTGTGTCCAACATGACAATGCTTCCTGCGGAATTTAGAGAGAAGAGGAAACGGAATCCGGTGCAACGGTGCGGATTGCCAGACGCAACGCGCCCTCGACGGGCGGGAGGGTCTGCGCGTAAAAGCGACGGTCCGGCAGACGGACGGAAAGCGCCGCGGAAAGAGCCGGGAAAGCGGCCTCGGAAATGCCGCCCGCGAGAATGACGGCGGAGCCGCAATCCAGGTCCGCCGAAAGCGCGCGGATGGCCGCCGCCACTTCATCCGCCATTTCGCTGAACAGCCGCTCGCGGAGCGCAGGCGGGCACGCCGTTTCATCCGCCAGCAGGCGGCTGAAGGCGGCAATGTCCGCCGGAGGCGCCGTCAACAGCCGCGGCAGCGCGTCGTGGACCGTACCGCCCTCCGGCAGGAGGTGCCACGCCGCTGCCACAAGGGGCGAAGGCTCCGGCGGCGTGCGCCCCAGGGCCGCCGCGCGCAGGAGCGCATCCTCCTCGCGCAGGACTTCGCGCAGCAGGATCCGGCCCAGCCCATACCCGCCCGCAACACCGTCGAACCGGGCGCCCCACCCGCAGGCGCGGAGCAGCGGCGCGCCGAACCCGGTGCGCCCGAACACGCAAAAGCCCGTGCCCAGAATGACGCAGACGGCGCGGTCCGGCGCCTCCGGGGCCGAAGCAAAAGCCGCTTCGGCATCGGACGTCACGCGCACGGCGGCGCCCGCAAGCGGCCGCCG
>CASFKR010000076.1 GCA_949295265.1 uncultured Verrucomicrobiota bacterium | reverse complement strand
GATAAGTCGAAAAGAGAAACCCGCTTCCGAAATGACGGAAGCGGGCGTAAAATCATCGTCTCAAGAGATGATTTTCATCATCCAACTGCCGAATTTAGGTTCAATCGATGGTTTATTGTCTAGCTTTGGCGCTAAACCATATGAATTTGTGTCTTCTTTGTTTTATTTTCCTATTCCATGAAAAGCCGTTCAATCTTCCTTTTGCTTTTGCTCTCTCTCTGTGCTGAAACAGCAGGAGGAGAACATGCCGATGCCGCACGGATTTCGGAGGCGCAGTTTTCGACAGAGGACGAAAGTGGCGTCATTTGGATTGAACGGCAATGGAAGCGTCATTTTTCCCAGGCAGAAAGGGAGCATATTTTTCAAAATCCCGCATTCGAGGTAATGAGGAAGGCGATGCTGAGCAGCCCGATTCACTGGGTGGAGAATCAAAGGATGGGAAAGATTGGATTGATGGTAAAACAGAAAAAGACCGGAGAAGCGGAATCAACTCTTGGCATGTATTGTTATTTGGACTGGTTTGGTACAATACCGGAGCCGGGACCATTTACAGCCTTAGTTCCAAATGAGCCGGGAGGCATTGTTTTTTGGATTATTGTTTCTCAGCAACGTCAACCCTCCAGGCTGACATTTCGAATTATTGCTTTTGGTCTTCCGCATCAGCCGCACATTCAGCCATCTTCCGATTTTGTTTTTAGGACAGGAGATGAAAGTTTGCAGGGGGGACGTCTTCTGGCGGAGAAATCGTTCTTATTTGAGACGTTGATGCCGAACCAACGCCCGAACCCAGTTTGGATTGATTCCATTTCCTGCACGTTGAATCAGAAGGAACAAAAACTCCACATCCAGTCCGGAAAGGAGAATTCACGGCGGGGACGCTTTCATGTGTCCTATTCTCTTGCGGATGAACGTTGGACCGTGGAAGAACGTTTCATGTCTGAACGTTTGAAGGTTTCGCCGCAATGATCTGTCTTGTCGCCGGGCAGCAGGTGAAGTCATTGCGCTTCCTGCGGACGCGGACCGGCTGATTTGGGATAAGAATACGAATGGGGTTGTCCGGCTTTGCCAGAAGAAGGCGGGGCGTCGGCCGCCTGTTCGCGAAGTGCAGCACGCTCCGCAAACCATCGTCTTGAACAACGGCACGGAGACGGTTCACCTGCTTTATGACTTCACCATCGACCGCCGACGCATCAATGCCGAGCCGTAGGCCGGCGGGTCCTCCGCCAGCCTGTTGCCGCCCGTACGCGCGGCGCGCGTGCCGTATTGTAAAGGGGCGTCAACCGGCAGAGGCGGGCCCGCTGAAAGTTCCGCAAAGGATTGGGTTTCTGTTGGATTCTCATATGGACAACGCAAGGCAATTTTGGAAGAATATCGCCTTGCAACGGTTGGATTGGCTGTCATGCAGCCGTAACCCGAGGAGATTTTCCTGTGAACGAACCGATCAAAGACCTTGGAACCCTGCTGGAACAAATCAATTTCGTCCCGAATCTGAAGGCGACGGACAAGCCGGGTGTTCTGGCGGAGCTGGCGGACACGGCCGTCTCCTGCGGGATTATTGCCGGCGAACAGCGCAATGCCGTGCTGGATGCGCTCGTTGAGCGCGAAGGCAAGATGTCCACGGGCATGCAGTATGGCGTGGCGATTCCGCATGCCAAGACGGAACTCGTGGACCGGCTCATCACGATGATTGCCATCTCTCAGGAAGGGGTGCCTTTTGAGACGCTTGACGGCGAACCGGCCAACATCTTCATTGCGACGCTTTCGCCGCCGAGCGATTCCAATTCGCACATCCGTTTTCTGGCGGCGGTGACGCGGCAGCTCGCGAACCGCCGCGTCCGCGAGAAGGTGCTGGCGGCTCAGACGCGCCAGGAGCTCGTGGACGCCTTGACCCAGGACAGCGGGAACTGAGGATTCCCGCAGCAACGCTCCCCGGTGCCGACAGCCCCACAATCGGACAGCGGCCCGGGCACTCGAAAAGACCGGGAGGGGACTCCCGGCCTTTTTACGTTCGGGGCCGCTTTTTCCCTTTTTCTTTCCGTTTCTTTTCTGTCATCCGATCCCGCTTGATTGAGGTTTTCATGGCCGGAGAATATGCGATTTCGCTGATTGCGCTGACCAAACAGCATGGCACCAAAACGGTGCTCGAGGACGTCCATCTGTCGTTTTTTCACGGCGCCCATATCGGCGTCATCGGCGTCAACGGCTCGGGCAAGTCCACGCTTCTGAAAATCATGGCGGGGCTCGACAGGGAATACATGGGGCAGTGCATCATTCCGCCGGGCACCAAGGTGGGCTACCTGCCGCAGGAGCCGGTGCTCGACCCCGCCAAGACGGTCGAGGAAATCGTCCGCGAAGGCGCCGCGGAAAAGCAGGCGCTGCTCGACCGCTATGACGAAATTTGCGGCTTGCTGGGCGAGGTGACGGACGACGGGCAGCTCGACAAGCTCAACGCGGAAATGGGGCGGCTCCAGGACACCATCGACCAGGAGGACCTCTGGGAACTCGATCACCAGATTGAGATGGCGATGGAGTCGCTGCGCCTTCCGCCCGCCGACGCTCCGGTGGCGCCCCTTTCGGGCGGCGAGCGACGCCGCGTGGCACTGGCGCGCCTGCTGCTTTCCAACCCGGATATTCTCCTGCTGGACGAGCCGACGAACCACCTCGACGCCGAGTGCGTGGCGTGGCTCGAGGCGTATCTCAAGGATTTTCGCGGGACGCTCATCGTCGTCACGCACGACCGCTATTTCCTCTCGAATGTGACGGAATGGATTCTCGAGCTGGACGGCGGACACACCTATCCCTACAAGGGCAACTACGAGGCCTGGCTCGAGCAGAAGCAGGCGTATCTCGAACGCGTTCAGAAGCAGTCGGATTCGCGCCGCAAGATGCTCGAGGAGGAGTTGCGCTGGGTGCATACGAGCCCCTCGGGCCGCCACGCCAAGAGCCAGGCGCGCATCCGCCGCTACGAAGAGCTGGCGGCGCAGCAGGTCGACACGCGCGAGGAGGAACTGCGCATCCGCATTCCGCCGGGACCGCGCCTGGGCGATCTGGTGGTCCGCGCCCGCGACCTCAAGATGGGCTTCGGCGACAAGCTGCTTTTCGAGAACCTGAGTTTCGACCTGCCGCGCGGCGGTATCGTGGGCGTCATCGGCGGCAACGGCGCGGGCAAAACGACGCTATTCAAGCTCCTGACCGGCAAGGAAAAGCCGCTGGGCGGAACGCTGGAGGTCGGTTCGACCGTCGAGCTTTCCTACGTGGACCAGCTGCGCGACGAGCTCAATCCGGACCACACGGTCTACGAGGAAATCACCGGCGGCACGGAGTTCGTCTCGCTTGCCGGCAAGCAGATGATGAACGGCCGCGCCTACTGCACGCGCTTCAATTTCCGGGGCCCGGATCAGCAGAAGAAAGTCGGGATGCTCTCGGGCGGCGAGCGCAATCGCGTGCACCTCGCCAAACTGCTGCGCGCGGGCGGCAACCTGCTGCTGCTCGATGAACCGACGAACGACCTGGACGTCGCCACGCTGCGCTCGCTCGAAGAAGGCTTGCAGGATTTCGGCGGCTGCGTCATGGTTGTCTCGCACGACCGGTATTTTCTCGACCGCATTGCGACCCACATTCTGGCGTTCGAAGGGGATTCGCACGTCACGTGGTTCGAAGGGTCGTATTCCGAGTATCATGAAGACCGCCGCCGCCGATTCGGCGAGGCGGCCGACAAGCCGGTGCGCGTCCGGTTCCGCCCCATCGCCTAGGCGCACCGCCTCCGCCGTTTTCCCTTTTTTTCCTCTTCTCTTTTCACCGCTTTTTCTGTTTCGACACACATGACACTGACCGACATTGCCCGGACGGCGCGTACCGCAGCCGGTGCGCTGGCGCTTACGTCCCGCGAAACGCGCGATGCGGCGCTCACCGCCCTTGCGGACGCGCTGCGGGCCGAGGCGCCCGCCATTGCCGCCGCCAATCAGAAAGACCTGGAAGCGGCCCGCCATTCCGGGCTGGCCGCCCCGCTGCTCCACCGCCTGTCGCTGGATGCGCGCAAACTCGAGGGGCTCGCCGAGGGGCTTTGTTCGCTGCGTGCGCTGCCCGACCCGGTCGGCCGCGCGACGTTGCGGACGGAGCTTTCGCCGGGGCTCGTGCTGGAGCGCGTATCGTGTCCCATCGGGGTCATCGGCGTGGTGTTCGAATCGCGTCCAGACGCATTCGTGCAGATTGCCTCGCTGTGCCTCAAGAGCGGCAATGCGTGCCTCCTGAAAGGCGGCCGCGAAGCCTTGCACACGAATCGCGAGCTCTGCCGCATCGTGCAGTCGGCGACGGTTGCCGCGGGACTTCCCGAGGGCTGGATCTCGCTCCTCGAAAGCCGCGAAGACGTGCACGAAATGCTCTCGCTCGACCGCTATATCGACCTGATCATTCCGCGCGGTTCCAACGAGTTTGTCCGCCAGATTCAGGAGAGCACCCGTATCCCCGTGATGGGGCACTCTGCAGGCATCTGCCACCTCTACATCGACCGCGACGCCGATCCGGAAATGGCTGTGCGCGTCGCCGTGGACGCCAAGACGCAGGCCCCCGCCACCTGCAATGCCATCGAGACGCTGCTCGTGCATGCGGACATCGCCGGTACGGTGCTTCCCGCGCTCAAGGGCGCGATGGACGCGCGCGGCGTGCGCCTCCTCGGCGACCGCCGCACCTGCGCGCTGATTCCCTGCGAGGCGGTGTCCAGCCGCGACTGGGATACCGAGTATCTCGACCTCATCCTCTCCGTCAAGGTGGTCGATTCGGAGGATGAAGCCATCCGCCACATCAACGAGCACGGCTCCCGCCACACCGACGCCATCATCACGAAAGACCGTGCGGCGGCGGAGCATTTTCTGGCGGCGGTCGACTCGGCGGACGTCTTCTGGAACTGCTCGACGCGTTTTGCCGACGGCTTCCGGTTCGGTCTGGGCGCCGAAGTGGGCATCGCCACGGGCAAGCTCCATGCGCGGGGGCCGGTCGGCCTCGAGGGGCTGATGACCTACAAGTGGCTTCTGCGCGGGCAGGGGCAGATTGTCGCCCCCTTCGTTTCGGGCGAGCAGGCGTTCACCCACCAACCGCTCCCGCTCTGAGGCGGGGAGGCCGCACATCATGCGCAATCGGGCATTTGCATATCTCAAACCGCACGCCATGGGCTCCCAGGCCGTGGTCAGCGCCGTCGGCGACCTTCTGGCGCAGGCGGGGGTCCGCGTGCACGGCATGCGGCGCATCCACGGCGCGGAGCTGGCGGCCGGCGGCTATTACGACCGGCAGATCGGGCGGCTGGCGCGCGTAAGCCTCGCGCAGCGGCCCGAGGAATGGCCGCTGGATGCGGACGTCGCAGGCGCCTTCGAGGCGGCGTTCGGAGAGCCGCTCGACGCGGTGCTGGCGGCGGGGCGGCTCCTCCCGGCCGCGCAGGCGCTGGAGCAGTTCGGGCTTGTGCCGGATGAACTGCTGCTGCGCTGGTGCCTGCGCGGGGCTGAAGAACTGGCGCTCGATTTCTTCGTCTCCCCGTTCGAAGCCCCGGACCACGCGCACGGGCACGGCCACACCTGCTCGTGCGGACACGACCACGCGCACGGGGCGGAGCAGCCGCCGGTTTACGTGGTCAACGGCTTTTATCCCGCGCAGCGTCAGGGCTTTCAGGACGCGTCCGGACCCGGCGTGCAGACCTTTCTGCTGGATTTCGATCTGAGTTGGACCGATTTCAACGAGACGGTCATCGGCGAGGAAGAACCGGCCGGTGCGCTCGAAGAGAGCATCCGCGGCTATCTCTACGACCGGCGCGATGCGCTTGATATCCGGATTGACCGGTTCGACAATATTCTCTACGCTTCCGGCTCCGCCTTTGAAGCCCTCAGCGACCAGTTTATCTGGGGTACCCCGGCGCTGCGCCGCACCGACCCGCTCCGGCAGCTGCTGGCGCGCGAAGAGCGCCTCAGCCCCCGCAAACTGGGGCCTGAACTGCTCCGCCTCCGCGAGGATGCCGCCTTCCGCGCGGCGGTCCACGGCCTCGACGCGGAGGAGACGGCACCCATTCTCATCGAGCGGCTTCTTCAGACCGCCGCAGCCCGCAACCCGTAACCCCATGCGCACAGACACCCTTTCGGAAGCTCTCCTGAAACTGGCGGAAGCCTGTCTGGCGCGGCATCTGCGGATCGGGACGGCGGAGTCCTGCACCGGCGGTTCGCTGGCGGCAACGATGACAAGCCGCTCCGGCGCGTCGAACTGGTTCCACGGCGGCATCGTCTCGTATGCGGTCGCCGTCAAGGAGAAACTCCTGGGCGTCCCCGCGGACCTCGTGCAGACGTGCGGCCCCGTTTCCGCGCCCGTGGCGGAGGCGATGGCGCGCGGCGCCGTCCGTGCGCTCGGCTGCGATGTGGCGCTTTCGGTGACGGGGCAGGCGGGGCCCCTTCCGGACGGCTTGAGCCCGGAACCCGTCGGTACGGTTTATCTGGGCTGGGCGGACCGGCTCGGCCGCGCCGGATCGGTGCGGCTCTCGCTGCAGGGCTCCCGGAGCGAAATCTGCCGCCAGGCGGTTGCGGAGGCGCTCGCGCTGGCACTTGCGCGCGTGTGCGCCTTCGAACCGGTTTCTTCCCAACCTTCCTGATGCTTTTTCAGCCGTGAACAATCGGGTCAAAGGGATTGCGGCCGCCGTTTTATCGGCCGTTTCGTATGGGACGAATCCCATCTGGAGCAAATATCTGTATGCCGATGGACTCCATCCGCATTCGGTGCTGTTTCATCGGTTTCTGACGACGATTGTGCTGCTCGCCCTGCTGCTGGTCCGCCAGCGTCTTGATTTTCGCCTTACGCGGCGCGAAGCGGGCGTGATGGCGATGCTCGGCGTACTGTTTGCGGGTTCTTCGCTTTCGCTCTACACGGCGTTCACCTGCATGGATTCCGGGCTTGCCTGCACGATCCTCTTCGTCTATCCCATCCTGGTGGCGGCGCTGATGGCGCTCTGCTTCCGGGAGCGCGCGGGCTGGATGACGTGGCTCGCGCTCCTGCTCTCGGTGCCGGGGCTCCTGCTGCTCTCGAGCCCGGGCGGCGGCGCGCATTTCTCGTGGCCGGGCTTCTGGCTTTCGATGCTTTCCGCGCTCACCTATGCGGTGTACATCATCATCGTCAACAAGGCGCATCTGGAGCGCTTCCATGCGTTGCAGCTGACGTTCCACGCGATGGTGTTCTGTCTGCTCTGCATCGTGGCGCACAGCTTTGCGGGCGGACCGGAAACGGCCATCCGGTGGATCCTGCCGCAGGGGCGCGATTACGTGCTCGTGCTGTGCAATGCGCTCGTTTCCACCATTTGCCCGCTCATGACGCTTGCGGCCGCCGTTCGGTGCATCGGGCCCACGACGACCTCGATTGTCGGCGCGCTCGAACCGGTGACGGCGGTCGTGTTCGGGGTCATCCTCTTTCAGGAGGCCATTACGGGGCATATCGTGCTGGGCATCGCTTTCATTCTGACGGCGGTGACGCTGACGCTCATGGGAGACGGGCTGCGCTCTCGCGGACTGCGGGGGCGCCTGCTGGCGTGGCGCATCCACCGCGCCCGCCGCCGGAGGGTGGCCGCATGAGCGGCGGCGCAGACGCTTCCGTGGCGCTGCCGCTCCGGCCCATCGCGCACATCCGGACTCCGTTCCCGGAAAAATTCGGCATTCCCCGTCAGAGCGGCCTCATCCTTGGGCTGCGAGGAACCGTCGTCTTTGAACCGCCGTACCGCGCGGCGGAGGCGCTGCGGGGGCTCGAAGCCTTTTCGCACGTGTGGCTGATCTGGGGCTTTTCGCAGCATTGCGAAGCCGGGTGGCACCCCACGGTGCGGCCGCCCCGGCTGGGCGGCAACCGGCGGCTCGGCGTGTTTGCGACGCGCTCGCCGTTCCGTCCCAATCCGCTGGGACTTTCCTGCGTGCGGCTATTGGCGGTGCAGCCGGAGGGGCCGGAGGGGCCGACCCTGCTTGTGGGCGGCGCCGACCTGGCGGACGGCACGCCGATTTACGACATCAAGCCGTATGTGCCGTACGCGGATTGCGTTCCGGAGGCGACCGGCGGATTTGCGCCGGAGGCACCGGCCGCCACGCTGGCGGTGACGTTTCCGCCGGAGTTGCTGATGCGCCTCGCCCCGGAGGAGCGCGAGCCGCTCCTGGCGGTGCTGGCGCACGATCCGCGCCCCGCCTACCGGCACGCCGCACCTGCGGACGCCGCAGAAACGGCGCCCGCTGCGCCGCCGCGCGAATATGGTCTGGCCTGGGGCGCGTGGAATGTGCGCTTCACGGTCGAAGGCGCCGACCTGCACGTGCGTTCGTTGGAGCGGCGGACGCGCGGCGGATAACCGCAAGGAGCAACCCATGATGATGCAGACACAGCACCCTTCCACCGCCGTCCCGGCACCGCTGAGCCGCACCCGCAAGGCGTGGCTGTTTGCGGCGTGGGCCGCGCTCTATTTCGGCGTGCCTTCGGTGCTCGCCTTTGCACCCGCCTGGATTGCCCGCACCTGGGGGATTCAGGTCCGCACGTGGGTCATCCTGACGCTACTTCTGCTGGCGGTGGCGGTTCTCGTGCCGTGCGCGGCGCGCGGCATGGTGGGCTGGCGCACGCTGTTCCGGCTCGGGGTTCCGGCGGCGCAGTGGCGCGGCATGCTGATGCGATGGGCCGTCTTTTTCGCGGTGCTGACCGCGCTCCTCGCCCTGCATCAACCGCAGATGCTTTTCGGCTTTCCGCGGCGGAGTCCGCGCTTCTGGCTGTTTGTGATGGCGGCGTACCCGGTGCTGTCGGTGGCGGCGCAGGGCGTTTTGTACCGCTGGTTTCACGAGGCTGTGTTTGCGCCTCTGTTCGGGTCACCCCGCCGTTCTCTGCTGGCGGGTGCGCTGGTGTTCAGTTACGGGCACATCGTTTTCCACAACCTGTGGGCGGTGTTCTTCACGTTTATCGGCGGTCTGCTCTTCCTGCAGACGTACCGGAAGTCGCAGTCGCTGCTCTTCTCCGGCATCGAACACGCGCTGTACGGCGACGCCCTCTTCACCATCGGGTGGGGCGCCTACTTTTACGGCGGAACCGTCACCCTTCTCTCCCAGGGCTGACGCGCCACGCTGGCGTCCGGGCCGGCGGAAACCGGCGGCTCAGAAGAGGGTCCGCTTGGCGCGGGAATAGGCGAAGCCGAGCTGCGTGCCGTCCGGGAGTTTGCCTTCGATCTCGATGTCGAACTCGAAAGGGGCGGAAACGTCAAAGTGCAAATCGCCCAGAGCCAGACCCTCCGCCGTGGTGCCTGCGACGCCCTCCGCGGGCACGAGTGCGTAGACAACGTTGTAGCGTTCCACCGGCTCCAGATCCTGAAGGGCCGTGGTGGCAGCCTGCCGGTCGGCGTGCGAAACAACTTTTTCGGTGAAATAGGAACGGGTTTCCACCGGCGTGAGCTGGAAGGGATACGAGAGCACGGGCTGCGCTTTCTCCGAGGGGCGGGGACCCGGCGCGGCGTCCGCTTTGTCCGGCAGCGAATAGAGGTGGAGCGTACCGGAGATGGAGGAGGCGATCTGCGTAATCTGCTCGTTGGCGATGTCCATTACCTCGAGCTGGACGCGCATGCCGGTCGACGGGAACCGGATTTCCTGGAAGAGGCGCCGGTTTAGGCCTTCCCGCGCTTCTCCGGAACTCGCATGAATCGCATAGGGTTGCACATACGGGTTGTGCTGTTCGTCCCATACGACGAGGACCGCATTGACCACGAAGGGAGAAGCGACCATGAAGGCGATGAGCAGGAGGAGCGAGAGGAGAAACTTGACGACAGGCATGCCGGGGGGGAGGGGAGCAGGGACGCAGGGAGGGGGAACAGCGGTTGCCGCCGTGCGGGGCGGGCGGGCGCCCGCACTGCGGCAGCCGGGAGCGCATACGGCTCAGCGCGAGACGCGGCCGGAGGCGTTGCCGCCGACGAGGGCCGCCACTTCGGCTTCCGTCACGTTGTTGTAATCGCCGTAGATGGAGTGCTTCAGGCAGGAGGCGGCGACCGCGAAGGCGATGGCCTGGGCGGGGGCGCACCACTTTTCGGAATTGAGCGCGAAGATGAGCCCGCCCGAGAAGGAGTCGCCGCCTCCGATGCGGTCGACGATGTTGCGGATTTCGTAGGGACGGTATTCGCCCGCCGGGGTGAGCGGCGCCAGATGGGCGGTGTCTGCGGCGGTGTCGTAGAGCATGGCGCCCCAGCCGTTGAAATCGGCGGAGTGGCTTTCGCGCAGCGTGATGGCCACGTAGGCGGCTTTCGGGAAGGCCGCATGGAGTTTGCGCGCCACATCGGTGTAGGCGGCGGAATTGATGGTACCGGATTCAACGGACGTGCCTTCCGCCTTGATACCGAAGACGTCGGAGGCGTCTTCCTCGTTGCCGATGAGCACGTCGGCCAGCGCGGCGAGGCGCGTCATGTGCTCGCGGGCGAGGGCGCGCGGCTCGGTGCCCGGCTGCCACTTCCAGAGTTTTTTGCGGAAGTTCAGGTCCAGCGAAATCTTGATGCCTTTGGCGGCGGCCTGTTCGGCAAGCGCCTGGTTGGCGGCGCAGGCTTCGGCGGAGATGGCGGGCGTGATGCCGGAGAGGTGCAGCCACGTGACGCCCTCGAGCATCGCATCGAAATCATAGGCGTCCGCCGGGGTGAGCGCCGCGGAAGAGCCGGCGCGGTCGTACACCACGGAGGAGCCGCGCTGGTTCGCGCCCGTCTCCGCATAGTAGATGCCGACGCGCCCGCCGTCCGTGCGCAGGATGCGCGTCGTATCCACGCCGATGCCGCGCAGTTCCGTGATGAGCGAATCGGCAATCGGATTCTTCGGGAGCGCCGTCAGAAAGCGCGAGCCCATGCCCAGCCGGGCAATCGAGACGCAGACGTTGGCTTCGCCGCCGCCGAAGGTCGCGCGCAGCGAGCCGGGCAAAACCTGGGTGAGACGCAGTTTTCCGTCCGGGGAGAGACGGAGCATGATTTCGCCGAAACCGGCAATCAGGGGAGAAGAGGACATGGCAAGGTATGAACAGATGGCGTTTGAGAATGGTGGAAACCCGCCCCGTCATGATAGACGCGGGCGGGAACCAAGTCAATGTGCGGGCGGCGCCGACGGCGCCGGGGACGTCCCGCAAAGCGTTTCGAGGGTGGCGCGGGAGGCAGCCTCCACTTCCGCGAAGAGCGAGCGCCCGTGTGCATCCATGCCGACGAGCGCCGGAAAATCCTCCACTTCGAGCGTCCACGAGGCTTCCGTCGCGCCGAATGCGTCCAGAAAATGAACGCCGGTGACGGATTTTATGCACTCGGCGAGCAAGGCGGCTGCGCCGCCCACGGCTTGCAGATAGACGCAGCCGTTTTCCCGGCAGGCGGCCAGCGTGCGTGCTCCCATGCCGCCTTTGCCCACGATGGCGCGCACCCCGTACTGCGCGATGATGTCAGCCATGTACGGCTCTTCGCGGGCGCTCGTGGTGGGGCCCGCCGAGACGACTTCCCAGCCGCTGCCGGTTTCGGTGCGGCGTACGACGGGGCCGCAGTGGAAGAGGATGCCGCCTTGCAGCGAAAACGGGCAGGCGCCGCCCTCGCCGAGGTGTTTGTGGAAGCGGTCGCGCCCCGTATGGATGGTGCCGGACAGCAGGATGGTATCGCCCGCAGCGAGGGCGCGGACATCTTCCTCTTTCAGGGGGGTGTGCAGACGATGGAGAGCCATAAGGCAGTGCGGAATTCGGGGTTGCCGGCTAGCTGGCGAAGGTGTACGGCGGCAGGAAAATGGGGGCGATTTCCACCGGTGCGCGCTGCACGGGCGGCGGCGGGAGCGCCGATTCGAGCGGCTGCTCCTCCGCCGGCCGGGTTTCCTCCGCCGGTGCGCTGCCGGTGTTTTCCACGGAGACCGTCCGGGTTTCGGCGGGCGTGTCTTCACCCTTCCAGGTGACGGCGATGACGATTACGATGAGCAGCGCCAGCACCCCGGCGGCGGAGCAGATGGTGATGCGCCCGCGCCGCGAGAGGCGCAGCCGTTTGACCGGCAGTTTGGCGGCGGGCATGGCCTCGGGATCGTTTTTGAGCGCCCTGGCTTCTTCGTTCGCGGCGGCGATGCGCTCGAGCGTGGTGCGCACGGTGAGGCGGACGCCCTTCCACCATTTGACGGCGGCGGAGCCGATGCCGCGCAGCAGCATCCGGACGGGATTGAGTTGCGGCGCGAGGGGCGCGAGCGGGGTGGGCTCCGGGGCGGGGCGCTTGACGGGAAGCGGGTCGGAATGCGCGGGCACATGCGGGTGCGCGGGCGATTCCACGAGCAGGTGCCCGGGGTGCGCCGGGTCGGGATGGCGCTCGGGCGGGTCGGGCTCAGCGGCGGGGGTGGGTGCTGCAGGCGCAGGCGCTGCCGCGGGCGTGTGTTTGGGCGTGTACGCGGAGGCGGGCGCGCCCAGCGTGAGCGGCTCCGCGGTGGCAGAGACGGGGCGGGGGAGTGTCCCG